>JBMYPI010000130.1:0-6882 GCA_049600155.1 Rubricella sp.
TCGCGGACAACCAGGCCCTCACCGCCGCTGTCGAGGCCGGTGGGCCGGTCATTCCCGTCTTCATTCTCGACCCGGAGACCGAAAGCCTCGGCGCGGCCCCGCGGTGGCGGCTGGAGCAATCGCTCAGATCGCTCGCCGCCGCGCTGGAGAACAAGGGTTCGCGGCTGGTCCTGCGCCGGGGGAAGGCACCGGACGTGCTTGAAGCCCTCTGCGAAGAGGCGGGTGCGAAGGCCGTGCACTGGACGCGCCTCTACGCCCCCGACACGAAGGAACGCGACAGCGCGGTGAAATCGGTGCTGAAGGATGCGGGCGTGGCGGCCAACTCCCATCCCGGTCATGTCCTGCACGAACCCTGGACGGTCGAGACGAAGGATGGCGGGTTCTACAAGGTCTATTCCCCCTATTGGCGGGCCGTGAAGGATCGCGAGATCGGCGAGCCGCTATCTGCGCCGTCGTCGATCCCCGCTCCGACGCACTGGCCGAAGAGCGACACGCTGGACGATTGGGCGCTTGGCCGGGGCATGCAGCGCGGTGCGGAGATCGTCGCGCGCCATGCGGTCGTCGGGGAGGAGGCTGCCCGGGGCCGCCTCGGCGCCTTCGTCGCCAACAGGATCGACGGCTACAGGAAGGATCGCGACTTCCTCGACCGTGAAGGCACGTCGCGCCTGTCGGAGAACCTCACCTGGGGCGAGATCTCGATCCGCACCTGCTGGCACGCTGGGATGCGCGCCCACCAGGAGGGCAAGGCGGGTGCGGAGCATTTCGTCAAGGAACTCGTCTGGCGCGATTTCGCCTGGCACCTCATCCACCACACGCCCGAGATCGTGAGCGGCAACTGGCGCCCCGAATGGGACAGTTTCCCCTGGCGGCAGGACAACGACGATGCCGAGGCCTGGCGGCGCGGCATGACGGGCGAACCGCTCGTCGATGCGGCGATGCGGGAAATGTATGTGACCGGCACGATGCACAACCGCTCCCGCATGGTGGTGGCGAGCTATCTGACGAAGCACCTCATGACCCACTGGAAAGTGGGCATGGACTGGTTCGCCGAATGCCTGATCGATCACGATCCGGCCTCCAACGCGATGGGCTGGCAATGGACGGCCGGATCGGGGCCGGACGCCGCGCCCTATTTCCGCATCTACAACCCCGAGACACAGGCGGAGAAGCACGATCCTTCCGGCGCCTACCGTGCCCGGTTTCTCCATGATTCTTCTGGGAAACCTAGCCATCCCGATGCGGAAAGCTATTTCGATGCAGTACCGGAGAGTTGGGATCTGACGCCCGACACGCCGTATCCGGATCGTATCGTCGACCTCAAGGCGGGGCGGGAACGCGCGCTCGCGGCATACGAAGAAAACAAGTGACGACCCCGGGCGGCCGCCCGGTGCGCAGGCAGGAGAGCTTTCAGTGAAAATAGCGGTTGTTGGGTCCGGCATTGCCGGAATGGGGGCGGCTTATGCCCTGTCCGAGGGGAATGATGTGACGCTTTTCGAGCGGGACGATCGCTTCGGCGGGCACGCCAATACCGTCGAGGCGCAGGTGAACGGGCGGACCATAGCCGTCGATACCGGCTTCATCGTCTACAACTACCGCAATTATCCCAACCTGACGGGCCTTTTCGAACATCTCGGCGTGCCGACGAAATGGTCCGACATGTCCTTCGGAATGAGCGTGAAGGGGGGGCGGCTGGAATATGCCTGCGACGACCTCGACCAGATCTTCGCCCAGCGCGCCAACGCGCTGAACCCCTCCTTCCTGCGCGGTGTCCTGCAGATTCTCCGCTTCAACAAGGAAGCTCCGGGACAACTGGAGCGCGGCGCGCTCGAAGGCCTGAGTCTCGGTCAGTGGCTGGAGCGGGAGGGCTATGGCCGCTGGTTCCGGGACAGTTTCCTTCTCCCGATGGGCGGGGCGATCTGGTCCACGCCGACCGATGACATCCTCGATTTCCCCGCTGAAAGCTTCATCGCCTTCTTTCGCAACCACGACCTGATGACCGGCCTCGACCCGATGCAGAAATGGCGCACGGTCGATGGCGGATCGCGGGAATACGTTTCCCGCCTGATCGGAAAGCTGGGGCCGCGCGCCAAGCGCAATGCCGGCGTCTCGCGTGTCACGCGCCTCGGCGGCCGCCCGACGCTGCATTTCGAGGACGGATCGAGCGCCCAGTTCGACCAGGTGATCCTCGCCACCCACGGGCCCGTCGCACGGCAGCTTCTGTCCGACGCGGATGCGCAGGAAGAGACGATCCTCTCCAAGTTCCGCACCTCGTCGAACCGCGCGGTGCTGCATTCCGACCCCCGCCTGATGCCGAAGCGGCGCAAGGTCTGGTCGAGCTGGAATTTCCTCTCGGGCGGTCCGGAGGCCGATGCCGGCCGCCCCGCCCCCGTCACCTACTGGATGAACCGGCTTCAGACGATCGACCGCGATTACCCGCTTTTCGTTTCCCTCAATCCCGGCATCGAGCCGGACGCACGCCTCATCCACCAGGAGTTCTCCTACGATCACCCGCTCTTCGATGCGGCATCCTTCGCCGGTCAGAAGGAGATCGAGGTCATCCAGGGGCGCGGTGGCGTGTGGTATGCCGGCGCATGGCTGGGATACGGATTCCACGAGGATGGTCTCCGCAGTGGCCTTCGGGTCGCCGCGAGCCTCGGTGCGGCTCCGTCCTGGGCGAAGGCGCTGCCGGAGCCGATCGCGACACCGCTTGCGGAAGCGGCCGAGTGATACCGGAAGGCGCGATACGGCTCTATCGCGGGGAGGTGATGCACATGCGCCTCATCCCCCGCGCGCACAAGTTCCGCTACCGGGTGTTCAGCCTGCTTCTCGATCTCGACCGGCTGGAGGAGGGGGCGTCGGCGCTTCGCCTGTTCCGCCTCAAACGGTTCGGAGTGCTGAGCTTCGTCAATGACGATCACGGCGCGCGGGACGGCTCCGCCCTGCGCCCCTGGGTGGAACAGCAGCTTGCCCGGGCAGGCCTGCCGCGCCCGGCGACGATCCTTCTGCACTGTTTCCCGCGCCTGTGGGGCTACGTCTTCAACCCGCTCTCCGTCTACTACTGTTATGACGGCGACGGACGGCTGGAATCGGTGGTCTACGAGGTCAAGAACACCTTCGGCGGGCAGGAGGTCTATGCCCTTGCCGTCGAGGGTGAAGACGGCGGCGCGATCCGGCAGGAACAGGACAAGGCATTCTGGGTCTCGCCCTTCATCCCGATGGAACAGCGCTATCGCTTTACCGTCCACGCGCCGGGGGAGCGCATCTCGATGCGGATCCGCCAGGCCGGGCCCGAGGGCGAGACGCTGATCGCGACCCATGTCGCGGCGGGCGCGCCCGCGACGGATTCCGCCATCGCGCGCGCCGTGCTGGCCCATCCGCTGATGACGCTCAAGGTCATCGCCGGGATCCACTGGGAGGCCTTGCGCCTGTTCCTCAAGGGCGTGCCGTTCCTCGGTGCGGACGCCCCCGAGGACCGCGAGCCGACCCGAGGTCAACCGCGCCGTGGCTTTTGACGCGCGCGGCAAAAGGTTTATGATAACCGATGAATATTCAGGCTAGACACGCAGAGACGATGACCGAACCGCTGACCACGCTCGAGGGTCAATCCGGCCTGCCACGCTATTACGCGCAGGTGCACATGCTCCTGTCGGGTCTGGCCGCGGGCTCACTCGATCTGCATCTGCCCGATGGCCGGACCTTCCGCTACGACAGCGGCCATCCCGGCCCCTTTGCCGAGATCGCGGTGCGCAACGACCAGTTGTTCGCCCGGGTGATCCGCGAGGCCGATAACGGGTTCGCCGAAGCCTACATGGACGGTTGGTGGGACACGCCGGACCTGCAGGCCGTGCTCGACCTGATGCTCCTGTCCAACGACGAGGTGACGCGAAGCCTTCCCGGCGCGGGACTGGTGCGCGCCTACGAGCGGCTGCGCCACTGGCTGCGCTCGAACTCCAAACGGCAGGCGAAGAAGAACATTTCCTACCATTACGATCTGGGCAACCGGTTCTACGGCACCTGGCTCGACGACACGATGACCTATTCCTCCGCCCTGTTCAAAGGCGGGCAGGAGAGTCTCGAACAGGCGCAGACGAACAAGTATGCGCAATTGTGCGACACGCTCGATCTCAGCCCCGGCGACCATGTGCTGGAGATCGGCTGCGGCTGGGGCGGCTTCGCGGAATACGCCGCGAAGGAGCGGGGCCTGCTGGTCACCGGCCTGACGATCAGCCGGGAACAGCACGATTTCGCCGTGGAGCGGATGAAGCGGCAGGGCCTCGACGACCGGGTCGAGATCGTGATGCGCGACTACCGTGACGAGCGTGGCAGCTATGACGGCATCGCCTCGATCGAGATGTTCGAAGCCGTGGGCGAGAAATACTGGCCCGTCTATTTCGAGGCCGTGCGCGAACGGCTGAAACCCGGCGGCCGGGCGACGCTACAGATCATCACCATCGCCGACCATCTCTTCCCGCGCTATCGCAAGGGTGTCGATTTCATCCAGAAATACATCTTCCCCGGCGGAATGCTTCCGTCGCCGAGCGCACTGCGCGCCGAGATCGAGAAGGCCGGGTTGAGCGAGCTCGGTTCGATCGAATTCGGCCAGAGCTATTCGGAGACGCTGCGCCGCTGGTACGAGACCTTCAACACCCGTTGGGAAGAGATCGCGCCACTGGGCTTCGACGACAGGTTCCGCCGGATGTGGAATTTCTACCTCACGTCCTGCGCCGCGACCTTCATGACCGGCGTCAACGACGTCACCCAGATCACGGTCGCGCGACGATGAGCCTGACGCGCGGGCAACTCGCGGCCTACGCGGTGCCCGCGCTGCCGATGGCGGCGATGTACTTCCCCATCTACGTTCTGGTGCCGCCCTTCTACGCGACGGAGCTGGGCCTCTCCGTGGGCGCGATCGGGGCGGTTCTGATCGCGATCCGGCTTTTCGATGCCGTGAGCGATCCCGTGATGGGGTGGCTGTCGGATCGCACCCCGGGCCGTTTCGGGCGGCGGCGGCCCTGGATGGCGCTCGCAACGCCCGTGGTGATGCTCGCGATCCTCGCGCTGATGATGCCGGGGGAGGACGCGGGGATCGGCTGGTTCGCGTGGTCTCTGCTCGCACTCACGCTCGGCTGGACGGCCTATCTCACCCCCTACTACGCTTGGGGAGCGGAGCTTTCCGGCCTCTACGAGGAACGCTCCACCATCACGATCTGGCGGGAGAGCTTCGGCCTTGTCGGCACGATCCTCGCCGCGCTTCTCTACGGGATTGCGGAGCCCGGTTCGGGCCTGCGCAACGTGGCGCTTTTCGTCGCCGTCGCGCTGCCCTTCGCCACGCTCTGGGCCCTGCGGCGGGTGGGCGAGCCCCCGAGCCTGTCGAAGACCCCCACGAAACTCTCGGGAGTGATCACCGCGCTTCGGGAGGAGGCGATCTTTCGACGGCTTCTCTACGCCTACATCATCAACGGATCGGCCAATGCGCTGCCCGCCGTGCTGTTCCTGTTCTTCGTGGAATTCCGCCTCGGCGGTTCGGAGCAGGTGGGGGGACTGCTGCTTGTGCTGTATTTCGGAGCCGCGGTGGCGGCTGCGCCCTTCTGGCTCTGGGCGGCCGCGCGGTTCGAGAAACACCGCATCTGGTGCCTGTCGATGCTCTATGCCTGCCTCGTCTTCACCGCGGTCCTGTTTCTGCGGGAAGGCGATATCCTGGCCTACGGGGTGATCGTCGTGCTTTCGGGGGCGTCGCTGGGTGCGGATCTCTCGCTTCCGCCGGCGATCCAGGCGGATGTTGTGGATCTCGATACGGCCCGCAGCGGGCAGCAACGCACCGGCGCGCTCTTCGCGATCTGGTCCATCGCGACGAAGGCCTCCGTGGCGCTGATGGGCGGTGTCGCGCTTCTGGTGCTGGAGGTGGCGGGTTTTTCGGGCGAGGGCAGCAACGGGCCCGGCGCGCTCTGGACGCTGACGATCCTCTACGCGGCGGTGCCGATTGCCCTGAAGCTCTGGTCCGTCTGGCTGATGTGGCGCTTCCCGCTCGACCGGGCGATGCAGGCCGATATCAGGGCGCGGGCGGAGGCCTAGCGCTCCGCCGTCGTGCCGTCCCAGCCGAGTGCCTTGCGCATCAGCCATATATAGGCGCGGTTCGGCAACAGGCCGATCGTCTTCAGGATCAGTTCGAAGCGTGTCGGAAACGCGATTTCGAAGCCGGGTTTGTAGAGGCCGTTGACGATCCGGTCCGCCGCCTCCTCGGGTTTCATGAGGAAGGGCATCTCGAACCCGTTCACCGCCGTCGCTTCGGTCTCCACGAAACCGGGATTGATGACGGAGAAGCGGATGCCGAGATCCTCGCCATCCATTGCCAGCGCTTCGGCCATCGCGATCAGCGCGGCCTTCGTTCCGCTGTAGATCGCGGCGTCCGGCAGGCCGCGATAGCCTGCGACAGATGCCGTCAGCGCGACATGCCCCGTTCCCCGTTCGATCATGTGCCTGAGCACCGGGGCAAGCGCGTTGGACACGCCTTCGAGATTGACCCGCCACATCTTCCGTGCGGTATCGGCGCTGAAATCGACGGCGCGCATCGGCGTGTATATCCCGGCATTGAGGATCGCGAGGGCGAGCGGGCCCTCGATCCCCGCGACGATCTCTTCCATCCGCGTGGCATCGGTCACGTCGCCCGGCGCGGGGATGATGGTTCCCGGAAGCTCTTCCGCTTCATTGGCGAGGGCCTTGAGCTGGTCCTCGCTCCGGGCGGTCGCGTAGACGGTCCATCCGCGTCGGGCGAGCTTCAGCACGACCGCGCGACCGATGCCCCCCGATGCGCCCGTCACCCAGGCCGCGCCGTCGGCGGGGCGCATCACCTTGCTCAATACGCTCATGAATAGGTCCAGAAAT
>JBMYPI010000131.1:0-6736 GCA_049600155.1 Rubricella sp.
AGAAGGCCCGCGCGGAGAAGCGGGCCGGCGCGGGTGCATCCGCCGCCCTCCATGGCCAATCCAGATCGGAGCGCAGGCGCATCGAGGCCGAAGCCGAGAAAGCCGAGCGCCATCTCGATCAGCATCGCCGCGATGGAGAGTGAGCGCCCCGCCAAGCACTCGGTGACCCTGCGCGGCCACCGCACGTCGATCTCGCTCGAACCCGATTTCTGGGACGCGCTGCGCGAGGTCGCGGCGGAGCGACAGATGCCGCTGAATGCGCTCGTGGCGGAGATCGACGAGGCCCGAGACCCGGCCGTCGGCCTCGCCTCGGCGATCAGGGTCTATCTGTTGCGCCGCTATCGCGGCAAGGCGGATTAGCCGCGCATCCGCGCGGCGGTGCCTCCGGCGGGGATATTTCTCGAAGACATGAGGAGGCCGGTTCAGCCAAACGCCTTGCCGAGGCGCGGGAGGCCGGCCTTCTTGAGGATCGTGCGGGTTTCGGTGGGGCGGCCATAGGCGGCCTCCAAACGCGCCTTCGCTTCATGCACCGCGGCCGTGAGGAGGGTCGGTGCCTCGGCGTGCAGCGAAAGGAGGAACGTGTCGGGATGCGCCCGGACGATCCCGTAGCGCGCAAGCGTCCTCGTCGGAAAATCGCGGATGTTGAAGGTCAGGAGCGCGTCCGCACCACCGGTAATGGCGCTTGCCAGAACGTGGGCGTCGTTGAGATCGGGCAGCGCGATATCGGCCTCCAGGATCGGATCGGGGCGGACCACCGCATCGGGGAAGCGGGATCGCAGGAGGGCGATCTCGGCCCCGGCCGGGCTGCCGACACGCTCCGCCGTGCGGCGCCACTCCTCGAGAATGCGTTCCGACCAGAGCGGGGTGAAGAGCCCCCCTCGCGCGCAACCTTCGAGGATGTGGCGCAGGAAGGTCGGGTAGAGGGTGCAGGCATCGAGGACGATCCGCTCCATCACGAAAGCCTGAGCGTGATCGCCTTGAGATAGGCCGTTTCCGCCAGTGCCGGGTGGACCGGGTGATCGGGGCCCGCGAACCCGGTGCGCAGCACCTGGGCCAGACGCCCGGCGCGCGCGATGCCACGCAGGGAGACCTCCCGGAAACGGGCGAGGTCCGCCGCGTGGGAGCAGGAGCAGAGCGTGAGGAAGCCGCCCGGCTCCACGAGTTGCGCGCCGAGCCGGGCGACACGCTCATAGGCCCGGAGGCCGGCATCGAGCGCCTGCTTGTTGGGTGCGAAAGCCGGGGGATCGCAGATGACGGAGCCGAAGCGCTCCCCCTCGTCGATCAGGGCCTGCATCGTCTCGAATGCATCGCCTTTGCGTGTCGCGAAACGGGTATCCGCACCCATCCGCTTCGCCCCTTCCACGGCGAGCGCGAGTGCGGGCGCGGAGCCATCCACGGCAAGCGCGCTTTCCGCCCCATGGGCGAGCGCGGCAAGGCCGAAACCGCCGACATGGGAGAAGACGTCGAGCACCCGCCTTCCAGCCGCGAGCCGCGCGGTGAAGGCGTGATTGGGGCGCTGGTCGTAGAACAGGCCGGTTTTCTGGCCGCCCAGAAGATCGGCCATGTAGATCGCGCCGTTCATCGGCACCGGGATCGGCGCGTCAACCGAGCCGGTGGCGACCACCGTTTCCTCGGGAAGTCCTTCGAGCGCGCGCGCCCTGCCCTGCCCGTTGACGATGATGGTCGTCGCGGCGGTGACATCGGCAAGCGCGGCGACGAGCTCACCCCGGAGCATATCGGCCCAGGCGGCATTTGGCTGGACCACGAGCGCATCGCCGAACCTGTCGATGACCACGCCCGGAAGCCCGTCGCCCTCGGCATGGGCCAGCCGATAGAAAGGCGCGTCGTAGAGCGCTTCGCGCAGGGCCAGAGCGTCCGTGAGGCGGGCGCGGATCCAATCGCCGTCGATATCGGCATCAACCGCGCGGTCGAGCATACGGAAGGCGATCTTCGACCCGGCGTTGAAAGCGCCCGTCGCGACCGGGGTCCGTTCGGAATCCTCCAGCGTCACGATCGTTCCAGCAGGGATCTTCCGCGTTCGGCGATCGAGGACGAGTTCGTCGGCATAGGCCCAGGGCGCACCTTCCTGGAGGAGGCGGCGGCCGGATTTCGGGCGGAGGCGGATCGCAGGGCGGTCTGTCATGGAGTGCGGCCTAGCGCGGCCCGGCGGGCGGCGCAAACGCAAAAGGCCGCGCCGTATCCGGCGCGGCCCTTGGGGCGATCACGGGACGCGGTCAGGCGTGATGGCCGCGCGCCGCGAAGACCGAGCGATACCCCTCGGCGACCCAGCGGCGCAGACTCACGATCAGATCGCGGAACGCCTGTGCGCGCAGCTTGCGGGCACGGGCTTCGATTTCGATCATGTCGATTTCGGTGTGGTACATCATGTCACCATTTCTCCTTCGGATCGGGATTTCACCAGTCCTCCCAGACGGGTCGGAGAATAGGTCAGTCTCGCTGCCCGGACATCGGACAGACGCGCTCAAGCGCCATGCATCCGATGCATGGCTACCGCACGGCGAGATGGCGGAGGTAGCGGCGTTCGAGCCTCCGGAACGCGGTCACGAGAAGGAAGGTCAGCGCCATGTAGAGCACCGCCGCCGTCAGGAAGCCTTCATAGGCGAGGTAATAGCGCGCATTCAGCGTCCGCCCCGCACCGAGGATGTCCTGAAGGGTGATGATGGACGCGACGACCGAGCCATGCAGCATGAACACGACCTCGTTTCCGTATTGCGGCAAGGCACGGCGAAGGGCCGAGGGGATGAGCACGAGGCCGTAGACCTGCCAGCGCTTCATGCCCAGCGCCTTCGCGGCCTCCTCCTCGCCCTTCGGCGTAGTCTGCACCGCGCCGCGGATGATCTCCGTCGCGTATGCGCCGGAGTTGAGGGAGAAGGTTATGACCGCACACCACCAGGCATCGCGCAGGAACGTCCATGCCCAGCTGTCGCGCACGAAATCGAACTGCGCGAGGCCATAGTAGACAAGGAAGAGTTGCACGAGAAGCGGCGTCCCCCGGAACGCGTAGACATAGGCATTGATCAGCGGGGACCAGAAGGGCACCCGGCGCGCCCGCGCAATTCCCGCTGGAAGGGCGATCAGGAACCCGAGGAAGAGCGCGATAGCGGTCAGTTGCAGCGTCATCCAGACGCCGTTCGCGAACATCTCCCAGTTGGCGAGAACGAGATCAACGCGCATCGCCGAACCCCCGCGCATAGCGCTTCTCGGCGCGGTCGAAGATCGCCTGGCTGATCGCGGTGATACCGAGGTAGACGCAGAAGACGACGAAATAGAAGGTGAAGGGCTCGCGCACCGTCCGCCCCGCATTTCCGGCGAGAAGCACGAGATCCTGCAATCCGATCACGGAAACGACGGCGGTCGATTTCACGAGCACCTGCCAGACATTGGCGTAGCCCGGCAGGGCGAAGCGGATCACCTGCGGCAGATCGACGAGCCAGAGCCGCTGAAGCGGGCTGAGGCCCAGCGCCATCGCCGCGTCCCCCTGCCCTTTCGGAACCGTCAGGTAGGCGCCGCGGAACGTCTCGGTCAGGTAGGCGCCATAGATGAAGCCGATGGCGAGAACGCCGGCGAGGAACTGGTCGACCTCGATGAAGTCGAGCCCCAGCGCCTGCCCGACGGCGTTCACGCCCGCCTGGCCCCCGTAGTAGATCAGAAGGATCAGGACGAGATCGGGCACACCGCGCACGAGCGTGGTGTAGGCGAACACCGCCCCATGCGCGATCCGCCCGCCGGAAAGCCGCGCCGCGGCGCCGAGCGCACCGAGCATCGTCGCGAGGGCGAGCGACAGAAGCGCGAGCGAAACCGTGACCAGCGTGCCCCGCGCCAGCAGGGGAGCATATTCGATGACAACATCCATAATGCACAGAACGGGCCAGGATCGCCCCGGCCCGTTCTAACCTGCAAGCTCAGCCGCCGTAGATGTCGAAATCGAAATACTGGGCGTTGATCGTCTGGTAGACGCCGTTCTCCCGGATCGTGGCGATCGCCGCGGAGAATGCGTCACGCAGGTCTTCCTCGCCCTGGCGGACCCCGATCCCTGCGCCGTCGCCATGGTATTGCGGATCGGCGTAGGCCGGGCCGAAGAAGGCATAGCCTTCGCCCTGCTCGGTCTTCAGGAAGCCGTCATCGATGGCGATGGAGTCGGCCATGATGGCGTCGATCCGGCCCGCGACGAGATCGAGATAGGCCTCGTCCTGCGTGGCGTAGAGGCGGAGTTCCACGTTGGGGAACTCGCCTTCCATGAAGTCCTGGTGAATCGTGCCGCGCTGAACGCCGACGACCTGCTCGTCGATATTGTCGAGGCTGATGCCACTGTCGGCAGCGGCAACGAAGCGGGCGGGCGTCTGGTAGTATTTCGCGGAGAAGTCGATGACCTGCATCCGCTCCGGCGTGATCGACATGGATGCGATGATCGCGTCGCAGCGGCCCTGCTGAAGCGCGGGGATGATGCCGTCCCAATCCGTCGGGACCATCTCGCAGGTCGCGCCCATCGTGTCGCAGAGCGCGTTGGCGATGTCGATATCGAACCCGACGACGTCGCCGGAGGCGGTCGTCTCGGAGAACGGCGGGTAGGCGCCCTCCACGCAGATGTCGAGATCCTGGGCCGTTGCGGCGCCCGCGAGCACGGCAAGCGCGGCGGCGGTGGCGATTGTCTTTTTCATGTTGGTTGAGTCCCTGTGTCCGGTTGGAAACCGCGTCGCAGTTTCGCGCCGGAGACAGGGGTGTCAATGCGCAGGACGGTACCTGACGTCAGGTTTGCCGCCCACGATCAGCCTTCTGCCTGAATTTGCGGCAGTTCTATCGTCACCGATGCGTCTTCCTCACCGAATCCGTCGGTGTAGATATAGGCGCCCATCCCGATGACGGCGACGGCCAGCGCACCCGCGATGAAGGACAGGGTCGTGTTTGCTCCGTTGCGTTTCATGGTCTGAATCTCCTCTCGGTGACTGAGAGGACAACGCAGCGAAGACGCCTACCGTTCCGCGCCACCCCGTCTGCGGATGCGAACGAGCGCGAAGACCCACAGCCCGATCCCGACGGCTGCGAAGGGCGCGGCCTCCGACGCGCGCCCGTTCATCATGTCGATGGCCGGCTGGATCAGAAGGCCAAGCCCGGCCCCGAACAGCAGGTAGTCGAGGCGTGCGCGTTGCTCTTCCATGCGAGGCGTCTCCCGGGATGTGGTCCTGCGCCGCAGCGCGTTGCTGCAACCTTCCAGAGCGGTTAGGTATGCCGAAACGGACCTGTGGGGAAGACGATGTTGTTCTGGTTGGCCGCCGCCCTGATCGTGCTGCTCGCGCTCGGTGCGATCCTTCGACCGTTTCTGCGCGGGGGCGATGCGGGCGAGACTCGGGCCGCCTATGACGTCGCCATCTACAAGGACCAACTCGCCGAAATCGAGAGCGACCTTGCCCGAGGTGTCCTGTCGGAAGCCGAGGCGAAGGCGAGCAGGACCGAGATCTCGCGTCGCCTTCTCGCGGCAGCCGATGCGGAAGAGCGCGAGCGGGCCGCCGGGCGTGCGCCGGCGGGTGTGAACCGTGCCGCCGGTGTGACGGTCGCCGCGCTCGTGGTGGTCGGCACGCTCGGGACCTATGCGGTCATCGGTGTTCCGGGCGCCGAGGATCAGCCGCTTGCGGAACGCCTCGCCGACCGGGCGGAAGCGCGTGCGCAACGCCCGACGCAGGCGGAGGCCGAAGCGATCGTGCTGGCCGAGCTCGGCGCGCCGCAGCCCTCCCCCGATCTTGTTCCGGAGGATGTCGAGCGTCTGACCGAGCTGGTCGCCCAGCTGGAGGAGATCCTGGTTCAGCGGCCGATGGACATCACGGGCCATCGCCTCCTCGCATCGAGTTACATGCAGCTTGGGCGGCTGGCCGAAGCGCGCGGGGCACAGGACCGGGTGCTCGATCTGCTGGGAGAGGCAGCGACGGCCGAGGATTACGCACAGACGGCGGAATTCCGCATTCTCGCGGCGGGAGGATACGTTTCGCCCCAGGCCGAGAGGGCCCTTGCCGAAGGCCTTCAGCGCGACCCGTCGAACCCCGTGATGCGCTACTACTCGGGCCGCGTTCTGGCCCAGAACGGCGAACCGGAACTGGCCCTGCGCCTGTGGTCCGACCTGCTCGACGAGGGACCGGCGGATGCGCCGTGGATCCGGGCGATCGAAGAGGAGATCGGCGGCGTCGCCGCGGCTGCCGCCCTTGGGCGGATCGAACGGGGCGAGGATTTCGACCTCGGCCCCGGTTCGCTGCCTCCCTCCCAGGCGCCTCCGGGCCCGAGCGCCGAGGACATGGAGGCGGCCGAAACGATGACCGACGAGGAGCAGGCCGCGATGATCCGCGGGATGGTCGAGGGGCTCTCGGCCAGGCTCGCCAACGAAGGCGGCACGCCGGAGGAGTGGGCGCGACTGATCCGTGCGCTGACGGTGCTCGGCGAACGGGACAGGGCCGAGGCGATCCTCGCGGAGGCGCGGACGGCCTTCGCTGCGACGCCGGGCGCGCTGGCGCCGGTGGAGGCGGTCGCCGCCGAGTTTGGTCTGACCGGCGACGCGCCGTGACCGCGCGCACTTTCGAGAACCCGGCCGACTTCCTCGACGCGACGGGCCGTGCGGGCCCCGTCGCCGGGATCGACCTTGGCGAGAAAACCATAGGCCTCGCCGTTTCGGACGCGCTGCGTTCGGTCTCCTCGCCCCTTCAGACGCTCCCAAGGGTCCGATTCGGCCGCG
>JBMYPI010000132.1:0-6722 GCA_049600155.1 Rubricella sp.
CGCGACGAGGGCATGAACCGGCGCCACATCGGCCGCGACGCGCGGCACATCCGCCATGGCCGAACCGGCGAAGGCCGTGGCCGCGAGCGCGAGCGGAAGCGGGTTTCTGGACATCCTTCTCTCCATGTGATCTTATAACGTTTCAAGGCCGATACATGAAATGAGATAACATGACAAGACCGGGCAGCGTCGAAAACGCGAACGAACCGATCGGATTCGAACGGCACGATCACGGGCATTGCGTCGAAAGCGCGATGCACGCGGCCGAGACGCATTGCGCCGAAACGGGGCTGCGTTTCACGCCGGTCCGACGCAAGGCGCTGGAAATCCTGCTGCAGGAACATCGCGCACTGGGTGCCTATGAAGTCCTCGACCGGCTGCGCGACGCGGGCTTCGGCTCGCAGCCGCCGGTCGCCTACCGCGCGCTCGATTTCCTTGTCGCGCACGGGTTCGCCCACAAGATCGAGCGGCTCAACGCCTTCATCGCCTGCGCCCATCCCGGTGCGCAGCACGCTCCCGCCTTCATGATCTGCCGGATGTGCGATGCGGTCGCCGAGGCGCAATCGCCGCCGGCGCGCGGTGCGCTTGGCGATGCGGCGCGGACAGCGGGCTTCACCATCGAGCGGACCATCGTCGAGGCGGAGGGCATCTGCCCCGCCTGCGCCGGGAAGGATACCGCATGAACCTTCTTTCGGTGGAGAACCTCAGCATCCGCTACGGCGGGAATACCGTCCTGCGCGACGTGTCGCTGGCGATCGAACCGGGCGAGATCCTCACGATCGTCGGCCCGAACGGATCGGGCAAGACGAGCCTTCTTCGGGCACTGATCGGTGCCGCGCGACCCGCCACCGGCCGCGTCACCCACCGGCCCGGCCTGCGGATCGGCTACGTTCCGCAGAAGCTGCATATCGACCCCACTCTTCCGATCACGGTCGAGCGCTTCCTGCGCCTGCCCGGCGGCATCCCGCGCGCGGCCTGCGCATCCGCGCTCGAGGCGGCGGGTGTTCCGGGCCTCTCGCGACACCAGATGGCGAGCCTGTCGGGCGGGCAGTTCCAGAGGGTTCTCCTTGCCCGAGCCCTGATCGGCGCGCCCGATCTTCTGCTTCTCGACGAAGCGACCCAGGGCCTCGACCAGCCCGGCTCCGCCGCGTTCTACCGCAGGATCGAGGAGGTGCGGCGCGAAACCGGCTGCGCCGTGGTGATGATCAGTCACGAGCTGCACGTCGTCATGAGCGCATCGGACCGTGTGATCTGCCTCAACGGGCATGTCTGCTGCGAGGGCACGCCGGAAATCGTCTCCTCCGCGCCGGAATACCGGGCGCTCTTCGGAACGGGCACGGGCGGCGCGCTCGCGCTCTATCGCCACGAACACGATCACGAGCACGATGCCTCCTGCGGGCATGACCATGGCGAGACCCCCGCGACGGAGGCGGCCGAATGATGCTCGACGATTTCATGGTGCGCGCGACGCTCGCGGGTATCGGTGTCGCACTCGCCGCGGCGCCGCTGGGCAGTTTCGTCGTGTGGCGACGGATGGCCTATTTCGGCGACGCCACGGCACATGCCGCGATCCTCGGCGTCGCGCTGGCGCTTGCACTGGAGATGTCGATCTTCGCAGGCGCCATGGCGATCGCGCTCGTGATGGCGCTGACCGTGACGGTGCTGTCCAATCGCGGCTTCGCGATGGACACGATCCTCGGCGTGCTGGCCCACTCGTCCCTCGCCTTCGGACTGGTCGCGGTTTCCTTCCTCTCGGGTATCCGGATCGACCTCATGGCCTATCTCTTCGGCGACATCCTCGCGGTATCGCGGGCCGATCTCGCGGTGATCTGGGGTGGCGCGCTCACGGTGCTCGCACTGATCGTCTGGCGCTGGTCGGCGCTGTTGACGGCGACGCTCAATACCGAGCTCGCCCATGCAAGCGGGATCGACCCCAAACGCGAACAGATGATCCTCACCCTCGCGCTGGCGATCACCGTGGCGGTGGCGATCAAGGTGGTGGGGGTGCTTCTGATCGCGGCGATGCTGATCATTCCCGCCGCCGCCGCCCGCCCCTTCGCGCGCACGCCCGAGGGCATGGCCCTGACCGCTGCGGTGATCGCGACGGGATCGGCCATTGTCGGCCTGCGCGCGGCCTATCTGTTCGACACCCCTGCGGGGCCTTCGATCGTCTGCATCGCGGCGCTCTGCTTCATGGGGGCGAGCGTGCTCGGCGCGCTGCGGCGCCCCGGCTGAGCCGCTTGCCAAACCGTTCCCTCGGGGGCCATGCTCGGCCCCGAACCCGCGCGGGCGACGCGGGCAGCAGGAGGGAACGATGGCGCTGATCCACGATCTGCCGCGAAACGAAACCGGCATCGCCGCGGCGATCGGCATCCTCGGGCAGCGCTTCGGCGCGCGGATGCAGACGGGCGCTGCGATCCGCAGACAGCACGGGCACACCACGACATGGATCGCCACACAGCCGCCCGATGCAGTCGTCTTCGCATCGACCACGGACGAGGTCGCGGAGATCGTTCGAATCTGCGCGGACCATCTCGTGCCGATCGTCCCGTTCGGAACGGGCACGTCGCTGGAGGGGCACGTCAACGCCCCCGCCGGGGGGATCTGCATCGATCTTTCGGGCATGGACCGTGTGCGCGCGGTCCATCCGCAGGACCTCGATTGCGTGGTCGAGCCCGGCGTCACCCGCAGCCGGCTCAACACCCATCTGCGCGACCAGGGGCTGTTCTTCCCGATCGATCCGGGTGCGGACGCGTCGCTCGGGGGCATGGCGGCAACGCGCGCCTCGGGCACCAACGCGGTGCGCTACGGCACGATGAAGGACAACGTCATCGCGCTGGAAGCGGTCCTCGCCGACGGGACAGTCATTCGCACCGGCCAGCGCGCGCGGAAATCCTCGGCAGGCTATGATCTGACGCGGCTTCTCGTGGGGTCGGAAGGCACACTCGGCATCATCACGGAACTGACGCTGAAACTCCACGGTATCCCCGAGGCGATGTCTTCCGCGACATGCTCCTTCCCCAGTGTCCATGCCGCCTGCGAGGCCGTCATCGCGACGATCCAGATGGGCGTTCCCGTCGCCCGGATCGAGCTTCTGGACGCGGTGCAGGTCCGCGCCGTCAACGCCTATTCGAAACTGTCGCTGCCCGAGGCACCGCTTCTGCTGCTCGAATTCCACGGTTCCGAGGCGGGCGTTGCCGAACAGGCGGCGACCTTCGGCGAGATCGCCGCGGATACCGGCGGCACCGGTTTCACCTGGACGGCAAGCCCCGAGGAACGGACCCGCCTTTGGCAGGCGCGGCACGATGCCTACTGGGCCGCGCTCGGCCTGCGCCCCGGCGCGAAGGGGATCTCGACGGATGTCTGCGTTCCGATCTCGCGCCTGGCCGAATGCGTCACCGCTACGCGGGAACGGATCGACGCGCTCGGCCTGCTCGCGCCGATCGTCGGGCATGTCGGCGACGGGAATTTCCACACGCTTCTCCTGATCGACATGGACAACCCCGAAGAGGTCGCCGGGGCCGAAGGATTCGTCGGCTGGCTGAACGATCTTGCGATCTCGATGGAAGGCACCTGCACGGGCGAGCACGGCATCGGACAGGGAAAGAAGCCCTATCTTCGCCGTGAACTGGGGCCGGCAACGGGCGCGATGGCTGCAATCAAGCACGCGCTCGACCCGAAGGGCATCCTCAATCCGGGCAAGATCGTCGACTAGCCCGCCGAGTCCTCACCGGAGCGGATCCGCCGCAGAAGGGCGATCGCCTCGATCTTGCGACCCTCCGCAAGGGCTTTCTCGAAGGCCGCGCGCCTGTGGGGCGCGAGGGCATCGATCTCCGCCCGGGCCGCTTCGAGGCTCACGACGGGCCTGCCTTCGTTCTCCGCCACCTGCCCCTCCCCTTGCTCGGGTTCACGATGTCGGAGACTATCCACAGCGGTCGGATCGGACAAGCGGATGCGGGGCGTCCCCGCGTCACGGCGCCGGCGCATCTCGACAATTACGCCAACGTTTTGTAAGCGTTTCGCATGACAAACACACCCAAGAGACGCATCGTGTCTTCCAGGCACCTCGCAGATGGCGAGGGGTGGGAAGCGTCCGAATTCGAGTTCGGCCTCATCATCGCGTTCAACGCCTTCTCGCGTTGGATGGTCAAGTGCATGGCGGCGACGGGCCATACGGAGATGAGCCCGCTGGAGATTCTCGTTCTACACAACGTCAACCACCGGGGGCGCGAAAAGCGGCTCAGCGATATCTGCTTCCTGCTCAACATCGAGGACACGCACACGGTGAACTACGCCCTTCGCAAGCTGTCCAAGGCGCAGCTGGTGGAAGCCGAGAAGCGCGGCAAGGAGGTCTTCTACCGGACATCCGCGAGCGGCGCCGCCCTGTGCGAGGCCTACCGCAAGGTGCGCGATCAATGCCTTCTGGAAGGCTTCGCCCGGATGGACATGACGGGCGACGAGTTGCGGGAGATCGGGGCCAACCTGCGCGCGCTGTCGGGCCAGTACGACCAGGCCAGCCGGGCCGCGTCATCTCTCTGACGCGCGACCCGGCATCCCCCCTCCTAACGGTTCATGAGATCGGGAAGATAGGTCACGATCCCGGGGAAGACCGTGATCAGCACGACAGCGAGCAGGAGCAGGAAGAAGAACGGAAGGGCGGCCCTTGCGATGCGCAGGATATCCGTCCCCGTCTGCCCCTGGATCACGAAGAGGTTGAATCCCACGGGCGGCGTGATCTGGCTCATCTCAACCACGAGCACCAGATAGATGCCGAACCAGATCGGATCGATCCCGACCGCAAGAACCATCGGCATGATGATTGAAGTCGTCAGGACGACCACGGAAATCCCGTCGAGAAACAGCCCCAGAACGATGAAGAAGAGGGTCAGCACGACAAGCAGCACATAGGGGGAAAGCCCCATTTCCCCGATCCAGGAGGCAAGGTTTCTGGGCAGGCCCGTGAACCCCATCGCAACGGCGAGGAATGCGGCCCCGAGCAGGATGAAGGCGATCATGCAGGACGTCCGGGCCGCTGAGAGAAGCGCGTCGAGGAAGTCGTTTCTGGTGAAACTGCCCGAAACCACCGCAAGGAGGATCGAGAAGAGCACGCCGAGCGCGGCGGCATCCGTGGGGGAGGCAAGCCCGGTATAGATCGCCCCGATGACACCGGCGATCAGCAGCGCGACGGGGATCAGTCCCCGCGCTTCCCACAGTCGCTCGCGAAAGGTGAAGCGCCTGTCCGATCGCGGGATAAGGTCGGGGCTCGACCAGGCGCGAAAGGCGACGTAGGCACTGAAGAGCCCCACCAACAGCGCGCCGGGCAGAAGCCCCGCGACGAACAGCCGGGCGATGGATTGCTCGGTCGCGACGCCGTAGACGATCAGGATGATCGAGGGCGGGATGAGAAGGCCGAGCGTCGCCGAGCCCGCGAGGGTCCCGAGGATGAGGCTTTCGGGATAGCCGCGCTCCTTCAGTTCGGGGATCGACATCTTGCCGATCGTGGCCGCCGTTGCAGCCGAGGATCCCGAAACGGCCGCGAAGATCGCGCAGCCCAGCACGTTGACGTGCAGAAGCCGCCCCGGCAGGCCGCCGAGCCAGGGCGCGAGCCCGTTGAACATGTCGCGGCTCAGGCGCGATCGCAGCAGGATCTCCCCCATCAGGATGAACAGCGGCAGCGCCGTGAGCGCCCACGAATGGCTGTGGCCCCAGAAGGTCGTCGCCATCACGAGGCCCACCGGCGCGTTGGAGAACAGCACGAGCGCCACGGTGGCAACGCCGGTCAGGGCCAGCGCGATCCAGAGCCCCCCGGCAAGGAAGACGAACAGGACCGCGAGCAGGAACAGGCCGATCATCGGGTCGGACATCGCTCAGACCTCCTCGGCATTGCGAATGACCGGTGCTCCGGATCGCAGGGTCTGGACGAGCGTGTCGCAGATCGCGACGAGAAGCAGGATCATGCCGAGCGCCATGAACGACTGCGGCAGCCAGAGCGGGATGGGAATGATCCCCGGCGATACATCGCCGAAATGCCAGCTCTCATAAACCAGCGCCACGATATAGACGCAGGCAAAGGCGACGAGCCCGAGCGCCACGACGAGCGCGGAGACCTCGGCCCAAAGCGCCCCGCGCCCGGGCAGGCGCGAGGTGACGAGAGATACCTTGATGTGTCCGCCGGACCGGAATGTGTAGGGCATCGCGAGGAAGGTGCCGGCCGCGAGCATGAAGCCCGAAAAATCCGCGTAAGACGGGATCGTGGAGGGCAGCGGCAGCGACGTTATCCGCGTGAGAAGGTTCAGCACCACCTGAGCACTGACGAGACAGGCGATCGCGAGAATGAGAAACGCGGCGATCCAGGCTGCGAGAAGATAGGTTCGGTCGAGAAGCTTTCGCATGGTGTCGTCCTCTTGCGCGGCCCGCGCCATCGGTGGATGGCAGCGGCCATCGGGCCTTAGTCGGGGCGCGGAGGGTTGCCCGTACGGCACCCGCGCCCCGCGCCCCGCGCGTGAGCTGCGCTCTGGAGGGTCCGGGCAAGGGGGGAAGACCCTTGATCAGCGCGTCCTGCGAGAAGCCGAAATCACTCGTGCGGAACTCTCGTGTTTCCAACTGCCTGACATTGTCGCAGCTTAATTACTTTTTACAGTGTTCTTCTTTTTGCTCATCAAAGTGCAACTAAATTTTGTTTATAGATTATGTGTGTAAAATGTCAGATCATTATATCGATT
>JBMYPI010000133.1:0-6686 GCA_049600155.1 Rubricella sp.
CGGAGACCTTCGTGCCCTCCATGACCTCCGCTTCATGGGCGGAGTCGTAGCGTTCTTCAGCCATTGCCACCTCCATGCGCCACGGGGCATTTGCCGCTGCTGGAATGGACGACCGGGCAGGCCGGGGCCGGGGCCGTCGTATCGGCCCTGGCCGTGACGTGGCCGGTCTGCTTGCAGAGCGCGTCTTCGGCGCGGTCGAGAGCCTTGAGATCAAACATCGTCGTAAACGACCTCCAGGCTCTTCTTGGGCTTGGAGGCCTTGCCGCGCATGTCCTCGTCGGTGGCGGGGACAAGCACGACGCCCTCGCCGGTATCCTTGCCGTCGAACAGGGCGATCAGCCCGTCCTGCGTGAGCGGCGAGGGAAGCTGCGGCGGCGCACCGGCGACATTCTCGGCGAGTTCGCCGAACAGCGCGCCCCACTGCGTCGCGTTGGAGCCGACGATCTCGTAGTTCGCCGACTTCCGGCGCAGCTCGTCATCCGCCGGGATCGAGGCCAGAACCGGAATACCGACGCTTTCCGCGAATTTCTGCGCCTCGCCGGTGCCGTCATCCTTGTTGATGACCATGCCCGCGACACCGACATTGCCGCCCATCTTGCGGAAGTAGTCGACCGCCGAGCAGACGTTGTTGGCAACGTAGAGGGATTGCAGGTCGTTCGATCCGACGACGATCACCTTCTGCGCCATGTCCCGCGCGATCGGCAGGCCGAAGCCGCCACAGACCACATCGCCCAGGAAATCGAGCAGGACGTAGTCGAAATCCCAATCGTGGAAGCCCAGCTTCTCCAGCAGTTCGAACCCGTGGATGATGCCGCGCCCGCCGCAACCGCGGCCGACTTCCGGGCCGCCGAGTTCCATCGCGAAGACGCCGTTCTTCTTGAAGCAGACATCGCCGATCTTCACTTCCTCACCCGCAAGGTTCTTGTGGGTCGAGGTTTCGATGATCGTCGGGCAGGCCTTGCCGCCGAACAGGAGGCTCGTGGTATCCGATTTCGGATCGCAGCCGATCAGCAGCACCCGCTTGCCCTGCTCGGCCATCATGCAACTGAGGTTTGCGAGCGTGAAGGATTTGCCGATCCCGCCCTTGCCGTAGATCGCGATGATCTGGGTCTTCTTGGTCGGCTCGGCCGTGGGCACTTCGAGCGTGGGTTCATGCGCCTCGGCACGGAGGGCTGCGTCACGGTCGCGGAGGTTGGGGATCTGGTCGTCGAGGCTCATTGGATGTCTTTCCAGTCGAGGATCATCTTCAGGCACGCCGCGTCGTTGAACGCGGTGGCGTAGGCGCTTTCGGCCTGGCTCGCCTTCGATGTGTGGGTGATGAGGCCGTCGAGGCTGAGGTCGCCCTGCTCGATGAGCATGCGGGTGACGGTCAGGTCTTCCGGCTTCCATTCCGCCGCGACGCGGATGCGCGCCTCTTTCATGAAGGCCGGCGGAAACGCAAAGCTGAGCGGGTCCGTATAGAATCCCGCCAGAACGATCTCGCCGCCTTTCGCGATGCGGCCGACGAGCTGGTCGAGGATGCCGGGCGCACCCGAAACGTCGCAGATCGTGCCGTAGTCACGGCGCGGGTCGTCGTCGGGATGGATGACGTCATAGCCTTCCGCGCCATCCATGCGGTCCGGGTTGATGTCCCAGACGGTTGGCGCAGGGCCGCCCGCGCAGATCACGAGGCGGGCGAGCAGCCGGCCGAGCACGCCATGACCGACGATGAGATCCGGCAGATCGGTATCGAGGCCCGCGATTGCATGGCGGGCCGTCGCCGCAAGCGCAAGAAGCGCGCCTTCGGGGCCCATGCCGGCATCGACCTTCGCGACGCGCGCACCGGGCGTTACCAGTCTGCGGGCCGCGCCGCCGAACAGGCCGCGCACCTCGGTGTAGCAGTTGGCGCCGGGGACGAAGACATGGTCGCCGGGCTTCAGGCCGCTTTCCGGCCCGGCCTCGACGACTTCGCCGAAGCTCTCGTAGCCGGGAACGAGGGGATATCCCATGCCGGGGAAGGCCGGCATCTTGCCGGTCCAGAGAAGTTTCTCGGTCCCGGTCGATATTCCGGACCACGCGATCTCCACGACGGCATCGGCCGGTCCCGGCTCGTTCAGGAGAACGGAGTCCAGGCGCAGCTTCTCGGCTCCTTGGAGAAGAACGGCGGTGGTCTCCATCTGCTTTTCCCTTCCACTGGCGACGATGCGGGACGCACGACGCCTCCGGTTCGATACATGTAAGTCTAGATCGACACCTATATGTGTCAATGTAGATTTACATTTAAAAGGAAGACCGATGATTATCGGTTTCAATCAGCCACCCGCGCCGAGACGACGCCGGTGATGAATGGCTGCCGAACCGGATACGCGCGCACACCCGAGAAGCCGGCCGCTTCGAGGAGACTTCCGTGTTCGGCCACGGAACGCGGTCGTCCCGTGCCCATCGCAGCGGTGTAGAACCCGAAATACGCGTCTCCGACACGATCGGGGCGCTCTCCGCCGGACATCGGTTCGGATATCACGAGCGTGCCTCCAGGCGGCAGCGCATCGCGAACCTTGCGCAGGAGCGCGAGAACGACGTCATCGTCATGGTCGTAGCAGACCCGTATCAGGGTGATCAGATCCGCCCCGCGCGGCAGGGAATCGTCGAGAAAACTCCCACCCTGGGCGCTTGCCCGGCCCGAAAGGCCCTCCCGTGCGAATCGCTCCTCCGCCTGCGCGGCCACCGGGGGCAGGTCGAACACGGTTGCCCGGATCGTCGGCGTCGCCGCGAGAACGGCACTGGCGAAAGCCCCCGCGCCGCCGCCGACATCCAGCAGCGCGGCATGGCGCGCGAAAGGATATGCACTGATCGTCTCGGCCGCGACCATCGTCTGGCTCACGGCCATCAGATCGGAATACCGACGGGCGATATCGGCGGGGATGTCATGGGTGCTCGCACCGCCGACATAGCCCCAGTAGCGGCTCATCACGGTCTCGGCCTCGCCGCGCAGAAGCGCTACCGGATCGGAGATATCGGCATAGAAATCACGGTGATGCCGGACCATCTCGACGACACCGGGCGCGCCGAGGAGGGCGGCTCCGATCTGGCTCAGGCGATATCGTCCGCGCCTGTCGCGCCTGAGAACGCCGATCGCCGCGCCCGCCTGCAGAAGTCGCCGAGTGGCATCGGTAGACAACCCGGCCCGCGGGGCGATTGCGGCGGCATCCAGCGGCCGTTCCGCAAGCATGCCGGGAATGTCCAGATCCACGAGCGCGAGGAGTGTCTGGGAATAGACGAAGCCGGCGACGAGATCGTAAAGGCCGTGTGCGTTGCGGCGCGCAAGCGGCCTGAGCAACCGGTTCGCGACGGCGCGGTCCTGAAATCCCGGATCGGAGATCGTTCGCACCATCCAGCGGTAGAAGCTCCAGCCTCTACGCGACTCGGCGTGGCCGCTATCGTCGCTCACACTCACCATCTCAGGCGGCACTTGTGGCGAGGGAGGCCGGAACGAGGCGCTTGGCCTGTGCCTCGACGATCGCGGTCAGCGCGACTCGCCCCGGGCAGTCGGGGATCGAAGCGACGGCACCGCCGAGGATCGATTTCAGCTTCCTCACCGCGCCATCGAGGCCGAGCTGGGCGACGGCATTGGGGCGGGCGTGGGCTTCGTCCTGCCCCGCCGGCTTGCCGAGTTCCTCAGCCGTCATGATCGCGTCGCGCAGGTCGTCGGCCACCTGGAAGGCCTCGCCGATGCGCGCGCCGAGTTCCCTCCAGGGGGCGGGTTCTGCACCGGCGGCGAGCGCCCCCATCGTCGTCGCGGCCACGAACAGGGCGCCTGTCTTCGCCTGGTGATAGGCCGACAGGTCGATCTCCGGCTCGCTTTCCCACCCCTGCCCTGCACAGATCCCGTGTGGAACCCCGGTGGCACGGGCGAGCGCGCCGACAAGCGCGGCAAGCCGTCCGGGTTGAAAGTGACCTTCGCGCGCGAGCACGTCGAAGCCCGCCACGATCAGGGCATCCCCCGTCAGAAGGGCTAGCGGCTGGGAGAAGGCGACATGAACGGTCGCCTTGCCCCGGCGGATATCGGCATCGTCGAACATCGGCAGATCGTCATGCACGAGGCTCGCGCAATGGATCAGTTCGATCGAGGCCGCGGCGGCATCGGAGAGTTCGGGGCAGTCGTCACCGCAGGCCTGCGCGACCGCGAGCGAGAGCTGCGGGCGCACCCGGGCACCGCCGGGAAAAACCGCGTGGCGGAGTGCCGCGGCAAGTTGTGGCGGCGAACCCGGCCCCTCGGCCCGGGAAATCGCGGCTTCCAGGGTCCGTTCGATGCGATCGGCGAAACGCTGCGGCATGGGGGCCCTCGTGCAATCCATACTGTCTGCCTTTATTGACAGACTTGATGTAAACAAATATGGACACACCTTCCTGTTTCGTCAACGATGACACCTCGAACCAGTCGGAGGATCGCGTGGCGGGGGAAGCCAGCCGAATTGCAATCGTGGGCGCAGGCATCGCCGGCCTGTCCGCAGCGCTGGAACTCGCCCATGCCGGCGAGGACGTTCTCGTGCTCGATGCCCATGGAGCGCCCGGGGGAAAGATGCGCACCGTTCCCAGCGCCGCCGGACCCATCGACGCGGGCCCCACGGTCTTCACGATGCGGCATGTCTTCGAAGAGCTTCTCGACAGCGTCGGCGAGACCCTCTCCGGCGAACTGGGCCTGAACCGCAGCGCAATCCTCGCGCGGCACGAATGGCGTGGCGGAGCGACACTCGATCTCCACGCGAACCGGGCCGAAAGCATAGACGCCGTGGCCGCGTTCGCGAACGGGGACGAGGCGAGGCGTTTCGCTGCCTTCTGCGAACGCTGCGATCTGCTGTTCGACAGTTTCGATGCGCCGATGATGCGCGCGCCCGCGCCATCGCCGCTCTCCGTCACCCGGACGGTGATGTCGAATGCGGTGCGCCTCACCCGGGCGATGGCTCCGATGTCGACCATGTGGTCGGCTCTCGGCCGCCAGTTCGGGGACCAGAGGCTACGGCAGCTCTTCGCCCGTTATGCCACCTATGTAGGGGGATCGCCGCTCCTTTCGCCTGCCCTCCTCATGCTCATCTGGGCATCGGAGGAACGGGGCGTCTGGCATGTCGAAGGGGGCATGCACGCTCTCGCACGCATGCTCGAACGCCTCGCCACGGCGCGCGGTGCGCAGTTCCGCTACGGTGCGTGCGCCTCCCGTATTCTCGCAGACAAAAACGGGATCACCGGGGTCGAGCTCGAGGGGGGCGAACGTATTGCAGCACGCACGGTTCTCTTCAACGGCGACCCCGGAGCACTGTCCGGCGGATTGCTCGGCCCCGCGGTTTCCGGCGCCGCGCCGCGTCTCGACCGCGCGGACCGGTCCCTTTCGGCCTGGGTCTGGACCTGGGCGACGCCGACGGGCGGCTTTCCCCTCGCCCATCACACGGTCTTCTTCGGAGGATCGAGCGAGACCGAATTCGACGACCTCTTCACCGGGCGCCGAACGCCCCGCGATCCGACCCTCTACATCTGCGCGCAGGATCGTGGCGGCGCCGCACCCGACGGCCCCGAACGCCTTCTGATGATCATGAACGCCCCCGCTGACGGGGACATCCACACCCCCGCACCACAGGAGATCGCCGCATGCCAGAGCACGGTATTCACCCGCCTCAGCGAAGCGGGGCTGACCCTGATCCCGCCGGAGAGGACGGCGCTGACAACGCCGGACCGGTTCGCGGCCCTTTTCCCGGGGACGGGCGGGGCGCTCTACGGAGCGAATCCGCACGGCCGGATGAAAGCCTTCGCGAGACCCACGGCGAGAACGGCGATCACGGGGCTCTATCTCTGCGGGGGCGGATGTCATCCGGGCCCCGGGGTGCCGATGGCGGCCCTGTCCGGCCGGCACGCGGCCGCGGCGATCACGCAGGACCGCGCTTCGACATCGCGGTCGATCCCGGTGGCTATGCGTGGTGGTATCTCGACGGGCTCTGCGATGACGGCATCCACGGCGTCACCGTCATCGGCTTCATAGGCTCGGTCTTCTCGCCCTACTACTACTGGGCGGGGCGACGCGCGCCACGCGATCATTGCGCGATCAATGTCGCGCTCTACGGGCCGAATGCACGCTGGGCGATGACGGAGCGGGATTCGTCCACAGTCGTCACGGAAGAGGCGCATTTCGCCGTCGGCCCGTCCTCGATGACGTGGGACGGAACCGCGCTGACCGTCGAGATCGACGAGCGCGCCGTGCCTCATCTCACGGGGATCAAGGGCCGGATCCGCGTCATCCCAGGCGCCGTCACCGACCGGGAGGTGGCGCTGCACGAAGCCCATGTCTGGCGACCGTTCGCGCCGTCATCGCGCATCGAGGTCCGGTTCGAGCGCCCGGGTCTCGATTGGGTCGGCCACGGATACCTCGACGCGAATTTCGGCCGCCGCGCGCTGGAACACGATTTCCGGTACTGGACCTGGGGGCGTTACGAGGACGGCGCCGAGGCGCGCACCTTCTACGATCTGAGCGATCGCGCGGGGAAGGATCTCAACGTCGCGTTGCGGTTCACGCCCGACGGCGCCGTGCACGAGATCGACGCCCCGCCGAAGGCGCCGCTGCGACGCACCCTTTGGCGGGTCGATCGGGAAACGAGGGGCGAGCGGCCGCGGGAACTCATGCGGATGGAGGATGCCCCGTTCTACGCCCGGGCCGCCGTAGA
>JBMYPI010000134.1:0-6682 GCA_049600155.1 Rubricella sp.
TCAGCAGGAGGGCTGCGAACATCCTGCTGATGTTCAATCGGTATCCCGCCTCGAGAATGCGGAAGGCGAGGCCCGATTCCATGCCGCCCGTGCCCGCGACGTACTCCGCTACCACGGCCCCGATCAGCGCCAGTCCGCCCGCGATCCGCAGACCACCGAGGAAGTAGGGAAGGGCGGTGGGCAGTTGCAGATAGCGCAGCTTCTGCCAGCGGCTCGCCCCGTAGATGCGGAACAGGTCGCGCAGGTTGTGATCGGTCGAATTCAGACCGAGCGTCGTGTTCGACAGGATCGGGAAGAAGGCCACGATCCATGCGCACAGGAGAAGGCCCGCAAGGCGGCTGTCCACATAGATGAAGATCAGGGGCGCGATGGAGACGATGGGCGTCACCTGCAGGATCACCGCATAGGGGTAGAAGCTCATCTCCACAAGCCGCGACTGGGTGAAGAGGATGGCGAGCCCCACGCCCCCGATCACCGCGACGGCAAGCGCCATCATCGTGATCTGGAGTGTCACCAGAAGCGCGTCGAACAGGATCGCCCAATCGGCGATCAGCGTATCGAGGACCCGGCCCGGCCCCGGAAGGATATAGTGCGGGATCTCGTTCGCCCGCACGATCCAGTCCCATCCCAGGATCGAGAGGGTCATCACGACGACCGGCAGAAGCCATTTGCCCCAGGCCTCGAAGCGCCGTCGCGCGATCTTGCGGCGTTCCTCCAGATCGGGGCCGGCGTCGAGTGCTGCTGGTGCGCGGTCCTCGATGGCGGTCATGCCGCTTCTCCCATGGCTTCGTGCAGCGCCTCGGATGCCTCGCGGCAATGGGCGGCGTATTCGGCAGACGTGCGGAAGGCCTCCCCGCGCGGATACGGCTCGTCGACGGCGACCTCGCGGATCACCCGCCCCGGTCGCGCGGCCATGACCACGATCCGGTCGGACAGGAACACGCTCTCCCAGACCGAATGGGTCACGAAGATGACCGTGCAGCCGATCTTGGCCTTCAGTTCCAGAAGGTCGTTGTTGAGCTTGTGGCGGGTGATCTCGTCGAGCGCGGCGAACGGCTCATCCATCAGGATCAGCTTCGGTCGCGTGACCATCGCACGGGCGATCGAGACGCGCATCTTCATGCCACCCGACAATTCTCGGGGATAGGCCGTCTCGAACTTGTCGAGCCCAACGAGATGGAGCGCCTCGCGCACTTCCGCCTGACTCGAATGCCAGGATTTGCCTTGAAGACGGAAGGGGAGGAACACGTTGTCCCGCACCGTGGCCCAGGGCATCAGGGTAGGCTCCTGGAAGACGACACCGATATCGCCGCGATCCCCGCTCTCCCAGCGGATGCGCCCCGCACTCGGATCGGAGAGGCCGGCGATCAGCCGAAGCGCCGTGGATTTGCCGCAGCCGGAAGGGCCAAGGAGGCTGATGAAATCACCGTCCCGCACCTCCAGCGACATCGACTTGAGCGCGACGACGCCCCCGCCGAACGCCTTGTCCACGTTCTCCATGCTCAGAAGTCTCTGGCGCATGCCTGCCCTTTATCCGTTCGCTCTGTTCCGGAGTCCGGCTCGCGACACCCCCTCGTGCCGCGAGCCGTGGTTTCAAGCCCCCAAGCCTCGCTCCCCTCAGGGGCGAAGGTCCATCCCCAGCCCGTCGCCGACGAACTCCGTCGTGAAGGCGGCGCGCCAGTCGATATCGTCGCTCACGACACCGGCTTCGACCATCGATTCGTAGAAGCCGCCCACGGCCTCTTCCGTCATCACACCGATCCCCATCTCCAGCGCGTCGCCGGAATCGACGATCCCGTTCTCGAGCATGGCGTTGATCGCGTAGTCGATCTTGTCCTGCGTCATGTCGGGATTGTCTTCGAGGATCATGGCGTTCGCCGCCGCGTTGTCGCCGTAGAGGTAGTTGTACCAGCCGAGGATCGAGCCATTGACGAAGCATTCGACGACCTCGGGGCTCTCCTCGATCGTGGCGGCCATCGTCTCGATCGTCGTCGCGTAGGTGGAATAACCCGCGTCCGCGATCAGGAAGACATTGGGCTCGAACCCGCCTTCCGTCGTGGAGACGGCATAGGGTTCGGAGCTGAGATAGCCCTGCATCCCCGTCCGCTCATCGGCGATGAAGGGCGCGGGGTTGAACGTGTAGGGCACGCGCTGCTCTTCGGTGAAGCCCCATTCGGCGATCATCCACTGATAGAAGGACTGGAAGCCGTTGTCCCCGATCAGGAGCGTGAGGTCGCGCAGTTCTTCCCACGTATCTGCCTGCCCCGGATGGGCGAGGATCACCTGCGGGTGCTTCTGGAAGATCGCCGCGACGGAGACGACGGGAATGCCCTCGGCCACCGCGTTGAAAGCCTGAAGAAGGTCGCCGCCCATGTGGAAATCGATCCGGCCCGCCAGCAGGAGCGCCCGGTTGTTGACCTGCGGACCGCCGGGAATGATCTCGACCGAGAGGCCGCATTCCTCGTAGGTGCCGTCGGCGACGGACTGGTAGAAGCCGCCATGCTCGGCCTGGGCAAGCCAGTTCGTGCCGAAGACGACCGGCGTCAGGTGGCCGCCTGCAAGGGCCGGCATCGGGGCGAGGAACGTCGCGGCGAGGGCGAGAGACTTCAGGCGCATTGTGCACTCCATCATGATTCGATGGTGAAAGCGTTTCGCTCCGTTCGCGTTCTGCCAATGGCGGGAGCACCGGAAAAGGTCAGGGATTGCACAATCGCCACTCAATTCGGCATGAATCCGAGATACTGACTAGGATATGGTCAGCATCTGTTTACCCGGGGTCACGGCTACGCCAAGGATTGTCGCAACCGGAAAGCGAGGTGACGAACCCATGCGGAAAGCGATCAATCCCCAAGGCGTCAGACCACCTTTCGGCGCCTATTCCCACGGGCTCGTCGCCGACGGCCTGTCGACCATGCTGACGACCTCGGGCCAGCTCGCGATCACGACGGACGACACGGTGCCCGAAGGCGCACGGGCGCAGGCGGATCTCTGCTTCTCCGCGATCTCGCGCATCCTCGACGAAGCGGGCATGACCAGGGCCGACATCATGCGGATCAACGCCTTCGTCACCGACCGTGCGCACATGAAGGATTACATGGCGGCGCGCGATGCCTGGCTCGGCCCTGTCGACCCCTTGCCCGCATCGACCCTCGTCATCGTGTCGGGGTTCACGCGGCCGGAGTTCCTTGTCGAGGTCGAGGTGACGGCGGCGCGCTAGGTCAGGGCCCGAGCGTTCGCCCCGGCGCGATATCACGGGGATCGAGCTTGAGGTGGATGAGCGCGGGGCCATCAGCTGCCCGGGCCTCTGCTACAGCCCCGGCGAAATCGTCATCCGATTCCACGGTAAGGCCGACAGCGCCATAGCTTCTCGCCCAGGCCGCGAAATCGGGATTCACGATATCGGTCGCGACGGGGCGGCCGGGATAGTGACGGTCCTGGTGCATCAGGATCGTGCCGTAGCGGGCATTGTCGCACACGAGAACCCGGATCCGCGCGCCGTGCTGGACGGCCGTTCCGAACTCCATCCCCGTCATCTGGAAACATCCGTCCCCCGCGAGGCACCAGACCTCCCTGTCGGGATGGCGCAGTGCGGCGGCACAGGCGGCAGGAAGGCCGTAGCCCATGGAACCTGATGTCGGTGCAAGCTGGGCTCCGGGGCGGTACCGCCAGAAACGGTGCAGCCAGATCGCGTAGTTTCCGGCCCCGTTCGCCATGATGGCCCCCTCGGGCACGGCCTCGCGCAGATGGGCGATCGCATGGGACATCGTGGCGACACCCACCCCGGGGGGCGGGGTCCCGCTCCAGTCGAGATAGGCGGTGTGTTCCAAGGCGGTCTTCGCGGTCTCCGGCCCGTTTCCGACGGCTGCTAGGAATGCACCCGGTGTGGCGTTGATCGGAAGTGCCGGCGCATAGATCCGGCCGAGTTCCTCCGCTCCGGGATGGACATGGATGAGTTTCTGCGCGGGTTCGGGAATGCCGAACAGCGTGAAACCCTGGCTGGGGTTTTCCGAGAAGCGCGCCCCGAGCAGCAGCACGAGATCGGCATTCGCGATCCGCTCCCGCAGGGCCGGATTGATCCCCAGCCCCACGTCGCCCGCATAAAGCGGGTGATGCGCATCGAAGAGCCCCTGCCTGCGGAAGCTCGCCGCCATGGGCAGGGACCAGCTCTCGGCGAAACCGGGGAGCGCGGCGATCGCGGATGCGTCCCAGCGGGAGCCGCCCACGATCGCGATCGGCGATTCAGCCCCGGCGATCAGGGCGCGCGCGCGCTCCGCCGCTTCCGGTGCGGGCCAGGGCTCGGCCACCTCGACGCGCGGGCCGGGACGCGCCTCGACGCTTTCGCGCAGCATGTCCTCGGGCAGGGCGATCACGACGGGGCCGGGTCGGCCCGATAGCGCGACGTGCCATGCATGGGAGAGGATCTCGGGGATCCGTTCGGGGCGGTCGATCTCCTCCACCCATTTCGCCATGCCGCCGAACAGGGCGCGGTAGTCGACCTCCTGGAACGCCTCCCGGCCGCGCATGTCTCGCCCGATCTGCCCGACGAAAAGGATCATCGGCGTGGAATCCTGCGCTGCCACATGGATGCCCGAAGCGGCGTTCGTCGCGCCGGGCCCGCGCGTGACCATCGCGATGCCGGGGCGGCCGGTCAGCTTTCCGTCGGCCTCCGCCATCATGGCGGCCCCGCCCTCGTGCCGCGCGGCCACGACGTCGATGCCCGCGTCATGGAGCCCGTCCAGCACCGCGAGATAGCTCTCGCCCGGCACGCAGAATACCCGCCCCACCCCCTGCACCCTGAGGCATTCGACGATCAGATGGCCCGCAAGCATCAGCGCTCTCCCCCGTTTTCGGGCGAGACTAGCCCGCGCCGAAAAAACCGTCGAGACGGCATCCGCCGTTGCGCGGCTTGCATACGATCTTGGGAGGAAGGTGGCACGCCCTACGGGACTCGAACCCGTGTTTCCGCCGTGAAAGGGCGGCGTCCTAGACCACTAGACGAAGGGCGCTCCGGTGGTGTGAGCGGTGTATTATTGGAATCACTCAGGGGGCGCAAGCGGCTTTTTCGACGTTTTCGCGCGGGCAAGGATCAGGGCAGGGCGGCGTCCTCGACGCGCAGTTTCACCCGCCGCCTGCCTCCCCAATCGTCGATCTCCAGCCGCCCCGCCACATGCACAAGCCCACCCCGTGCCGCTTCCAGCGCCGGGCCGAGCGAGCCCTCGAAGGCACGAAACGCGATCGCGTCGATCCGCCCGCCCGATCCGTCCTCCAGCGAGAGCTGGAGATGGGTTTCCCCCGCGCGGCGGACATGGGCGATACGACATCCCGCAAGGGCAAATCGCGGGGCGGGGCTTGCCGCGCCGAAGGGCCCCGCCTGTTCGAGCCGTTCCACCAGTGCGACGTCGGCGGCGCGCGCCGCGATGAGCCCGTCGATGCGCAGGGCACGGGGCCCGTCCGCCCCTGCACCCTGCCGTTCCAGAAGCCCGGCCAGACGCTCCATCGCCGCCGGGATCGCCTCGGGCCGCACGGTGAGGCCCGCCGCCATCCTGTGCCCGCCGCCGCGTTCGATCATGCCGTCCTGCGCGAGCCGTGCGATCGCCGCGCCGAGATCCACGCCGGTGACGGATCGCGCCGATCCCTTGCCCTCTCCGCCCTCGATCCCGATGACGACGGCCGGGCGGTTCGACCATTCCTTGAGCCGCGCGGCGACGATCCCCACGACGCCCGGATGCCAGCCCTCCCCCGCAGCCCAGACGAGCGGACCATCCGCACCCCGCGCTTCGGCCTGGGCGCGTGCCTCTTCCAGCACGGCGGCCTCGATCGCGCGCCGCTCGGCATTCAGCCGGTCGAGTTCCAGGGCAAGGCGCTCCGCCTCCCGCTGGTCGGACGAGGCCAGAAGCCGCGCGCCGAGATCGGCGGCCCCGATCCGCCCGCCTGCGTTGACCCGCGGGCCGAGGAGGTAACCGAGGTGAAAGCTCGTCGGTGCGGACGTGATCTTGGCGACATCTGCAAGGGCCGCGAGCCCCGGTCGTGCCCGGCGCGCCATCACCTTCAACCCCTGGCGCACAAGCGCCCGGTTCAGCCCGACAAGCGGCGCGACATCGGCGACGGTCGCGAGCGCCACGAGATCGAGCATCGCCATAAGATCTGGCACGGTCCCGCCTTTTGCGCGCAACACGCGGTTCGCGCCCACGAGCATCAGGAAGACGACACCGGCGGCGCAGAGATGGCCCAGATCGCCGGTCTCGTCCTGCCGGTTGGGATTGACCACCGCCTCGGCGGGGGGAAGCGTCTCCCCGCCCTGGTGATGGTCCAGCACGATGACGCGCGCACCCTTCGCCCTGGCCGCCGCGATCGGCTCATGGCTGAGCGTTCCGCAATCGACGCAGACGATGAGGTCATGCGCGGTGGCAAGCTCTTCCATCGCGGGCACGTTCGGGCCGTAGCCCTCGTCGATCCGGTCGGGAATGTAGAGCGTCGCCTCGCGTCCCATCAGGCGAAGCCAGTCGATCAGGAGAGCGGCGGAGGCACCGCCATCGACGTCATAATCCGCGAAGATGGCGATCCGTGCCGCGCCCGTCACCGCGTCGCAGAACGTGGCGATGGCCGCATCCATGTCCTTCAGGGTGGAGGGATCGGGCATGAGATCGCGCAGGCGCGGTTCGAGATAACCCTCCGCCTCTTC
>JBMYPI010000135.1:0-6672 GCA_049600155.1 Rubricella sp.
GTGCCCATATCATTCGGAAGTTGATCGTCTGGCATCGTGTCCTCCCAGTTTCCACCAGTTCGCCTGGTATTATTCATGAACACGAATATGTTACCGGTTGAATCCTCTCTGGCAAGAAAAAAAGGTGACGCAAAGTCAGCTTTCGCTGACGGGCATCATCGTGCCGAGCATCGTGGCGACGGGCTTCTCCCCCTCGACGGAGAGGGCGAACACATCGCCCCGCGTCACGATCAGCCGGCGCCCCTGCCGCTCCACCCGCCCCCGTGCGATGAGGCGATCCCCTGCCGCCGGAGCGAGGAAGTTGATCTTCATCTCCACCGTCAGGATTCCCTGCGTTTCGGGGATCAGGGTTTGCGCCGCGAAGCCCTGGGCGCTGTCGCCGATCGACCAGGCGACCCCGCCATGCACATAGCCGTGCTGCTGGCTGAGCGCGGGCGTGATGGGCACCGAGATCTCCACCGCGCCCTCGGTAACCGAGATGATCTCCGCCCCGAGGGTCCGCATCAGCCCCTGATCGGCGAAGGCCGCACGGAGCCGTGCCGCGCCCCGGGCATTCATGCGACGAGCCTTTCGAACGGGATCGCGTGCCGGGGCGCGCGGGTCAGGATCACGCGCGCACCCGGCCCCAGCAGCCCCGCGATCGCCGGATGGCTGACGGCAAGCCCGCCCGTATACGCGCCGAAAGCGGGCAGGATGAGGCGCTGCCCGTCGGTGACGAAGCAGGAGGAGGTCACCCGTCGTCCGCCGAGCGCGAGCGAGGCCTTCGGGTGATAATGCCCCGAGACTTCACCCTCCTGTGGATCCCGTGCCGCGATATGGCGGAAGGTGAGCGGCCCGTGGACGTATTCGGCGAGATGCGTGCCGCCGATATCGACCGGACCGGGATCGTGATTGCCCTCGATCCAGATCCATCGCCGCCCGGCCATCAGAACCGAGAGCGTCCCGCGCACCGTATCGCCAAGGCCGCGCGCTGCATCGAGATCGTCGAAGCTATCGCCCAGCAGAATGACCGTCTCGGCGGCGTGGGCCGCCAGATCCGCTCTCAACCGGTCGAGCGTCTCGACGGTGTCATAAGGGGGCAGAAGCGCGCCACCGCGCCGGGCGATCCGTTCCGACTTTCCCAGGTGCAGATCGCTGACGCACATAACCCGTTCCTCCGCCCACCAAAGCGCGCCGGAGGGCAGGGGGGTCAGATCGGCACCGGAAAGCGGGATCGTGCAAGGCGTCATTGCGGCACGAAACAGGAACACCGCGCCCTTGGCAAGCCCTACCGCGCGGCGCGCCAGGCGTCGGACAGACGGTTGATCGCCGCGATCCTGTCATCCGTGCGGGGGTGGGACATCAGCCAGGCCAGCTGCCCGCCCTGGCCGCCCGCGATGCGTTCGAGCTTCTGGAAAAGGGAGACCTGCGGCCCGGTGCCCAGTCCGATCTTCGTCATGAGCGCCGCGGCGTATTCGTCCGCCTCGTATTCGTCCTGCCGCGAGAGCCGGGCGGCGAGCATCTGGCTGAGGAAATTCGCGATGTAGATGCCGATGAAGGGAATGAAGCGCCCCAGAACCGTCGCGAGCAGGACCCGAACGGCGTTCTGGCCGGTGAAATCGAACATCCTCCGCTTCGAATGGCCAAGCGCGACATGGCCGAGTTCGTGGGCGATGACGCCGGCGATCTCCTCGGATCGGACATCGCCGAGGCGATACTTGTCGAGAAAGCCGCGCGTGATGAAGATCCGCCCATCCGGCGAGGCGAGGCCGTTGATCGCCGGTGTCTCGAAGACGTAGACGTGCAGATCGTCGAGATCCAGCACATCGGCCATCCGCGCGACATGGGACCGGATCAGGGGATCGGTCAGCTCGGTCGACTGGGCGTCCAGCTGCCGGTTGAGCCGGTAGGCCGAAAACCACCACATCGCGAGGCCGCCGAGAAGCGCGAACAGAAGTGTGGAGAGTTGGATCATGGGGATGAAATGGGGCGCAACCGCTCGGACATCAAGCCCGGCGGGAAGGAACGGAAACGGGCTGATCCGGCACGCGTGGAAACAACCCCAGATTGAGGCGTAATCCTTTGCTAAAAAAGGGAAAACGGGCTAGTCTTCGGCCGGGTTTTGGAGTGGAGCGCGAGCATGGCGCATATTGCATTATGGCAGTTCGACGATGCCGGGACGGCCATAGACGAGGTCACCTCGGATGGCGCCGCGCAGAACGGGACTTACCAGAACGGCGCAACCGCGGTCGGCGGACAGGCGGTTCTTGACGGGAACAACGATCACGTCCTTGTTCCTGCAAGCCCCGCTTTCCAGCTCGCGACCGGCACGATCGTCACCGAATTCACGCCCGATACCGTCCACAACGGGACGGTCGCGTCGCGCGACAGCCAGAATTTCGATGACGGGGGGCACTGGACCCTGAAGGTCCAGTCCAACGGTGCCGTCGAGATCCGGCACCAGACCGATGCCAACAGCTTCTTCTTCCGGACCGCGAGCGGTTTCTACGGGGCCAACGACACGCTCCGCGTGACCTATTCCTGGGGCGGCAGCGGCAGCGACCCGGTCGTCTCCTACAAGGTCGAGAACCTCTCGGACGGGACGGAGTTCACCACGACCACGGCCACCCAGATCACCGGATCGGGTTCGGGGAGCGCGCAGCTCTCGGAGCTGACGATGGACATGGGGCCGAACTTCAACGAGCCTTGGACCTTCGGTGCCGATCAGGGCGTATCGGGCGACAATACCGCCAGTAATTTGCGGGACTATTTCGACGGGCGGATCGACTACGTCTCGATCTTCGACACCGTGGAAGACCCCGGCGGCCCGGTCATAGGCGACGGCGTCGTCGAGGGGACTTCGGGCGCGGACACGATCGATGCCGGCTATCTCGGCGATCCCGAGGGCGATCTCGTGGATGCCGGCGATGCCCAGGGCGTGCTCGGCACGGTCGGCGACGATGACGTGATCGACGCGGGCGAGGGCGACGACATCATCGATGCCGGCGCCGGCGACGATTTCGTCTTTGCCGGGTCGGGCGACGACACGGTCGAGGGCGGAACGGGCGCGGACACGATTTACGGCGATGCCGATCTGCCCCCGCTCGGCTGGACCTACGCCGTCTATGACGACAATTTCAGTTCGGCCGACGGCCAGGCCTTCGATTTCGGCCCCGGCAGCGCGGTGCCGACCCCCACCGCGACGGGGACGACGCAGGCCTTCGACCTCACGACCCTCGTCAACGATGCCCGGGGAACGACGGGGAATCCCGCCGATTTCGGGATCATCTTCACCAACACGCTCACGATCGAGGACGCGGGAACCTACCGGTTCGGCATCACCTCGGATGACGGTTCGATCATCCGGATCCTCGATTCCAACGGCGTCGAGCAGACGTTCACGACCTATACCAATCCCGGTTCGACGAGCGGGCCGACCACGTCCGGAACTTTCCTCGACAACGATTACCACCAGTCGGCGACGACCCGCTTCGGAGATGTGGTGCTTTCCGCCGGTGAGGTCTACACGATCGAGATCCGGGTCTGGGAGAATGCGGGCGAACAGGTTCTGAGCGCGACCATCGATCCCCCGGGCGCCGCGCCCGCGGGCGACATCCTCGCAAGCCCGCTGATCGGCCAACTCGGCGCGGCCGTGACCGGTCTGGAGGGCAACGACGTCCTCTCCGGCGGTGCGGGGGATGACGAGTTATACGGCCAGGGCGGCAACGACACGCTGACGGGCGGGGCCGGCGCCGACACGCTCGATGGCGGCGACGGCAACGACACCCTCAACGTCGGATCCGGCGATACGGCGACGGGCGGGTCCGGTGACGATACCTTCGTCATCGATCCCGCGGCGCTGTCGGGCGGAACGATCACGATAACCGGCGGCGAAGACGGCGAAACAACGGGCGATACGCTCGATTTCAACGGACTGCTCGATCCCGGTTCGCTCAACATCACCAATGGCGACGACAACGCCGGTGGTCTGAGCGGCACGGCCACGCTGACCGACGGCACGGTCGTCACCTTCGAGAACATCGAATCGGTGATCTGTTTCACGAGCGGCACCCTGATCGAGACGGAGGCGGGACCGACACCGGTCGAGGCCCTTCGGATCGGCGACAGGGTCGCGACGCTGGACAACGGCCACCAGACCCTGCGCTGGATTGGCAGGGTGACGGTTCCGGGTGTCGGCAGGCTGGCTCCCGTAACGATCCGTGAAGGACTGCTCGGCGCGCATGGCCGTATCGTGTTGTCTCCCCAGCACCGGGTTCTCTCGCGTGGCGGGCGGGAGAGCCTGCTTTTCGGCGAGTCGGAGGTGCTTGTCGCGGCGTCGCATCTGGTCGACGGCGCAGGGGTGACGCGGCAGGATTGCGCTTCGGTCACCTATCTTCACCTGCTTTTCGATCGCCATGAGATCGTGATCGCCAATGGCCTGCCGACGGAAAGCTTCCATCCCGGCGATATCGGCATAGGCGGTCTTCACGACGCGACACGCGACGAATTGCTGACGCTGTTTCCCGAGCTTCGCACAGGTGCGCGATCCTATGGCAGGACCGCCCGCCTCTGCCTGAAGCGATACGAGGGCGCGTTGCTGCACGCCTCCTGACGCGGCCCTCAGCGCCCGGCGGCGCGCATGGCGCGATCGATCCCGTCGAGCGTCATCGGAAACATCCGTTCGTCGAAGATCTCCCGGATCATCTGCGTGGACTGGGTGTAGCGCCAATGCGCCTCCGGTACGGGGTTGATCCAGATCGCGCCCGGCCATTTCTCGCGGATGCGGGCCAGCCAGACCGATCCCGCCTCCGCGTTCCAGTGCTCGTTCGCACCGCCGGGCATCGCGATCTCGTAGGGTGACATCGCCGCATCGCCGACGAAGATCACCTTGTAGTCCGGCCCATAGGTATTGAGCACGTCCCATGTCGGAACCTGCTCGTTCCAGCGCCTTGCGTTGTCGCGCCACACGCCTTCGTAGAGGCAGTTGTGAAAATAGTAGTGTTCGAGGTGCTTGAATTCCGACCGCGCGGCGGAGAACAGCTCCTCCACCACTTTCACATGGGGGTCCATCGAACCGCCCACATCGAGAAACAGAAGCACTTTCACCGCGTTTCGTCGCTCGGGCCGCGTCTTGACGTCTAGATAGCCGTGCTCCGCCGTCGCACGGATCGTGCCGTCGAGGTCCAGCTCGTCCTGTGCGCCATCCCGCGCCCACTGGCGCAGCCGCTTGAGCGCGACCTTGATGTTGCGGGTGCCAAGCTCGACCGAACCGTCGAGGTTGCGGAATTCCCGCTTGTCCCAGACCTTCACCGCCCGCCGGTGTCGCGAGCCGTCCTGCCCGATCCGCACGCCTTCGGGGTTGTAGCCATATGCGCCGAAGGGGGAGGTGCCCGCCGTGTCGATCATCTTCGAGCCGCCCTGGTGGCGCTTCTCCTGTTCACGCAGGCGCTCCCGCAGCGTTTCCATGAGCTTGTCGAACCCGCCGAGCGCCTCGATTTCGGCCTTCTCCGTTTCGCTGAGATGCTTCTCGGCGAGCTTGCGCAACCAGTTCTCCGGCAGGTCCACCCGCTCCAGCGCGTCCGCGATCGAGAGCCCCTCCATGCCCTTGAACGCGGTGGCGAAGGCGCGGTCGAACCGGTCGAGGTTCCGTTCGTCCTTCACCAGAGCCGCGCGGGCGAGGAAATAGAATCCCTCCACATCATAGGTGACGAGCCCCGCCCCCGTGCCTTCGAGCAGGGCGAGATATTCCCGCAGGGACACGGGTATGCCTTCCGCCCGGCAATGCTCGAAGAGACGGACGAACATCAGATCACGAGGTCCGCCACGACGAGGACGAGCATCGTCACGATCCCGAAGGCCACGGCATGGCCGAACCCGTATTGCAGGATGTCGAGGATATCGCCCTTGCGCCGGTATGCCCGCCACGCGCCCAGAAACCCGCCCGCAAGCACCGCGATCATCGTCACCGTGAAAAGGGTCATTCCGGTCTCCGCAGATTGAAAAGGGCCGCCGGATCGTGCCCGGCGGCCCCTGATACCCCGCTGAACGGCGCTTTCAAAGTTCTCAGAAGGAGAACCTGACACCGACGTCGAAGATATGCGCGGAAAGCCCCGCCGAGATCGCGGTATCCTCGTTGTCGGTGAAGTCCCCGTCACCGGTGGTGAGGTAGCGGTATCGCACGGCGAGCATGTTTGTTTCGGACAGTGCATAAGTCGCACCGGCCCCGATCTGGTAGGCGAAAACCGTATCGCTGCTGTCGATGCCGTTGTTGGAGCCCAGCGTGAAGGCGGTGTCGATCGACAGGCTGGCATAGCCGATACCGCCGCCGACGAAGGGCGTGATCGGCCCTTCCGTCGGGATCTCGATCCAGCCGTTCACCATACCGTAGACGATGCTCACATCGCCGTCCGTCTCGGCACTGTCGAAGGGCGCCGTCGCGTCAGGGAAGGAGAGGGTATCGGTCCCCCCGGCGGCGCGTCCGATCTGCGCCTCGATAAGGATGCCCCCCAGATCGTAGCCGATCGCGCCGTTCAGATCGAACCCGTATTCGAGACTGAGATCGCCCGATGCGTAGTCGGGATCGGCGACATCCTGATCGAAGCCCGCGTCCGGAAAACTGGCAAGACCGGCGAAGCCCGCCACATACGGGCCCTCCTCGGCGAACGCCGCGCCACCGACAAGGACCGAGATCAG
>JBMYPI010000136.1:0-6596 GCA_049600155.1 Rubricella sp.
CGAAAGCGGCGACGGCGAACCCCGCCTGGCGCAGGTCACCATCGGAAAGCAGAAGCAGGCGACGCATCGCCTGCTTCATCTGTTCGGGAAAGAGGATGAACGCGAGCCCTTCGAACAGCGCCATGAGCGCGATCGCGAGAAGCAGCGTTTCCCCTGTCACTGTCGAAGCGCCGTCCCCGAGTCGGGCGCCAGCCCACTGCGCGGCCGGTCACTCTCCAGATACTCGAAGAACTCGCTATCGGGTGTGATGACCATCGTCGAGTTGGAGCCCTGCAGCGCGCGCTCATAGGCCGTGAGCGAGCGGTAGAAGGCGAAGAACTCGGGATCGCGGCCGAAGGCGTCGGCGAAGATCGCGTTCCGCTGGGCGTCCGCCTCACCGCGGATGATGTCCGATTCCCGCTGCGCTTCGGAGACGATCTCGACCGCCGTCCGTTCCGCCTGCGACCGGACCCGCGTCGCGGCCTCGCGGCCCCTTGCGCGTTCGTCCTCGGCTTCCCGCTGACGTTCGGCCTGCATCCGGGCGAAGGTCGCCGCGAGGTTCTGCTCGGGCAGGTCGGCGCGCCGGATACGGACGTCGACCACCTCGATCCCCAATGCCCGCGCCTCGGCGAAGGCACTGTCGCGGATGCGCGCCATGAGGGCGACACGGTCCGCCGAGAGGACGGCATCGGATGTGACCGAGCCGAGCACCTCGCGCGTCGCCGCCTCGACGATGCTCTCCAGCCGTTGCGCGCCGACGCGCAGCGCGGCGTCGCCGGAGCTTGCCGTCGCACGGCGGAAGAGCTGCGTGTCGTCGATCCGCCAGCGGGCGAAGGTATCGACCACGAGCCGCCGATCGTCGAGCGGCGTCACCTCGACCGGTTCCATGTCCAGAGACTGGATGCGCGCATCGTAGCGCAGCACGTCCTGGAAATAGGGAACCTTGAACGCGAGGCCTGGCTCCACGACGACGTTGCGAACCTCACCGAACTGGGTGACCAGCACCCTTTCGCGCTCGTCGACGCGGAAAATGGAGGAAAGGCCCGTCACGATCAGGACAAGGACGATTGCGATCAGAATGACTGCGCGCGACATCAGTTGCTCCCCCCTCGACGAAGTTCGTTGAGCGGCAGGTAGGGCACGACGCCCCCGCCCGCGCCATCGCTCCCGGCGACCGCATCGTCGATGATCATCATGTCGATGCCGCCGAGCACACGCTCCATCGTCTCAAGGTAGAGACGACGGCGGGTGACGTCGGGTGCATTGACGTATTCGTTGTAGACCGAAACGAAGCGCGCGGCCTCACCCTGCGCCTCGTTGACGACCTGCGCCCGGTAGGCTTCCGCCTGCTGCAGCATCTGGGCCGCTTCACCGCGCGCATCGGCAAGGGTGCGGTTCGCGAAGGCGTCCGCCTCGTTCCGGAGCCGGTCGCGTTCCTGTTCGGCCGCCTGCACGTCGCGGAACGCATCGATGACCTCGCGGGGCGGGTCGGCGCGATTGAAGTTCACGCGGATGATGTTCACACCGGAATTGTAGCTCTCCAGCGTCGACTGGGTGATCGATTCCACCTCGTCGGCGATGATCTGCCTGTCCCGGTTGAGGATCGGCGCCAGTTCGGACCGCGAGATGACTTCACGCATCGCCGATTCCGCCGTCGCCTCGACCGTTTCGGCCGGCGAGGACAGGTTGAACAGGAAGGCCGCCGGATCGGAGACGTTCCAGACCACCTGGAAATCGATATCGACGATGTTCTCATCGCCCGTGAGCATCAGGCCCTCGTCGGCGCGGCCGGCGCGGCCACCGAAGCCGATGTCGATCGTCCGTTCCGCCGAAACGTCGACGATCTCGTAGGTCACGACGGGCCAGGGGGCGAAATTGAGGCCCGGATTGCCCGTCGAGGAGAACTCGCCGAACGTCAGCTCGACGGATTGCTCACCGTCCTGCACCTGGTAGACGGACATCCAGACCCAACCGAGCAGGAGCGCGGCCGCCGCCGCGATATAGCCCCACTTGCCGATGCCCGGGCCGCCGGTGCCGGTGCCCTTGCCGCCACCGCCGCGACCGCCCATCAGGACGCGAAGCTGTTCCTGCCCCTTGCGGACCAGTTCGTCGAGGTCGGGAACCTGGTTCGGTCCATCGCCCCTGCCGCCGCCACCGCCACCGGGGCGATTGCCGTTGCCGCCGGGCCCCCACGGGTTGCGCCCGCCGCCATTGCCGCGGTTTCCACCGCCGCCCTGGCCCCACGGGCCACCGGAATTCTCATTGTATGGCATGAGCCGTACAGTCCTCCAATGATCTCTGAAACGTCTAAGGATCGTTCGGTCAGGTGTTCATTTTCCCGCCGATTTCAAGCTCGCGCACCGGTTCCTTCATCGTGACGAGTTCTTCTGCCGCAGTCGGATGGACCGCGACGGTCCGATCGAAGTCCGCCTTCGTGGCGCCCATCTTGATCGCGATCGCGGCGAGCTGGATCATCTCGCCGGCCGCGTGCCCGACGATGTGACAGCCCAGAACCGTGTCCGTCTCGCCGTCGACGATCAGCTTCATCAGCATCCGTTCGTCGCGGTCGGGCAGCACATGCATCATGGCGCGGAACGACGCGCGGTAGACCTTGATCGGCCGTTCGGCGCAGGCCTCGGCCTCCGTCAGGCCGACGGTGCCGATCTCCGGCTGGGTGAAGACGGCCGTCGGGATCAGCGCGTGATCGACGGGCGTCGGGTTGCCCTTGAACACCGTCTCGACGAAGGCCATCCCCTCGCGGATCGCGACGGGGGTCAGCTGGACCCGGTCCGTCACGTCGCCGATCGCGTAGATCGAGGGAACGCTCGACTGGGAGAAGCGGTCGACCATAACCGCACCGTTGACGCCGAGTTCGACGCCCGCCTCGACAAGACCGATACCCTCCGTGTTGGGCACACGGCCCGTGGCATACATGACCGCGTCGAAAACGCCGCTCTCGCCCTGGTTGAGATCGACGACGAGGCCCTCGTCCGTCTTCACGATGCCGCGCGGCTGCATGCCGAGGCACAGGTCGATGCCCTTCTTCGCCATCTCCTGCGAGACGTGGGAGCGGATATCGTCGTCGAAGCCCCGCAGGATCTGCGCCCCACGATAGGCAAGGCAGACCTCCGAGCCGAGCCCCGCCATGATACCCGCGAACTCGCAGGCGATATAGCCGCCGCCCACGATCAGGATGCGCCCTGGCTGTTCTTCGAGGTGGAAGATCTCGTTGGACGTGATCGCGTGCTCGATCCCCGGGATATCGGGCACCCACGGCCGGCCGCCGGTCGCGATCAGGATCGTCCGGGCCGAGATGGCCTCGCCCGTCGACAGCCGAACGCCGTGCGGATCGGTGAGCTCGGCGCGCGCACGATAGGTGGTGACGCCTGCAAGCTGGAGGTTGCGCTCGTAGATGCCCTCGAGCCGGGCGATCTCCTTGTCCTTCCCCCGGATCAGCGTGGGCCAGTCGAAGGTAGGCTCGCCGACGCTCCAGCCATAGCCGGCGGCATCCTCGAACATCTCCGAGAAATGCGACGCGTAGACCATCAGTTTCTTGGGCACACAGCCCCGGATCACGCAGGTGCCGCCGTAGCGGTATTCCTCCGCCAGGGCGACCTTGGCGCCGGCCTGTGCCGCGACACGGGCCGCGCGCACGCCGCCCGAACCGCCGCCGATGACGAAGAGGTCGTAATCGAAATCCATCTCAATCGCTTTCCGCCGGTTCCACCGGCTGTTCCTCCGAGAGCACGCCGAGGATTCGGTTGTTGATGCGGACCATCTCGGCCTGCATTCCCTCCAGGACCATCGGCTGCATCGCGGCGAAGAAATCGGGCATCTTGCGCATGACCGCGCGGCCCGTCTCGTCGGCGTAGAAATCCCGCAAGGCGACGAGTTCCTCCAGCGTGAAGATATCGGCCATCGGCGCGGCCATCTCCTGCATCGCGGCACGGCTGATCTCCGCCAGTTCCTCTCCGAAGATCGTGCGGATACGCGCCTCCTGCGCGTCGGTCATGGACGGATTGGTCAGACGCAACTGCTCGATCACCGGGCCGGCGGAGGCCTCGGCCATCGCCTCGGGCGTCATCTCCTCCATGGAGAGCGCGATGTAGTCCTGCGCGACCGCGATCCGTTCCGCCCGGAGCGGATCGACGACCTGTGCGGTGGAGGGCGCTGCGGCGAGGATGGCGAGCGCGATGAGGGCGGCGCGGATCATGGGCTGTCCTTTCGTCAAAGCGTGGCGAGGGCGGCCGGCACGGGGTCACCGCCCAGCGTGTCGGCGAATGTAACCGGCCGCGCCGCATGTCCGCGCTCCAGCCACTCCGCACGGCCATCGGGATGGCCGATCGAGACCGCCGCGGCGATTCCACAGAACAGCCCGTGCTCAACCACCCCGGGAATGGCGGAGAGGCGCGCGGCGAGTGCGGGCGCGTTGCCGATCCGACCCAGGTGAAGATCGAAGACGAGGTTCCCCTCGTCGGTGAAGACGGGCTGGCCGCCGCGCTCGCGCAGGCGGATCGGCCGCCCGCCGAGACCTTCCGCAGCAAGCGCCGAGGCGATGTGCCCGTGGGTCGCGCGATTGCCGAACCCGATCACCTCCACCGGAAGCGGAAACGCGCCCAGCGCCTGGACCTGTTTGCTCGCATCGGAGATCACGATCATCCGCTCCGAGGCGCAGGCGACGATCTTCTCGCGCAGATGCGCGGCCCCGCCCCCCTTGATGAGGTCGAGAGCGGGATCGAATTCGTCGGCTCCGTCGACCGTGAGGTCGAGTTGCCCCAGATCGCCGAGCGTCGCGAGCGGAATGCCGAGCTTTTCGGCGAGCGCCCCCGTGCGGTCCGATGTCGGCACGCAGATGACCTCGATGCCGGTATTGCGCATGTGAAGCGCGAGCAGCTTGACGAACCATTCGGCGGTGGATCCCGTGCCGAGGCCGAGCTTCATGCCATCCGCCACCTCCGCGAGCGCGGCCCGGGCGGAGACGATCTTGGCGATATCGGAGGGATTGTGGCGGTCGGTCATGGTCTCTCTCGGACAGGCGGGTCGTGGCCTTATAGGCAAGTGAAACGCCAAGCGCGAGGGCGCGCGACGTCACGACCCGGTGTTTTCCTCCCCCGTCGCGATGGACGCGACGACCGCGTCGAGATGGTTGACGGGCACCATGGCGAGCATGCCAGAGCCCTCGACGCAAATCCGCACGGGCCCCCGGGTGACCACGTTCGAGGTGCCCACACGGCCCCAGGGCGCGAAGTCGAGCCCCTCGATCGGCCATCGCAGCCCCTCCGACGACAGGCCCCGCGCCGTCGCCATGGGAAACAGCGAGAATCGCGTCCCTTCCGGCAGCGCGATCCCATGCGATCCGCGCACGGCGAAGATCGCGTCATGTTCCCCCACCAGGATCACCGGGCGCGGCTCGAATGCGACAGTGCGCAGCACCGCCAGCGCATGATCCAGCCGCCGCCCCGTGAAGCCCGCGGCGAGGAACAGCGGCGCGTCGACGCTGTAGAGCACTTTCTCGAAATCGGTCGTCTCCTGCTCCTCCAGCCGGTGAAGGGGCACCCCGCGCGCCCGCCAGTCGTCACGGCTGGCGAGACTGTCGAGATCGCCCACGATGAGGGACGGCATCCGGCCAAGGCGGAACAGGGCGTCGGCCGCGCCGTCGGCGGCCACGATGCGCCCCGCATGCCGTTCGGCCCGGGACAGGGCCGCGGCATCGAGCCCGCCACCACCGGCGATCAACACAGGTTCGTCGAAGCGGTATGCGATCCTTTCGGCCATCGGCGCAGCAATGGGCCATCGCGCGGGCCGGGGTCAAGCTCCGCTCTTGCAAAGGCGGCTGGCGGCGGGAAACATGGGCTTCAGGAGCGGGAGAGGGGCGATCATGCAGGATAGCGATCCGGACACGCGGCGCATCGTCATTTCGTCGGGCGCGTTCACCTTCACGATCGAGGGTTATGACGATCCCGGGCCGATCATCGAGGTTCTGTCCCGCGCCATCTCGCCCCTGTCCCGGCCCGACCGGCTGCCCGATGCGCGCGCGCTCGCTGAGATGCTCGGCACGGGCGACACCGTGGAGGCCTCCGGCGAGGCGATCACGATCCGTCCGAAACCGAGGCTGAACCTCTTCGCGCGCCGCGGCGCGGCGACGCTCGATCATGACAGCTACCACGACAACCCGGCCCCGGACGACCTCGCGGAACTCCTGCAAACCGAGAACCGGGAGATCGCCGAGGCGCTGGAACGGGCGATGACGGCGCAGGTCGCGGTGGAGCGCCCGACGGTGGACCCAGCGCTCCTGCCGCTTGCCGACTACGCCGCTCCCCGCCGTCCGCGCGGCGCGGAGGATGCCATCCAGATCACCGGCGCCTACCTCCAGCTCATCATGGGACGGGAGGGCTTCACCGAGAACGAAGTCCTCTCGATGGCCGATGACGTGGTTCTGAGGCAGGGGCCCGCAACGTTCGAGGAAAAGCGCGACGCCTTCGCAAGCCGTGTGGACACCGGGGCGTTCGAGGCAACGGGCGATGGTCGCTTCAGACTGTCCGAAGCGCTCGCGCTACGCTACTCGCGTTGATCGGGATCGGGCTGCCCGATCCCCCGGAAGACGGAGCGCAGCGGGA
>JBMYPI010000137.1:0-6532 GCA_049600155.1 Rubricella sp.
CCCGGCTCAAACCTGCAGAACCGAGGACACCAGGAGTTGCGTGTACGCATCCTGCGGATCGTCGAGCACCTGATCGGTCAGGCCCTGTTCGATGACCCGCCCGTTCTTCATCACCATCAGCCTGTCGGCGAGAAGCCGCACCACGGCAAGATCGTGCGTCACGATGATCGCCGACAACCCCATGTCCCGCACCAGCCCCCGCAGCAGGTCGAGAAGACGCGCCTGCACGCTCACGTCGAGCCCGCCCGTGGGCTCATCCATGAAGACGAGCCTCGGCCCCGTGACGAGGTTGCGGGCGATCTGGAGCCGCTGCTGCATCCCGCCCGAGAACTGTGCAGGGCGGTCATCGACCCGGTCGGACGCGATCTCGACCCGGCCGAGCCAGTCGACGGCCGTCTCCCGGATGGTTCCGTAATGGCGGCTGCCGGTCGCCATCAGGCGCTCGCCGACATTGCCGCCCGCGCTCACGCGCATCCGCAGCCCATCCCGCGGGTTCTGGTGAACGAAGGCCCAATCCGTTCGCCCCAGCATCCGCCGTTCCGGTTCCGACATGGCAAGCACGTCACGCGGCCCGTCGGCGCGGGTGTCGAACACCACCTCGCCCGCATCCGGCACGAGATGCCCGGCAAGGCAGGAAAGAAGCGTCGACTTGCCGGAGCCGGACTCGCCCACGACCCCCAGAACCTCGCCCGGCCACAGGTCGAAGGTGACATCCGCGCACCCGATCCGCGCGCCGTAGGTCTTGGTCAATCCGCGCACGTCCAGAAGCGGTGTCTCGTTCATCCCCATTGCGGTGGCTCCGTCTGTGGCTGATAGGTGCCGAAGGACCATTCGTGTCCTTCGATATCGCGCGCCCTATAGCGTCGGGTGCCGAATTCGGTGTCTTCGGGCGGATAGACGATATCCGCACCCGCCGCCTTGGCCCGCTCGTAATGCGCATCGACATCCGCGACCACGACATAGACACCCGGGCTTTGCCGGGCGGGGGGATGATCGACGGTGCCGAGCATGATGACGCCATCACCGAAGCGCATCTCGCCGTGCACGAGCCGACCGCCCTCGCCGTCGTAGGACTGGACAGGCTCAAAGCCGAACGCAGACTCAAGGAAGGCCATCGCCGCCTTGGCATCCACATAGGAGAAATAGGGGGTCAGCGTCGGTTTCCCCGTCATGCGACATCCTCCGCGAAAGGCACGCCCTCTGTGCCGACATGGCCCTCCGCCCGGCGTCGGCCGCACCAATCGGTGTCGGAGCAGACGAACATCCGCCCGCCGTGGTCATCGGTGATGACCTCGTCGAGATAGGTGTCGGACGCGCCGCAAAGGGCACAATCATGGGGCGCGCCGCCCCGCTCGAACGGGTAGTCCTCGAAATCGAGGCTCACGACCTGCGTGTAAGGCGGGATCGCGTAGATCCTCTGCTCCCGGCCCGCGCCGAAGAGCTGGATCGCCGCGCTGTCGTTGATCTTGGGGTTGTCGAATTTCGGGATCGGGGACGGGTCCATCACGTAGCGCCCCTCCACCTTCACCGGATAGGCATAGGCGGTGGCGATCTGCCCGTTATGGGAGATATCCTCGTAGAGCTTCACATGCATCAGCCCGTATTCCTCGAGCGCGTGCATCCGGCGCGTTTCGCTCTCGCGCGGCTCCAGGAAGCGCAGCGGTTCGGGGATCGGCACCTGATAGACGAGGATCTGCCCCTCTTTCAGGGGCTCCTCGGGGATGCGGTGACGGGTCTGGATGATGGTGGCCTCGGCGGTGGATTCCGTGACGGCGACACCCGCGGTGCGCTCGAAGAACTTGCGGATCGAGACCGCGTTCGTGGTGTCGTCGGCCCCCTGATCGATCACCTTGAACGTGTCTTCGGGTGTCATGCAGGCGGCGGAAACCTGAACGCCGCCGGTGCCCCAGCCATAGGGCATCGGCATCTCGCGGGAGGCGAACGGCACCTGATAACCCGGGATCGCGATCGCCTTCATCAGCGCGCGGCGGATCATCCGCTTCGTCTGTTCGTCGAGATAGGCGAAATTGTAGTCGTTCATTCTGCGGCCTCCGGCCTTGCCTGTTCCGCTTCCGCATCGCGGCGCATCTGGCGGACAAGCTCCAGTTCGGCCTGGAAATCGACGTAATGGGGCAGCTTGATATGCTCCACGAAGCCCGTCGCCTGAATATTGTCGCAGTGATAGAGGACGAACTCCGCATCCTGCGCCGGCGCGCCGGTGTCCTCCTCGCCCAGCTCCGCCCATCGCATCGCGCGATCCACCAGTGCCATGGAGATCGCCTTGCGCTCGGACTGCCCGAAGACGAGGCCGTAGCCGCGCGTGAACTGGGGCGGTTCGACCTTCGAGCCCTTGAACTGGTTGACCGTCTCGCACTCGGTCACCTCGATCTCGGCGATCTCCACGGCGAAGCCCAGTTCGGGGATGTCCAGTTCCACGTCGACCAGCCCGATACGCAATTCACCGACGAAGGGGTGGTTGCGGCCATAGCCACGCTGGGTGGAGTAGGCGAGGCCGAGGAGGAACCCCTCGTCCCCCCGGGCAAGGCTTTGGAGCCGCAACTCCCGCTCGGCGGGGATGGCGAGCGGCTCCCGCGTCAGATCGGGCGGCGTCTCGCCCATATCGATCTCTTTCTGGATCAGTCCCTCGCCATCCAGAAAGCTCGTCACGTGGGGCATGTCCTGCGGCTCGGCCTCCCGCGTTGGGGCGCTCTCCGCCTCTCCCTGTGCGGCAAGCGCGAAATCGATCAGGCGGTGGGTATAGTCGAAGGTCGGACCGAGGACCTGCCCACCCGGCAGGTCCTTGTAGGTTGCCGATATGCGGCGCGCGCAGGCCATCCGGCCCGTATCGACGGGCTCGGACGCACCGAAACGCGGAAGGGTTGTCCGATAGGCCCGGATGAGGAAGATCGCCTCGATCAGGTCGCCGCGTGCCTGCTTGATGGCGAGCGCCGCCAGATCGGGATCGTAGAGGCTGCCCTCCGCCATGACCCGCGCGACAGCGAGGCTCATCTGCTCCCGGATCTGGGAGATCGAAAGCGCGGGCACCGCCCGGTCCCCCCTTCGGGCATCATCGAGCCAGGCATGGGCATTCTCGATCGCCCGCTCTCCGCCCTTGACCGCGACATACATCGCTCAGCCCTCCTGCGCTCGGGTTGTCCGGGGCATTGCGGCAAGCCGCGCGCCATCGGTCAGGATCAGGTCGATTCCCAGCGGGAACCGTTTCGCGTTCGCCTCGAGGATCGCGGTATCGGGCAGCGCGATGCTGGCTGTCTCCTTGATCCCCGGCCCCGCGATCGTAGCGCCGGCATCCGACAATGGCGTTTCGATCACGAAGGTGGCGGAGCGATCGGGATAGTCCGGCGTCCCGATCTTCGCGGTATCCCAGGGCATCTCCGCCCAGGTTCCGAAATGGAAATCCGCATGGGCCGGCCCCGCGAGCCGCGCCCCGGTGTGGAAGGCCAGCCATTCGCGCACGGCTCCGGTATCGACGGAGGGGGCGAGCCACACGCCCGTTTCGGGATCGCACAGGGTGAGGGCGACGATACCGGCGGCGATCCCGAGCGGCGCGGGCGGCTGGGGCCCCGCGACGTCCTGTATCGTGCCGGGTCGTGCCATCGCATCGAGGCAGGCGCGGAAAGCGCGCGCAGCGTCCGGCGCTGCATCGGCGAACCCGCCGGTCAGGCTTTCCCCGATCATCAGTTGTCCCCCCGCACCATGGTGAAGAACTCGACCTTCGTTGCCGCCGCCTTCCGGGCGAGCGCCGCGCGCCGCGTGGCCGCTTCCTCCCGCAAGGGCGCAAGGATCGCCACCTCGACCGCTCCGGCCCGATCCGTCTGCATCAGCGCATCGCAGAGCGCGGCGATCTCGGCATGGCGGCGGTTGCGCCCGGGCACGTAACCATGGCCGACCGCACCTCCGGTGAGCGCGATGGAACACCGGGTCACCGTCATCTCGCCGAGATTGAAGGGTGACCCGGTGCCGCCGGCGCGTCCACGCACCATGACCGCGCCGGTTTCGGGAGCCCGCAGAACCGTGTGCTCCGCGTCGAGCCCGGCCCCGTTCCACAGCTCGGTGAGCCGTTCCGCCGGGGCCTTGGCCAGAAGCGCCATCCACGCCTTGCGCGCCGTTTCATCTTGCCGGGGCTGTTGCATCTGGACAGGTCCGCGATTTGTCTATATTACTATACAACTAGACAAATAACGCAAGGCAGCGCACCAAGGCAACATGCTTTTGGTGAAGTTACGATGACAGGGGAAAGCCATGGACGGCGGGCCGGTCTGGCAGAGGATCAGGGATACGCTTCGAACGGAGATCGAGACGGGCCGCTACGAGACCGGGGCGCGCCTGCCGAGCGAGGCGGAGCTTTCCCGCCGCTTCGCCGTCAACAGGCACACCGTGCGGCGTGCGCTGGCCGATCTGGCGGAAGCGGGCACGATCCATGTCCGCAAGGGGGCCGGCGCCTTCGTCATGGCGCCGCGCATGGCCTATCCGCTGGGGCGGCGCACGCGGTTCAGCCGCAATATCTCGGAGATCGGGCGGGAAGCGCGCTCCGAACGGCTACGGATCGAGACGGTCGCGGCGGACGCGCGGGAGGCCGAGGCGCTCGGCATGGCGAAGGGCGCGCCGGTCGTCGTGACCGAATCGGTGAACTACGCCGACGAGGTGCCCGTCTCCTATGCGCGAAGCGTTTTTCCCGTCGAACCGCTGCCGGGCCTTGCCGAGGCGCTCGCCACACTCGGCTCCGTCACCGCGGCGCTCACCGCCTGCGGTGTGGAGGATTACATCCGCGCCTCGACACGCCTGATCGCGGAGCGGGCGGAACCGCTTGCGGCAAGGCACCTCGCGATCCAGCCGGGCGCGCCCGTGCTCCATGCGATCGCTATCAATACCGATGGAACGGGGAGGCCAGTGGAGTATGGCCGGACGTGGTTCGCGGGCGACCGGGTGGAACTGACCGTGGAACCACACAGGTTCTGAGGCGATTGTCATCAAACGGTGATGCTCGCGCACTAAGGCGCGTGTCATCCCACCCCAGCCGAACGGACCTTCCATGCCCCGCACCGCCCTGCCCCCGATCCGCTTCACGAACGCCACCGTCCTGCGCGATGGCGAGATGCAGAAGCGGTCCGTCGGCATCGCGGAGGGGCGGTTCGCCTGCGGACCGTTCCGGGAGGTCGATCTCGCTGGCTACCTGGTGCTGCCGGGGATCGTCGATCTTCACGGGGACGGGTTCGAGAAATTCGTGATGCCGCGCCGCGCCGTTGGCTTCGACCCCCATGTGGCCCTCACCGCGACCGATGCCGAGCTCGCCGCGACCGGGATCACCACCGCATGGCTCGCGCAGAGCTGGAGCTGGGAAGGCGGCAAGCGGAGCGAGGACGCCTGCGAGGCGCTCTCCCGCGCCATCGCGGACCACCGCCCACACGCCCGCACGGATATCCGCCTTCAGATCCGCTACGAGACCCACCGGGTCGAGACGGCCGACAGGCTGCTCGCGCTGGTGGAGGGGATGGGGCACGACTACGTGGTGTTCAACAACCATCTCGACCAGGGCCTGCGGATGATCGAAGGGCGGCCCCACGCCTTCGCCTCCTGGGCCGCCGAGGCGAACCGCACGCCGGAAGAGCATCGCGCCGTCATCGCGAAGGCGCTGGAGAACGATCCGCTGGTGCACGGATCCCTCGTGAAACTCGCCGAAGCGTTCGACCGGCTCGGGATACGCTATGGCAGCCATGACGACGAGGATCCCCAGACACGGGAGCGCTTCCACGCGCTCGGCGCCCGGATCTGCGAGTTCCCGACGTCCCGCGAAGCGGCGTCCTTCGCCCGCGACCTCGGCGATCCGGTCCTGATGGGCGCACCGAACGTGGTGCGTGGCGGCAGCCAGTCCGGCAATGTGAGCGCTGAGGAGCTGGTCGCCGATGGCCTCGTGACGGCACTCGTTTCCGACTACTACTACCCCGCCATGGCGCTTGCCGCCTTCCGGCTGGCGGATGACGGCCTCCTGCCCTTCGCGGATGCATGGGCACTGATCTCGACCAATGCCGCAGAGGTGATGGGCCTTTCGGACAGGGGCCGAGTGGAACCGGGCCTCCGCGCCGATTGCATCATCGTCAACGAGGAAACCCGGATGATCGAAGCGACGATCGCGGGCGGCGACATCGCGCATATGGCCGGTGAGGCCGCCCACAGGCTGGCCTCCGCGCTCGACGGGTCACACGCTCTCGCGGCGGAGTAGGGCCGACTGGCGCCTCACTCGTATTTTTCGAGAAACGCCTCGACATCCAGCGCGCGGAAATCCGGCAGCGCTTCCCCGATCCGTGCGTGATCCCAATCCCACCAGGAAAGCGCCATGAGCCGCTCGATCACCCGCTGTTCGAACCGGTAGCGGATCACGCGTGCCGGGTTGCCGCCGACGATCGCATAGGGCTCAACGTCCTTGGTAACCACAGCGCCTGCTGCCACGATGGCACCGTCGGCAATCGTCACACCTGACATGATGATGGCGCGCGCGCCGATCCAGACGTCGTTG
>JBMYPI010000138.1:0-6336 GCA_049600155.1 Rubricella sp.
ACCGCTGTCCGTCTCGAGAGGTCAAATAGAACCGGCGGACTCCGCAATCAAGGGCAAGGTCGTCGCAGGGGGCGCATAGCAGATACCCGCCTCGCGCATGGCTCAATCCCCGCTCTCGCGCCCCTGCATCTCGCGGCGGTAGGCGGTGATCTCCTGCAACACGAAATCGCGGAACGCGCCCACGCGCTTCGAGTGCCGCAATTCCTCGGGATAGGCGAGGTATACGGGGATGATCCCGCTTGCCTGGCTCGTCACCACGTTGCGCAGGGTGCGGTGTTCGGCGGCGATGTAATCGGGCAGGGCGCCGATGCCGAGTCCGTGGATCGTGGCCTGCAAGACCCCGAAATAGTTGTTCGTGGTGAACTGCGAGGGCGTGTCGCCCTCCAGGAACGGCCGCAACCAGATCTGCCCGGCGGAAACCTGCGGCGCGGTCGGGCTGTAGCCGAGGATCCGGTGGCGCAGAAGTTCCTCCGTGGTCTCGGGCGCGCCGTTGCGCTCGATATAGGCATCGGAGGCATAGAAGCGCATCCGCACGTCCATCAGGCGGCGGCGGATGAGGTCCGCCTGGCTCGGTTCCTTCATCCGGATGGCGACATCGGCCTCCCGCATGGGCAGATCGACGATCTTCTCCTCCAGCATAAGGTCGATCTTGAGGTTCGGATAGCGATCGTAGAGCCGGGTGAGGCGCGGCGCGAGCCACATGGTGCCGAAACCCGTCGTCGTGGTGACGCGCAATTCCCCGAACACGGCATCTTCGGTGTCGCGGATGCGCGCCTCCGCCGCGGCGAGGCGTTTGTTCATGTCGCGGGTCGCGGCATAGAGCAGCTCGCCCTGTTCGGTCAGGATCAGGCCGCGCGCGTGGCGGTGAAAGAGCGTCACCTTCAGACCCTCCTCCAGCGATCGGATCTGGCGGCTCACGGCGGACTGGCTGAGGTGAAGGGTCTCACCCGCGTGGGTCAGGCTGCCGACATCCGCGACCGCGTGGAATATGCGCAGCTTGTCCCAATCCATCTTAACCCAGTTTTCCAAATGCTTATCGCGGCGTTGACCACACAATGCGTATCATGCAGGTTCACATCAAGTGGGGTTTGACCGGAGCATGCCGGATGCGGTTCGCCGCTGCCATCTTCTCCCTTGCCGTCATGTTCAGCGGTTCTGCCGTCGCGCAGGGTGCCGGTCTCGACGATGGGCTTTACACCGGGCTGGGCCGGGCCGAAGGGCTCGAACTGCGGCTGGTGCGCGTGGGAGAACAGGTCCAGGGCACCTTCACCGAGGTCGACGGCATGCAGTCCACGATCGTTCTGACGCAGTCCGGCGGTGTCGCCGTGACCGGCACCGTGCTCCTGGCAGGCGATCTGCTTTTCGTGATGGTCGAGCCCGTGGCGCGGGACCGGATTCTTTTCGGCACCGTGCCGCTCGACGAGGCGGGTCTGCCGATCGCGAATGCCGCGCAAGCCTACGACTTCGTGCGCAGCGGCGCCGACGGGCGCTAGCTGCGACGCCGCGCCGGAACGGCGCCTGCGCGCGATGCTACTCGGCCGCTTCCGCCGTCACCTGCCACTTCCGGCCCCAATTCTCGATCTGTTCGAGGGCGGGGCGAAGATCGAGCCCCTTGGGGGTGACGCGGTATTCCAGTCGCCGTGCGCCCTCGTGGACCGGCCGCTTGACCAGGATCCCGAGATCGACGAGGCGGCGGAGCCGCGTGGACAGGATGTTGCGGGCGACACCGAGCTGACGCTGGTAATCGTCGAAACGCGTTATGCCGTTGAGCGATGCCCAGATGATGAGCAGGGTCCAGCGGTCGCCGATGCATTCGAGTGCGGGTGCTTCGGTCACGTCTCTGAGAGTCATGTTGGACACTGGGTCACTCCTCGTGGACGGGTTGCTGTCAACTTAACATTACACCCATATAGGTAGCATACAGAAATTTGGCAGGGTTGGCGCGAAAAAAATCCAAAAACGATTTGTTCAATTGAGGAGTCGCATTTTCATCTCCCCTCGTGAGGTGACGCTTGAAAAGTCAGTAAGTCTTACCTATTATCAAGGTAACCGGCGCAAGACCGGACATGCGCAGACAGGGAGCTGAACCATGACCTTGCAGGACGTCAGTCTCGCGGATCGGTTCGATCTGACCAAGCCGACGGTGCTTCTGAGCGGTATTCAGGCGCTCGTCCGGTTGCCGATGATGCAGAAACTGCGGGACAGGGAGGCGGGGCACGACACCGCCGGCTATGTCTCCGGCTATCGGGGCTCGCCCCTTGGTGGCGTCGATCAGCAGATGTGGCGCGCCACCAGGGAACTCACCGCCCATGACATCACCTTCAATCCGGGGCTGAACGAGGACCTGGCCGCGACAGCGCTCTGGGGCACGCAGCAGGCGGAGCTTCGGGGTGAGGGCCGCTACGATGGCGTTTTCGGCCTGTGGTATGGCAAGGGGCCCGGCGTGGATCGCTGCGGCGATGTCTTCCGCCATGCCAACATGGCCGGAACCTCCGCGCTGGGCGGCGTGCTCGTGGCGATGGGGGATGACCACACGGGCGAATCCTCCACCGTGCTCCACCATTCGGAATTCGCGCTCGTCGACGCGTTGATGCCGATCCTCAGCCCGGCCGGCGTGCAGGAAGTGCTCGATTACGGCATCTACGGCTGGGCGCTCAGCCGCTATTCCGGCTGCTGGGTCGGCCTGAAATGCGTGAAGGACACGGTGGAAGTCACTGAAGTCGTTGACGCGCGCCACGATCGCGTCACCGTCCGTATCCCCGCCGATTTCGAGATGCCCGCCGATGGCCTCAACATCCGGCTCGACGATACGCCCGCCGCGCAGGAGGCGCGCCTCCATGATTACAAGCGCTTCGCCGCGGAGGCTTTCGCCCGCGCCAACGGGCTCAACAAGCGCGTGCATGGCAAGCCGGGCGCACGCATCGGCATCGTTTCTTCCGGCAAGAGCTGGCTTGACCTGCGCCACGCGCTCGACCTTCTGGGCATAGACGAGGCCGAGGCCGAGCGCCTCGGCATCACCACCTACAAGGTCGGCATGGTGTGGCCCCTCGACATGAAGGGTTTCAACGATTGGGCGGAGGGGCTCGATCTCATCATCTGCGTGGAGGAGAAGCGCAAGCTCCTCGAAGTGCAGGTCAAGGAAGCGATCTTCGACGATCGCCGCGGCCGCCGTGTGGTGGGCTGGAAGAACGAGGACGGATCGGTCCTCTTCACCGTCAAGGGTGCGCTCGATCCCGTCACCATCGCGCGCAGGATCGGCGGGCTTCTGGTGAAGGAAGGGCTTGAGGGCGAACGGCTCAAGACCGCCATGCAGGTGCTTGACGATGCGGCGAAATCCGACAACGCCGAAGAGATCGCGAGCCGCCTGCCCTGGTTCTGTTCCGGCTGCCCGCACAACTCCTCCACGAAGCTGCCCGAGGGCGCACGCGCCTATGCCGGGATCGGCTGCCACTACATGGTCCAGTGGATGGATCGCGAGACGACCGGCTTCACCCATATGGGCGGTGAAGGCGCGAACTGGATCGGGGAGGCGCCGTTCTCGACCCGCAAACACGTCTTCCAGAACCTCGGCGATGGCACATACAACCATTCCGGCGTCCAGGCGATCCGGGCGGCGCTCGCGGCGGGCACGAACATCACCTACAAGATCCTCTACAACGACGCCGTCGCCATGACGGGCGGGCAGGGCAACGACGGAAATCTATCCGCCCTGCAGATCGTGCGCGAGTTGCAGGCGATGGGTCTGAAACGGGTCGTCGGCGTCTATGACCCGAAGGAGGATGTCGATCCCAAGGCCTTCCCTTGTGAAATGCGCGAACGCGACGATCTCGATGCCGTCCAGCGGGAGTTGCAGGAGGTCGAGGGCGTCTCCGCCATCGTCTACATCCAGACCTGCGCGGCAGAGAAACGCCGCCGCCGCAAGCGCGGCCAGTTCCCCGATCCCGATCGCCGGGTCTTCATCAATCCCGAGGTCTGCGAAGGCTGCGGCGATTGCGGCGTGCAGTCCAATTGCGTGTCCATCACGCCGCTCGAAACCGAGCTTGGCCGCAAGCGGCAGATCGACCAGTCGAGCTGCAACAAGGATTTCTCCTGCCTCAAGGGGTTCTGCCCCTCCTTCGTGACGGTGGAGGGCGCGCAAGTGCGCAAGCCGAAGGCCGCCGAGATCACGCTGCCCGACCTGCCGGACCCCGCGTTGCCGGTCATCGACGGCACCCACAACATGGTCATCACCGGCGTGGGCGGCACCGGCGTCGTGACCGTCGGCGCGCTTCTGGGCATGGCCGCGCGGCTGGAGGGCAAGGGTGCGGGCGTGATGGAAATGGCGGGGCTCGCCCAGAAGGGCGGTGCCGTGCATATCCATTGCCGCATCGCGGAGCGTCCCGAGGATATCTCCGCGATCCGCGTCGCGGTGGGGGAGGCCCATGCCGTGATCGGCGGCGACATGGTCGTCACCAGCGGCGCGAAGACGCTCGGCCTCATGACGCGCGGGAAGACCCGTGCCGTCTGCAACGGACACGAGATCATCACGGGCGCCTTCACCCGCGATACGGAGTTTCACCTGCCCACGGACAGGATGACGCTCGCCCTCCGCGCCCGCCTCGGCGAGGATGCGGTGACCTTCTTCGACGCGACGAAACTGGCGGAGAAATTCCTCGGCGATGCGATCTACGCCAATGTGCTGATGCTGGGCGCGGCCTGGCAGGCGGGCCTCGTGCCGCTGTCGAAAGAGGCGATCCTGCGGGCGATCGAGCTCAACAAGGCCGGTGTGGAGGGCAACAAGCGCGCCTTCGAGATCGGCCGCTGGGCGGCCCATGATCCCAAGGGCGCGATGCACGCCGCCCATGTCGACCCGGTGCCGGAGATGAGCGTGGCCGAGAAGATCGCCTATCGCGAAGACCGCCTGACCGACTATCAGAACGCCCGCCTCGCCCGCCGCTTCCGTGCGCTCGTCGATCGCGCATCGGCGGTGTCGGAAGAGTTCGGCCTCGCCGTGGCGCAGGGCTATTACAAGCTTCTCGCCTACAAGGATGAATGGGAGGTCGCGCGCCTGCATGCGACCACCGTCGAAAAGGCGGTGAGCGAGACCTTCGAGGGAAGCCGCGCGCTTCGCTTCCACCTCGCCCCGCCGATCTTGGGGCGGAAGGATTCGAACGGTCACCCGAAGAAGACCGAGTTCGGCCCCTGGGTCCTCCCGCTCTTCCGCCTCATGGCGAAAGGGAAGGTCCTGCGCGGCACGCCGTTCGACATCTTCGGACGGACGGAGGAACGCCGCATGGAACGCGCGCTCATCGCCGAGTTCGAGGCGGATATGGAGGAAATCCTCGCGAGCCTCACGCCGGATCGGCTCGATGCCGCCACCGCGCGCGCACTCCTGCCGCTCCAGATCCGGGGGTTCGGCCACGTGAAGGCCGCCAATGCCGAGGCCGCCGCGAAGCGGCGCGAGGAGATCATGGCCGCCTTCCGCTCCGGCGGATCACCCGTGTTGCGCGCGGCGGAATAGGGCGGGACCGGCGCACCCGCGCCGGTCACTCTCCTGCCTGCGTCCGCCATGTCCGTCGGACGCCTGCCCAGGGTTTGAGCCGCCTTACCGTCAGGGCGAATGCGCCGAGGAGCGCGACGCACAGCACGATCTTGGAGACCGTCCCCATCGTGCCCTCGATCATCAGCGCATGCGCAACGCTCGCCGGCACCACGACGCTAACAGCCGCCGTGTGGGCGAGCCTCCAGATCTGCGGTCGCCAGCGGAGGGTCTTGCGGAAGACAGCCAGCATCGCCGCAACGAACAGGGCCCACATCGCCACCACGCCGAAGAAGGAAAAAGCCGTCGGTGCGGTGAAGGTGAGCGCGTCGATCATGTCGGGCGGGCTGGTGATCCAGAGGCCCGCGACATGCATGACGATCGCGAGGAGAAGGACCGCGCCCGTCCAGCGATGGATGCGCCGGCCCCGCGCCATCGTCAGGCCCGGCAGGTGCCCCGAGGCCAGCATGGGCTGCACCAGCATCAGGGAGAGCGCGATCACCCCCGCGAGACTCGCCGCGACGTAGACGGCGCTACGGTATTGCAGGTACTCGCTGCTCGCGGCCACGGCCACCGGAACGGCCATGACCCCGGCAAGGGCACTCCAGATCAGGATCGCCCTGAACGCCGCCACGGTCAGGCGGGCTGCAACACGAAATGGGCGCTGAGGCTCGTGTCGCGTGCGCTTGCCATGACAGGGCGAAGAAAGACCGTCTCATAGGCCCCGCTATCATAGGCGAGGTGCCCGTGCGGTTGCCCGAACGCCGGGACGATCTGCGGCATCTCCAACTGGAAGACGCCGTTTGCGTCCGTCAGGG
>JBMYPI010000139.1:0-218 GCA_049600155.1 Rubricella sp.
AGGCCGGTGACGCCGCCTTCGTCTTCCTCGGAGTTCTTGAACCCGTCATCGGTGTTACCCCGCGCAATGGTGCCGATCAGAGTCAGGTCGATGCCACCGGGGCCTTCCTCGTCATAGTCGAGGCCCTCGTCGAGGTTGTCGGCGATCACGCCACCGCTGAAATAGGCCACGATGCTTCCGGGCCCGGCTTCGTCCACGTCGAACCCGTCATCCACGTC
>JBMYPI010000139.1:228-6248 GCA_049600155.1 Rubricella sp.
AGATCGACCGCGCGCTCGATGCACTGGTTGTCAGGCGAACCGGTCACCGGACCGGGAATGGCATCCTCGGCGACCTGGCCTTCCTCGAACTCTCCCTCCGGTTCGGCGGGCATGAAGGCTTCCAGGATCTCGGGGTCGCAATAGCCGCCATTGTCGTTGAAGACGCTGGAATAGGCCTCGATCCGAACGTCACCGTCCTGCCCTTCATCAAGCTCGACGCCATCGGCGCCGACACCGGTGAAGATCGATCCGCTCGCGAAGAAGTGGATATCGCCCTCGGCGCGCTCGTCGACGCGGACGCCATCGGCATCGAACCGGCCGTAGCCGACGCCATCGACAATGACGTCAACAAGCCGCAGAGAGATCGAAGCCGGGGAACCGCCGCCCGCGCCGCCACCTCCGCCGCCGCACGCATCGGCAAGGTCGCAATCGGAGACATGCACGCCATGCCCCGCCACGTCGCGCACGGTCACGCCACTGAGCGCGACGGAAACGACGCCTTCCTGCCCCTCCCGCACATCGACGAAAAGGCCTTTGCCGGCTGGGCCCTCAATGTCGCCTCGATTCTCGATATCGAAGCCGCCCGGCCCGGCCAGCGTCAGGTCCGACAGCGTCACATCCGCGCCATTGGCGATCACGAGAACCGTTTCGTTGACGGCCGTCTCGATCACCTGCCCCGCGCCGAGGATCGTCAGCGGCCCCGTGCCCTCATAGACGAGCGAGGCCTCGATCGTGATCGCGCCATCCGTCGCCAATGCGATCACGCCGCCCGCGTCGCCGAGCGATGCGAGCGCCGCACGCAGCGAGCCCTCACCGGTATCCGCCCCGCTCGTCACCACAACCGGCAGATCGGCCAGTGCAGGTGCCGCCCCCAATGCGGCCACCAGCGCCAGCGCGCTCACCTTCGAAAATCCACGCATGTCTCTCACCCTTTCGGAGATGTTGTCCTCCGAAAGGGGCTAGGGCCGGTTCGTGACGCTTCGTTAAAGCTTTTCGGACGGTTCGATGTCGGCCACGCGCAGGATCTGGTCCATCGACAGCGCAGGCTGATCGCAGCCCGCTTCACCGACGATCCGCGCGGGCACGCCCGCCACCGTCTTGCAGGGCGGAATATCCTCGAGCACGACGGAGCCTGCCGCGATCCGGCTGCAATGACCCACATGGATATTGCCCAGAACCTTCGCGCCCGCCCCGATCAGCACACCATCGCCGATCTTGGGATGCCGGTCGCCATCGGCCTTGCCCGTGCCGCCCAGCGTCACCGAATGCAGCATCGAGACATTGTCACCAACGACAGCCGTCTCGCCGATCACGATGGAATGGGCATGGTCGATCATGATTCCCTGCCCGATCCGCGCGGCGGGATGGATATCGACACCGAACAGTTCCGACGTCCGCATCTGAAGGAAATAGGCCATGTTCCTGTGGCCCGTATCCCACAGATGATGCGCCGCGCGATGCGCCTGCATCGCCTGGTATCCCTTGAAATACATCAGGGGTTGGCTCAGCCGGTGGCAGGCAGGATCGCGTTCGAGCGTCGCAACGGCATCCGCCCGGGCCGCCTGGCCGAGGGCGGGCTCCGCCTCGTAAGCATCGAGAAGCACCTCCCGGAGCAACCCTTCCGACATCTCGGGTGAGGCGAGCTTCGAGGCGAGCCGATAGGCCAGCGCATCCTCGAAGCCGGACCGGTTGAGCACCGAGGCATAAACGAGCCCGGCGAGCATCGGCTCGTCCCGGACGATATCCAGCGCCTCTTCCCGCATCCGGGTCCAGACGGGATCGACGGTCGCGAGCGCGGAACGTGCGAATTTCGACAAGGGGACCTCTCCCTGTGGCTTTGCCCTTAGATCGGGGCACTGACGGCCCCGATCAAGAAAAAACCACCCTCGAAAGCGTTTTTTACGGTTCCGGTACCGCCCTTGGCGGATCGTATTCGGTCAGATGGACGGCGATCCGGACCGTGCCCTGATCGAATGCACCGGCCTCGGGCGTCAGGCGCAGCGGCGTATCCGCCCCGCAGCCCAGGAATTCAACGCCGTGCCGAGCCCGGACCCATAGCGGTCGTCACTGCCGGCAACGCCGAGCCGCCAGGTCGTCAGCCCCGCACCGGTAAGCGGGGCGATCACCCGGGCGGTGACGGCGTCGACCCGGGCTCGCGCGGGGATCACGATCGCGCTGTCCTGCACGCCGCCGGGAACCAGAACGTAATCGAACTCGATGATCCGTTGCCGCGTCGCGGCACCGCCGGTCGATGGCGCGATCTCGGTCGCGACCCAGCCGGTCCCGTCATGGATCACGCGCTCGCCGGTTTCGGCATCCCACCCGCGCCAGCCGCGCGCCGGATCGGCGAAGGTCCAGCCCCCGTTGACGAAGATCGCAAGGCGCCCCTCCGCGCCGGTCCAATCCCCGCCTGCGCCCTCGGGCACCGCGAAGGCCGCGCCTTCCCCAGGGGCGGCGGGCGGCGTCGTGGCGCTCCTGCTCGACAGCTCCAACGCCGCGAGCGCATCGAGACGCGCGAGCGCCTCGTTCATCGTGACGTGTTTCTGTGCCTGCGCCGCCTGCAAGAGCGGCAGCCCAAGCCGGTTCGTCTCAGCCATGATAGGTCATCCTCGTTTCTGGCCCGGCTCCCCACCGGGACGACACCTGTGAAACAGAAATCTCGAACGGCGGCGGAGGCAGGCCGGGAAGCGACAGCGTCGCACCCGGCTGGTCGACATCGATCCGCGCCACGACGATGCCGCCCTGCCGCACATCGACCCGGTAGAGCTCTTCCTCCTCGCCCAGCGGCACCTCACCCGCACGCCATGCGTCGCCATCGGTCCGGGTCCGCCTGATCCAGGTCAGATCGAGCGCATCCCCCCTGCGCATGGCTCTCAGATGAACGGGTGCGTAGGGGCGTATTCCGACGCCCTCGAACGTCAGCGCGAATCCCCGATAGGCCGGATCATCGATACCGCGCGCCGCCGGTCCGACGCGATAGTTTCGCTCCAGCCCCCGCGCGGTCGGCGGAAGCCCGGCCTGCCGCAGGGCGCTGTCGAGAAGCACGAAATCCGATCCGTCCGGTATGGTTTCGGGATGCACCCATTCGGTCCCGGCCTGCCCCCGCAACAGGCCATCGAGCCTGTAGCGCCCCGGGGCGACGAGTTCGGCATCCATGAATTGGATGACCTCCCAGTCGGCGCCGCCGGGGCGCCGCAGCGCCGCGGTGTTCGCGCCCGCAAGAACATCGGGGGCCGAGCGGGCCTCCAGCACGCCCCGGATCAGGGTCACCTCCAGCCCCGGCGACCGTTGCCACAATCCCGCGCGCGCGGCAGGCAGGGCCGTTGCCGTCGTTCCGAACGTGGCTGGCCGCTGCAGAACGGTATCCAGCTCGAACCCCGTTTCGAGGACCGACGCGAGAACGGCAACCGGACCCGGCCACGGATCCGAGGTCGCCGCGAGCCAGGGCGCATGCTCGATCTCGTCTCCCCTCAGAAGCGGAAGATCGAGGAGGTGGAACTCCACCGGCCCGATCATCCGCACCGGGGCCTGGAGCCCGTTCGCCTCCGCCCGCCAGACGGAGGCATATGCGGCAGGATCGACGGCGACAGCCTCGATCCGGCGCGCATCGTCATCGGTGATCCGGTCGATACGCCACCGCCGCCCCATCAGGCCGACGACATCCCCCGGTTCAAGCGCGATCCAGCGGCGGTCCACCGCGAAGGCGATCCGGTCGATGCCCATCGCGGCCTCGGCCAGCGCCCGCTCGGCGATCGCACCGGCGTCGGCCTCGCTCAGCGCAAGCGGCAGGGTCAGCCGGTCGCCGTCATGCGCCTCCGACCCCGGCAGACTCGCCTCGACCGCTCCGCGCTGGTAGTCCTCATCGGCGCGGATGAAGTCGATGCCCAACCGGCGGGGAAGGCTCTCACCGTCCCGCACACGTTCAAGCTGCGGCTCGCCGCGCTGCATCACGGCGTCGAGCGGGTCGAGATCCGCGTCGATGCGCGCCGACCGCGTCCGGAAGACGACCGTCCCGCCACGTTCGGAGGCATCCGCCTGCCGCGCCAGAAGGATCGGCTGCAACGCGGCGCGCGCGCTCATGCGCCCGGCGATGGAAACGCCCGGAACGACCCCTTCGAGCGCCGAAACATCGATCCGGTCGAGCCCGCTTCGCCCCGCGATTTCCGCGACGAGGTGATCCACCCGCGCCCCGGCGAGCCGCCCAGAGATCCAGTGGCCGCGTGCATGGTTCGCCGCATCGGCCCAAAGCGTGCCGTTACCGGGGAAGTCCGGCCAGGGCCGGGCGTCCCATGCCCAGACGAACGCGCGATCCATTTCCAGCATCGGCCCGCCATAGACGAGCGAGACGGGGTTCCTTCCCGGCTCGGCCCAATAGCCGAACACCGCATCGAGGTAGCGATACTGCATCGCGTCGTCCCGCGCGCCGGTGCTGTAATGGGGTAATCCGCTTTCGCTCGACAGTGCGTCGTGGAAGACGTTGGGTTCGTTGGCGCCCTTGTTCACGGCGGGGCATCCGATCTCCGTGAACCGGATCGGTTTCAGTTCCGGTTCCCATGCCGTCTGCAGCGCGGACCGCACACCGCCGGGCCGGTCGAAATGCGGCCGCCCCCACCAGTTCCGCAGGTCCTTGGGGCGGAAGACATGATCGTCGCCATGGGCGCCATCGGAAATGGGCGCGCGCGCCTGCGCGTCGCGGTCGGCGGGGCTTGCATAGAACCAGTCGTAGCCCTCGCCTCCCTCGATATTGCCCTCGAGGTATCCCGGCGCGAGGATGGACCGCCAATGCGCATCGGCATGCACGTCGCCGTCGCGCCAGTCGGCAAGCGGGAAATACGCGTCGATCCCGACGAAATCGACATCCGGAGACGCCCAGAACGGATCGAGGTGATAGAATACGTCTCCCGAACCGTCGGAGGGCTGATGGCCGAAATACTCCGACCAGTCAGCCGCATAGCTGATCTTCACATCCGGTCCCAGAACCGCCCGGACATCACTTGCCAGCGCGATGAGCGCCTGCACGAACGGATAGCCGCCACTCGCATCCCGAAGCGTCGTCAGCCCCCGCAACTCCGATCCCAGGCAGAACGCCTCCACCCCGCCCGCAACGGCACAGAGATGGGCGTAGTGCAGAACCATCCGCCTCAATCCCCAGTCCCCTGCCGGCCCGGCATAGATGACATCCTCGCCCGAGATCACGAAATCCGAAGGCGCCGCGCTTCCCATGAACGCCGCCACATCACCGCCGGCAGCGGCCGTTCCGTCATTGTCGGACGCGATGCGCCCCCGCCAGGGAAAGGCGGCCTGCTCGGTCCCGCCATGGGGATCGGGCAGGCCGTTGCCCGCCGGAACATCCATCAGGATGAAGGGATAGAACGTGACGGCCTTGCCCCGTGCCGCGAGCGCCCGGATCGCCTGCACAAGGCTTGCGTCCGCCGGCGTGCCGCCGAAATTGACGGCATCGCCGGTGCGCGAAACCAGCGCGGCCCCGGCACGATCGACACCGCTCACGCGCCAAGGCATCGGGTCACCGTCGGTCTCGTGCTGCTCGACCTTCGGGCGCAGGGTGCATTGGCCCGCGCGCAGGTCATCACCGAACCAGCTCGCGACGATCGCGGCGGCTTCGGTTCGGGGCAGTTCGGCATCGAGCGCACGCAACGACACCTCGAAATCGGCCAGCCCCAGATCGGTGTTCACATTCGCCGCGCTGTATCGTCCCGGGCCGTGGACATAGCGCACCGGCTCTGTCGCATAGGCGTATTCCCCGGTGCCCGGAATGATGGACACCGCCCGGATCCGCTCCGCCGGACCGTCGAGGAACAGCGCATCGGTCCCGGGCAAGCGCGATTGCGGCTTGCGGAACACCTCGACCGTGATTTGCGGGATCCGGTTGCCGAACGGCGACAGCTCGAGATCCTCGAAAACGATATAGGCCGTGCCGCGATAGGCGGGTGCCGCATCGGGCCCCTCGCTCGCGACGATCGCCGGATCCGGCGCCTGGGTTTCGCTGCCCGGATGCAGCC
>JBMYPI010000140.1:0-6207 GCA_049600155.1 Rubricella sp.
CGGGAACCCGCTTGAGCTTGCCCTCGACCCGCTCAAGCGCGCCGTAGACGATGCGCTCGGCAGCGGATTTCTTGCCGTCATACATCAGGTTGTTCATGAACTTCGTCAGCACGCGATCGCCATACTTGGCGTCGGGCAGGACTTCGCGTTTTTCGGCGCGATGGCGACGGGACATTGCGCTCTCTCCTTACTTGGGACGCTTCGCGCCGTATTTCGAACGGCGCTGGCGGCGATCCTTGACGCCCTGCGTGTCGAGCACGCCGCGCAGGATGTGGTAGCGGACACCCGGAAGGTCTTTCACCCGGCCACCGCGGATCAGGACAACGGAGTGCTCCTGAAGGTTGTGGCCCTCACCGGGGATGTAGGAGATGACCTCAAAACCATTGGTCAGGCGCACCTTGGCAACCTTCCGCATGGCCGAGTTCGGCTTCTTCGGGGTCGTCGTATAGACCCGCGTGCACACGCCGCGCTTCTGCGGGCAGGCCTGCAGGTGCATCGACTTCTGGCGCTTCACCTTAGGCTGCCGCGGCTTGCGGATCAGCTGTTGAATCGTTGGCATTCGGTTCGCCTCGTTCTCACACGTCCATCACGCGCGCCAATACAAGCGCACAAATGCCACCGCAGGGCCCCTTGCCCTGCAATGGCGGAAATCCAGAGGATCGGGGCCTTCGGCCCGGATCATGCTTGTCGCCGCATGGGTGACTTTTTTCTGTCTGCGATGGGCGCGTTTGCCCCTCGCGAAAGTGCGCGGAACCTACGCGCGAGTCGGGCAGGTGTCAACAGGGGTTTGAAAGGGCTTGCGCCTAGATGTCCCGCGCCCCTGCGGCACCGACGAAAAGCCTGCGGTGCAAGAGAAAATCGTCCTGCAGAGCCTCGACCATGCCGCGATCCATCAAGGTGTAGAATGCGGTTCCCGCCGGCGCGTTGAGCAGATCGGCATAGGCCGCCAGCGCCTCGTCGGAGACCTCCCGATAGGTCCAGGCGGATTCGGCGAGCGAAGACGCCTCCCGCTCGGGCCGCTGTGCCTCGAAGTTCTCGGCGAGGATCGCGAGGAGACGGTTCGGATTCACATCTGTCTCGCCCTGGCGCGCGAAGTCGGCCAGCGCGACCGTCATCCCGATCTGCAGGCTGACATAGCGGGTGAAGCCGGTTTCGAACCCCTCGCGCATCCGGCGGAGGGAGGCGCGCCTTTCCGCATCCATCTCCTGCAGAAGGCGCGCGCCGGCCTGTTCCTGCATGTCCTCGTCCTGGCCCGGCAGTTGGGAAGCTATCTCCGCCGATGTGACCGCGAGGCCGGCATCGCTTTCGAAAAAGGCGACGAGGGTTTCGTAGTGTTCGCGTGCCATCTCCCCTGAAATGGTGTCCGCTGTCGTGTCGAACATCTCGGTCGCCGAAAAGAGGCCGGATGCAGACCGCTCCCAGATCGGAGCGTCGTCGAAATCCTCCCACCGGGGGCGGCGCAGAAGCTCCTCGGTGTAGTCCATCGCGTAGTCGAAGCCGTTGAGCCGCAGAAGCGCTTCGGCTTCCGCACGCGTGACCTGCGCGGCCGAGGGCATCGCAAGGCAGAAGGCCAGAGCGGCAAGAAGCAAGACACGCATCGTTCAGTCCCGGTTCACACTGTCCACGATCCTAGCGCGCGCCGCCCGCCTGGCAACCTGTGAACGGGCCTGCACGCTTCACGAAAGGGAAAGCCCCGGCACGCGGAAGCGGCCGGGGCTTGTCAGTCTTTCATGGCGCGCCCCGGGGGGCGCGAGCTGCTCATTCCGCCGCGTCGTCGGCTTCCGGTGCCGGGCCGGCTTCCGCCTCCGCGGCGGCGAGCGCCGCTTCCGCTTCGGCCTTGCGCTCGGCGATCACGACGGCGTCGCGCTCGGCCGCGATGCGACGGGTCTTCCGGGTCGCACCACCGGTGCCCGCCGGGATGAGGCGGCCGACGATGATGTTCTCCTTCAGACCGACGAGGCGATCGCGCTTGCCCTGGGTCGCCGCTTCGGTGAGCACGCGGGTCGTCTCCTGGAACGCAGCAGCCGCAAAGAAGCTGCGTGTCTGGAGCGAGGCCTTGGTGATGCCCAGAAGAACCGGGACGCCCGTGGCCGGCTCGCGACCCTCGGCGACGGCCTTGGAATTGACCTCGTCGAGCTCCTGCTTGTCGACCTGTTCGCCCTTCAGAAGCGTCGTGCCGCCGGACTCCGTGATCTCGTACTTCTGCAGCATCTGGCGAATGATCACCTCGATGTGCTTGTCGTTGATCTTCACGCCCTGCAGACGATAGACGTCCTGCACCTCGTTGATGAGGTAGTCGGCCAGCGCCTCGATCCCCAGAATGGCGAGGATGTCATGGGGGGCGGGGTTGCCATCCATGATGTAGTCGCCCTTCTGGATGAAGTCGCCCTCCTGGACGGGGATGTGCTTGCCCTTGGGCACGAGGTATTCGACCGGCTCCATGCTCTCGTCCGACGGTTCGATCGTGATCCGGCGCTTGTTCTTGTAGTCCTTGCCGAAGCGCACGTAGCCGTCGATCTCGGCGATGATGGCGTGATCCTTCGGACGGCGTGCCTCGAAGAGTTCTGCCACACGCGGCAGACCGCCGGTGATGTCCTTCGTCTTCGCGCCTTCCCGCGGGATCCGGGCCAGAACGTCACCGGCCTTCACCTGCTGGCCATCCTCGGCAGAGAGGATGGCATCAACCGACATCGGATAGGTCGCCGGGTTGCCGTTATCGAGGCGGACCGGTTCGCCATCATCGGCGACGAGGATGATCTCGGGCTTGAGCTCGTTGCCCTTGGGCGCCGAACGCCAGTCCGACACGATGCGCTGGGTCATGCCCGTCGCATCGTCCACGTCCTCGCGGACGGAGATGCCCGAGGTCAGATCGACATAGCGCGCCATGCCGTCCTTCTCGGCGATGATCGGCAGGGTATAGGGATCCCATTCCGCCACCTTGTCACCGCGGGAAACCTCCTGCCCCTCCTCGACCAGCAGGGTGGAACCATAGGCGAGCTTGTACTCGGCCCGGGTCACGCCCTGATCGTCGTTGATCGCCAGAACGGTGTTCCGCGACAACACGATCTTCTCGCCGCTGGAGTTCGCGATGAGGTTGGCGTTGCGCAGCTCGACCTTGCCGGGCTGGGACGCCTCCAGGAAGGATTGCGTGCCGCCCTGCGCGATGCCGCCGATGTGGAAGGTCCGCATCGTGAGCTGCGTGCCCGGTTCACCGATCGACTGCGCGGCGATGATGCCGACGGCCTCCCCGGTGTTGACCTTCGTGCCGCGCGCGAGATCACGGCCATAGCACTGCGCACAGATGCCGTCTTCCGCCTCGCAGACGAGCGGGGAACGGATGCGCATGGACTGCACGGCCGCGCCCTCGATCACGTCGGCGAGCCGCTCGTCGATCAATTCGTTGCGCTTGACCAGCACCTCGCCCGTGGCCGGATCGGTGACGTCGTCGGCCGAAACCCGGCCGAGGATGCGCTCCGACAGCGGCGCCACGATATCGCCGTCCCGCACGACCGCCGAAACCTCGATCGCCCGCTCGGTGCCGCAATCGTCGAGATTGACGATGCAGTCCTGCGCCACGTCCACGAGGCGACGGGTCAGGTAACCCGAGTTCGCCGTCTTCAGCGCGGTATCGGCGAGGCCCTTACGGGCACCGTGGGTGGAGTTGAAGTACTCCAGAACGGTGAGGCCTTCCTTGAAGTTCGAGATGATCGGCGTCTCGATGATCTCGCCGGACGGCTTGGCCATCAGGCCGCGCATACCGCCAAGCTGCTTCATCTGCGCCGGGGAACCCCGCGCCTTCGAGTGGGACATCATGTAGATCGAGTTCGGTTCGAGTTGTTCCTTCGTCTCCGGATCGAAGCGGACGGCCGAGATCTCGGCCATCATCCCGTCGGCGACCTTGTCGGAACACTTCGACCAGGCATCGACCACCTTGTTGTACTTCTCGCCCTGGGTGATCAGGCCGTCCATGTACTGGCGCTCGAATTCCTTCACCTGCTCGCGGGTATCGTTGACGATGTCCCACTTCACATCGGGAATGACCATGTCGTCCTTGCCGAAGGAGATGCCGGCCCGGAACGCCTCGCGGAAGCCGAGGCCCATGATCTGGTCGCAGAAGATGACCGATTCCTTCTGGCCGCAATGGCGGTAGACGGTGTCGATCACCTCGCCGACCTCGCCCTTCCGCAGAAGCCGGTTCACGAGGTCGAAGGGCGTCTTGTGATTGAGCGGCAGAAGCGCGCCCACGCGAAGCCGGCCCGGCGTCGTTTCGAACCGCTGAAGAACCGTCTCGCCATTCTCGTCGATCTGCTCGATCCGCGCGGTGATCCTGGAGTGCAGGTGCACGACGCCCTGTTCGAGCGCGTGTTCGACCTCCTCGACGGAACCGAAGACCATACCCTCGCCCGGCAGGCCCTCACGCATCAGCGTGACATAGTAGAGGCCGAGGATCATGTCCTGGGAGGGAACGATGATCGGTTTGCCGTTCGCGGGCGACAGGACGTTGTTCGTGGACATCATGAGCACACGCGCTTCGAGCTGGGCTTCCAGCGAAAGCGGCACGTGGACGGCCATCTGGTCCCCATCGAAATCGGCGTTGAAGGCCGAACACACCAGCGGGTGAAGCTGGATCGCCTTGCCTTCGACGAGCACGGGCTCGAACGCCTGGATGCCGAGGCGGTGCAGCGTCGGCGCGCGGTTCAGAAGGACCGGGTGCTCGCGAATCACCTCGTCGAGGATATCCCAGACCTCCGGCCGCTCCTTCTCGACGAGCTTCTTCGCCTGCTTGACGGTCGAGGAATAGCCCTTCGCGTCCAGCCGCGAGTAGATGAACGGCTTGAACAGCTCCAGCGCCATCTTCTTGGGCAGGCCGCACTGATGCAGCTTGAGTTCCGGCCCGGTCACGATGACCGAGCGGCCCGAGAAGTCGACCCGCTTGCCCAGCAGGTTCTGGCGGAACCGGCCCTGCTTGCCCTTGAGCATGTCCGAGAGCGACTTCAGCGGACGCTTGTTGGCGCCGGTGATGACCCGGCCACGGCGGCCGTTGTCGAACAGGGCGTCGACCGATTCCTGCAGCATCCGCTTCTCGTTGCGGATGATGATGTCCGGCGCGCGCAGTTCGATCAGCCGCTTGAGGCGGTTGTTGCGGTTGATGACCCGGCGGTAGAGATCGTTGAGATCGGAGGTCGCGAAGCGGCCACCGTCAAGCGGAACGAGCGGGCGAAGCTCCGGCGGGATCACCGGGATCACCGTCAGGATCATCCACTCGGGGCGGTTGCCGGATTCGAGGAAGTTCTCGACGAGTTTCAGCCGCTTGATGATCTTCTTGGGCTTCAGTTCACCGGTGGCCTCGGCCAGATCGGCGCGAAGCTGCTCGGCCTCCGCTTCGAGGTCGATATCGGCGAGCATCTCGCGGATGGCTTCCGCGCCGATCCCGGCACGGAACGCATCGGCGCCGTACTGATCCTCGGCGTCGAGGAATTCCTCCTCGGTCAGGAGTTGGCCCTTCGTCAGGTCCGTAAGACCCGGCTCGATCACGACATACTGTTCGAAATAGAGGATCCGCTCCAGATCGCGCAGCGTCATGTCCAGCATCAGGCCGATGCGGGAAGGCAGCGACTTGAGGAACCAGATATGGGCGACGGGCGAGGCGAGCTCGATATGGCCCATCCGCTCCCGGCGGACCTTCGACAGGGTGACTTCAACGCCGCATTTCTCGCAGACGATGCCCTTGTACTTCATGCGCTTGTACTTGCCGCACAGGCACTCGTAATCCTTGATCGGGCCGAAGATGCGCGCGCAGAACAGCCCGTCCCGCTCCGGCTTGAACGTGCGGTAGTTGATCGTCTCGGGCTTCTTGATCTCCCCGTAGGACCAGCTGAGGATCCGTTCCGGTGACGCGAGCGAGATCTTGATCTCGTCGAACGCGGTTGCCGGGGTCGTCGGGTTGAACGGGTTGGCGATTTCACGGTTCATGGACAGGTGTCCTTTCTCTCAAAGCAAAGGTGGGAAGGGGCGCGGACGCCCCCTCACTCCGCTTCCGTGTCCAAAAGCTCGACATTGAGGCCCAGCGACCGGATTTCCTTCACGAGCACGTTGAAGCTCTCCGGAATGCCGGCCTCGAAGTCGTTCTCGCCCTTGACGATGGCCTCGTAGACCTTCGTTCGGCCGGCGACATCGTCGGACTTGACGGTGAGCATCTCCTGCAGC
>JBMYPI010000141.1:0-6203 GCA_049600155.1 Rubricella sp.
GTGCCGACGGCGCCGGAAATCGCGCCCGTCGCGATCTCCTCCCGTGCCGTCTTGAGGCGGCGCAGGTTGCGGTCCATCTCCGCGTAGAAGCGGGCGAAGGTGAGGCCCATCGTCGTCGGCTCGGCATGGATCCCGTGGGATCGGCCGATGCGGATCGTGTATTTGTGTTCCTCCGCGCGGCGCCTGAGCGCGGCTAGCAGCGCCTCCATATCCGCGATCAGGATATCGGCGGCGCGGGTGAGCTGGACGTTGAAACAGGTGTCGAGCACATCGGAACTGGTCATCCCCTGGTGCACGAAGCGGGCCTCGTCGGCGCCCACGATCTCGGCCAGATGGGTGAGGAAGGCGATGACGTCATGCTTTGTGACGCGCTCGATCTCGTCGATCCGAGCGACGTCGAATTCCGCGTCCCGCGCCTTCCAGACGGCTTCTGCATTCGCCTTGGGGATCACGCCGATCTCGGCCATCGCGTCACAGGCGTGGGCCTCGATCTCGAACCAGATGCGGAATTTCGTCTCCGGCTCCCACAATGCGCTCATCTGCGGGCGGGAATAGCGGGGGATCATCGGCGGGGTTTCCTTGCAGAGAGGATTTGGCGGCGTGATAGTGTGCAAAAGCCCCGCGAACAACCGTGCGGGCGCCACAAGGGAGGGGCAAGGACATGCTGCCGCAGGAACTCGCCCGGTTTCAGGGCCGCTGGCGGATCGACCGCACGATCACCGACCATGCGGGCGGCGCGACGGGTGCGTTCGAGGGAACGGGCGCTTTCCGGCCCGATGGCGCGGGCGGGCTGGCCTACGACGAGGACGGGATGCTCTGTTTCGGCGGCGTGCCCCTGCGTGCCACGAGGCGGTACCTCTACGGGGCCGAAGGCGGCCGCATCTTCGTCGCATACGAAGACGGGCGACCGTTCCACGATTTCGACGCCGGTTCCTGCTGCGCCTGGGCGGAACACCTGTGCGGGGAGGATCACTACAAGGTGACCTACCGTTTCGTTGAACCGGATCGCTGGACGGCCGACTGGGTCGTGCGCGGCCCGCGGAAGGACTACCGGATGGAGACGCGCTACGCCCGGATCGCCTAGCCGCGCCGCCGGCGCCGCCCGCCGCGACCCCCGCCTGCCGCGGCAGCGGCTTTCGCGGCATCGGGGAAGCGAAGGCCCTCGTCCTTCATCCGGTCGAGCGTGCGGGAGAGGGAGATCCAGGCCGCGCCGTTCGGATCGTGGTTCATCAAAAGGTTCGCGGCGGCGACCGCTTCCATCTCGGCGGGGCGTACGGGGTTCATGATCGCGCTCGTCATGCCGCTGGCGATCGCCATCGGCAGGAAAGCTGCGTTGATCCCGTGGCGGTTGGGCAGCCCGAAGGACACGTTCGAAGCCCCGCAGGTGGTGTTCACGCCCAACTCCTCCCGCAGGCGGCGCACCAGCGTGAAGACCTGCTGCCCCGCCGTCGCCATCGCGCCGATCGGCATCAGGAGCGGATCGACGACGATGTCATGGGCGGGAATACCGTGATCGGCCGCCCGCTCGACGATCTTCTTCGCCACGGCGAAACGCACGTCCGGATCTTCGCTGATGCCCGTATCGTCATTGGAGATCGCCACCACCGGCACGTCGTATTTCTTCACCAGCGGCAGGATCGTCTCCAGCCGCTCCTCCTCGCCGGTCACGGAGTTCAGGAGCGGGCGGCCCTCCGCGGCCTCCAGCCCCGCTTCGAGCGCGCCGGGGACGGAGCTGTCGATGCAGAGCGGCACATCGGTGATCGCCTGGACGGTCGTCACGAGTTTCCGCATGAGGTCCGGTTCGACGAAGTTGTTGTCGGCGTAGCGCGGATCCTCGGCCATCTTGTTCTTGAAGACGGCGCCGGAATTGATGTCGAGCATCATCGCGCCGCAGGCGACCTGTTCCAGCGCGTCCTTCTCGACGGTAGAGAAGTCGTCGCGTTCCAGTTCGGCGGCGAGCTTCTCCCGGCCCGACGGGTTGATCCGCTCCCCGATCACGCAGAACGGCTCGTCGAAGCCCATCACGATGGTCTTCGATCTCGATGCGATGACGGTGCGGGTCATGGGGTGTCTCCTGTCGGCGCGCGGCCCTCGTTCTCGATCAGGGCGCGCAGGCGGTCTGGCGTGTGTTCGGCTTCGAGCCGGGCCGCTTCGGCCGCGGCGATCTCTGCGGCCTCACCCTCACGAGTGAAGGGCGCGGCGCGGCGCCATTCGGCGAGATAGGCATCGCTGTCGCGCGCGCCGATCTTCATGGCGCAGCGGTCGATCGCCTGTTCGAAGCGTTCGGAAAGCGGGATCTTGGCGGCGCGCCGCCCCTTGCCGACGATGACCTGGGCGGGGATGTCACGCCAGTAGACGATCGTCACATCGGGCACGGGGATTGTCCTTCTTGCGCGGGTATCTTGCTTGCCGCTCCGCATATATCGCCCTAAACCCGAGCACAACCAGCCCGGACAGGACATGAAATGACCACCCGCCCCGCGATCAGCTTCGAATTCTTTCCCCCGCATACGCCGGAAGGCTCCGCGCGCCTGTGGAAATCGGTCGAGGAGCTCGCGCCGCTTTCGCCCGATTACGTCTCCGTCACCTATGGTGCGGGCGGCACGACCCGGGACCGGACCCGCGCGGCCATCGCCACGATCCGGGAACGGACGGGGCTGGCCGTCGCCGGCCATCTGACATGCGTTTCGGCCAGCCGGGAGGAAACGCTTGCCGTTGCCGACCAGTATCGCGCCCTCGGCGTGACCCGGATCGTCGCGCTCCGGGGCGACCCGCCCAAGGGGGCGGAGCGGTTCGAGCCTCATCCCGACGGTTTCGAAGGCGCGGCCGAGCTTGTCGATGCGCTCGTCGCGAAGGGCGGGTTCCGCATCTCCGTCGCCGCCTATCCCGAAAAGCACCCCGAGGCGGAAAGCCTCGCCGCCGATATCGCGCATCTCAGGCGCAAGGTGGATGCTGGCGCCGACAGCGCGATCACGCAGTTCTTCTTCGAGAACGACACGTTCTTCCGGTTCCGCGATGCCTGTGCGGCGGAGGGTATTCACGTTCCGATCGTGCCCGGCATCCTGCCGGTGGAGCATTTCGGCCGCATGTGCAACTTCGCCGCCCGCTGCGATGCGGGCGTGCCGAGCTGGATGCATGAGCGTTTCGGGGCGACACCGGAAGAGGGGCAGATGGACCTCGCGGTGGAGATCGCCGTCAGCCAGTGCGAGGGCCTGCGCGCCGAGGGTGTGGAGCAGCTTCATTTCTACACGCTCAACAAGCCCGAACTGACCCGGCGGATCGCCGAGGCGCTCGGATACGAGGCCGTGCCGGGCGCGGGGCGCGCCGCGGGGTGAGCCGCGTCAGCTTGCGCCCCGTGGGGGTGTGAGCTAAACGGGGCAGTCTGACGGCACGGCTGATCCGTGCCGGTTGCGGACCCTGGTCAATGCGGATCGAACGGCGAAAGGATCAAAGGCGGAACACCCCGGAGCGGCCCCATGGCGCAACCCCGGAGACCCCGCTCTATGCCGCGCTCGACCTCGGCACGAACTCCTGCCGCATGCTGATCGCGCGGCCCGATGGCGGGCATTTCCGTATCGTGGACGCTTTCTCCAAATCCGTGAAGCTGGGGCAGGAACTCGCGCGCACGGGCAGCCTGTCCGAACCGGCGATCCGCCGCACGATCTCCGCGCTTCAGGTCTGTGCCGCGAAGATCCGCCGCCATGACGTCGGGCGCGTGAGGATGGTGGCGACGGAAGCCTGTCGCCGCGCGCGCAACGGCGAGGCCTTCCTCAACCGCGTTGCCAAGCAGACCGGATTGCGACTGGAGCTCATCCGACCGGCGGAAGAGGCGCGGCTGGCCGTGATTTCCTGTGCGCCGCTTCTCGATCCGACCTCCGAGCAGGTGCTTGTCATCGATATCGGCGGCGGTTCGACGGAGCTTGTCTGGCTCGACCTCTCCGCGGTGCCGGCGGAGGCACGGTCCCGCGCGATGATGCGGCTGCGCCTCGATCGCGACGAGAAGACCCGTCTTCCGGTCGAGGGCGCGGTTCGGGTGGTGGACTGGATTTCCGTTCCGCTCGGGGTCGCGACCCTGCACGAGCGCTATTCCGATGTCCGCGATGCGCGCTCGCGCTTCGCGCTGATGTCGTGCCAGTTCGAGGACGAGATGGAGGGTTTTCTGCCTTACGTCGAAGCGGCGACGCCCGAGAGCCTCGAAGGGTTCCAGATGATCGGCACCTCGGGGACGGTCACAACGGTGGGCGCGGCCCATCTGGGCCTCACGCGCTATGACCGCGCCGCGGTGGACGGGCTGACGCTGAGCGGCGATCAGATCAACGCCGTGATCGACAGTTTCCTGGGCGCCGATTTCAAGGGCCGGATCGGGCAGCTCGGCATCGGGCTCGACCGGGCCGATCTCGTGCTTGCGGGCTCGGCGATCCTGCAAACCCTCCTGCGGCTCTGGCCGACGGACCGCCTGCGGGTGGCCGATCGCGGCCTGCGGGAGGGGATGCTCTATTCGATGATGGGCGAGGACGGTGTCCTCACCCAGGGGGAGCGCTGAGGCGTGGCCCGTAAACCGACGAAAGGGCCCTCGGGCCGGGGGCGGCAGGATCTGCGCGTCAAGGTCAAGACGGCCAAGGGGCGCAAGCTCAGTTCCACCCGCTGGCTGGAGCGGCAACTCAACGATCCGTATGTGCAGGCGGCGAAGCGTGACGGTTTGCGCGGGCGGGCCGCCTACAAGATCCTCGAACTGGACGACAAGTACCGTTTCCTCGTGCCCGGTGCTCGGGTGGTGGACATGGGCTGTGCGCCGGGCGGGTGGCTGCAGGTCGCGGTGCCGCGGGTGAACGCGCTCGGCGAGAAGCAGGGCAAGAGGATCGGCAAGGTGATCGGTTTCGACATCCAGGAGGTCGAACCGCTGCCGGGGGCGGAGATCCACGTTCTCGATTTCCTCGAACCCGACGCCGACGAGAAGGTGAAGGAATGGCTCGGCGGCCGGGCCGATGTGGTGATGTCCGACATGGCGCCCTTCGCGACAGGCCACAAGCAGACGGACCACCTGCGGATCATGGCCCTCGTCGAGGCGGCGGTGGAGTTCGCCTTCGATGTGCTCGACGAGGATGGCACCTTCGTCGCCAAGGTTCTCGCAGGTGGGGCGGAGGCCGATGTCGTGAACCGGCTGAAGAAGGGGTTCAAGACCGTCGCCCATGTGAAGCCGCCCGCGAGCCGTGCGGACAGCTCCGAGAAATTCGTTGTCGCGCAAGGGTTTCGGGGTCGATCTTCCGATGATTGAGACCGAGCGCCTCCGCCTGCGGGATGTCGTCCCCGCCGATGCCGAACCGTTCGCCGAGGTGCTCGGCGATCCGGAGGTGATGCGCTTCTCCCACAAGGGGCCGATGGACGCTTCCGGTATCGCCCGCTGGATCGCGCGGGAGAAACACGCGCTGACGGTCGAGACACGATCGCCGCGCGAAGTGATCGGACTCGTCGCCTTGCGGCCCAAGGGAAAGGGCTTCGCGGATCTCGTCTATCGCCTCAAGCGCTCGGCGCAGGGCAAGGGCTATGCGATCGAGGCGGTCCGCGCGCTCTGCGACAAGGGTTTCGCGGACGGGCTGGAGGCGATCACCGGAGATATCGATCCCGACAACGAGGGATCGTTGAAGCTCGCCCGGCGGCTCGGCATGGTCAAGACGGGGACGGTCATGCATCCCGGCTACGACCATCCCGATCACGTCTACACGCTCAGGAAACCCGGCTGACCTCGAACCGGCAGGCCGGAGCCCCCTTGCGGCAGCATGCCGTTTCCGTGACGCGCAGCCGGTCATCGGCGAGCACGCGGAACATCCGCTCGAAAACGGCGCTGTGCCAGTGGCATCCGTCGGCTCCCGCCAGCGGATTCGATCCGATGACCAGCGTCAACGGCGGCCCCTTGTGCACATCGAACCGGCCCGATCCCGCGAAGGTCCAGGCGTTGCGCGCGATCGCGCGGGCGAGGATCGGTGCCGCGACCGGACCCGGCAGAAGGCGCAGGACAGCCTTCGCGAGGCCGGGAATGCGCCGGGCCATGACGTAATCCGCGGTTCCGCGCCCGGCTTCACGGGCGACGGCATCGGCATCGGGCACAAGCAGCGGCAGCGCGGCATGGGCCCGCTGCGCGAGGCGTTCGTCGATCATGCCGGACACGCCCGGCATTTCCTCCAGATCGGCGAGGTCCAGGAACC
>JBMYPI010000142.1:0-6194 GCA_049600155.1 Rubricella sp.
CGCGGTCGTCGCACAGGCGATCAACGAACTGTCCGAACAGACAAGCGAAGCGGCACGCCAGAGCGGCGAGAGCATCAGCGCACTGGAGGCCTGGATCGGGACGCTCAGGCGCGATGCGGGCGAAGTGGGCGAGACGGCACGGGCCGTCCTGTCCGATTCAGGGGAGGCCGGTGCGCTTCTGGAAGGGGTTTCCCGGGATGTCGACTCCGTCGCCGGCGCGACGAGCCGAATCACCGCCGAAGCGCGCAGGATCGCTGAACTCGGCGACGGTCTGGGCGGCAAGCTCGACACCATCGTCGCGGGCGTGGAGCAGACCGCTCAGGGCGTCGGCGATGCAAGCACCCGGGCAACGGCGCTGATCGAGATCGGCGAGTCCCTCGTGCGCAGGACGACGCATCTGGGCGCCGAAACGGACGATACGCGTTTCATCGAGGCAGCGCGGAGCATCGCGGCACGCATCGGAGAGCGTTTCTCGCAAGCCGTCGCCTCCGGCGAAATCACCTCCGCCGACCTGTTTTCGGATGCCTATCGCCCGATCCCCGATACCAATCCCCAACAGCTCATGGCGCCCTTCACGGCGTTCGCCGATCGCGTTCTGCCGGAGTACCAGGAACCGGCGCTGGAGCTCGACCCCCGTGTCGTCTTCTGCGCGGCCGTCGACCGGAACGGTTACCTGCCGACCCACAACCGCGTCTTTTCCAAGCCGCAGGGGGACGATCCGGACTGGAACGCGAGCAACAGCCGCAACCGTCGCCTCTTTGACGACCGGGTCGGCGCCAAGGCCGGCCGCAACACGGAGCCGTTCCTGCTTCAGGTCTATCGCAGGGACATGGGAGGCGGAGCCTTCGTGATGATGAAGGATCTCTCGGTGCCGATCATGGTCGATGGCCGACACTGGGGGGGCCTTCGTCTCGCCTACCGCCTCTGATCGGGCGGCGCGGCCAGATCCGCCCGGACACGGGAGACGAATCGTCCGTCGCTCTCGCCCGCCCGATCCAGGCCGAGCCGCCGTGCCTCGGCGAGCAGCGGCGCGGCCGGCAATCCGGTCCTGCGGGAAACGACAACGAAGGCGGCGGGTGGCCTGCCGTCGGCCAGGTCGCGGTGCAGAAACGATTCGAGGAGCGCGCCGACACGACCGATCCGGCCCGCGCCCCGCAGTTCCAGCGCGTGCGCCAACTGTTCGTAGGTGATCGTCGTGCCCATCCGGCCCAGGGTCACAAGAGCCCGGTGGACCCACACCACCCCAGCGATAGACGGATCATCGCCCCCCGCCCGATCCATCGTCTAGAGCAGAACCAGTCCCGCGAGGCCGAGGAAAGCGAAGAAGCCCACCACGTCCGTCACGGTGGTGACGAAGGTTCCCGAGGCAAGCGCCGGATCGGCCCCCGCCCGTTCGAGCGCAACCGGCACCACGACCCCGGCCAGCCCGGCAACGACCATGTTGATGACCATCGCGATCGCCAGCACCAGGCCGAGGAGCGGCTCACCGAACCAGGCGATTCCGACCGCGCCCATGATCACGGCAAAGGCAAGGCCATTGAGAAGCCCCGCGAGGACCTCCCGGCGAATGACCCGAAGGGCGTTCTTCGTCGTCAGGTCGCGTGTGGCCAGCGCGCGGACCGCGACGGTCAGCGATTGCGTCGCCGCGTTGCCGCCCATGCTGGCGATGATCGGCATCAGAACGGCAAGGGCGACGATCGCCGCGATCGTGTCCTCGAAGATCGCGATCACGAGCGAGGCGAGGATCGCCGTCGCGAGGTTCACCGCAAGCCAGGGAAAGCGCTGGCGCGTCGTCTCCCAGACGGTATCGGAAAGCTCTTCCTCCGCGCCCACACCGGCGAGGCGGCGCATGTCCTCCTCCGCCTCGTCCTCCAGCACCTCCATCGCGTCGTCGATGGTGATGGCCCCGACGAGCCTGCCCGCCTCGTCCACGACCGGTGCCTGGATCATGTGATACTGGTTGAACGCGTAGGCGACATCCTCCTGGCTCTGGAGCACCGGAATCGTCCGGAAATCCTCTTCCATGAGGTCGGAGAGAAGCGCGGCGCGCGGGCTCGCCATCACCTTGCCGAGCCGCACCTCGCCAACGGGGCGGTGGCGTGGATCGACGATGACGATGTCGTAGAAGCGATCCGGAAGGTCGTCCGAGGCGCGCATGAAGTCGATCACGTCGCCGACCGTCCAATGGGTCGGTGCGGTCACGACGGTGCGCTGCATCAGACGCCCGGCGGTGTATTCGGGATACTGGAGCGGCTGCTCGACGGCGACGCGATCGGCATCGTCGAGTTGCTCCAGCAGCGCCTCCTGCCGGGGCTCCTCCAGATCCTCGACGAGATAGACCAGATCGTCGGTGTCGCGTTCCTTCACCGCCTCGGCCAACTGCTCCGGCGAGAGGATCTCCATCACCTCGTCGCGGACACCCACCTCCAGTTCGAAGAGGAAATCGGCGTCGAGATCGGGGCCCCAGAGTTCCAGAAGACGACGGCGCGCGCCTGAATCGATCTGCTCGATGAGGTCGGCGAGGTCGGCTGCGTGGACGGGCTCGAGACCCTCCAGCAGCGCCGCGCGGTCGCCGGCCTCGACGGCGGCGAGCAGCGTCTCGACGATATCGGCATCGAGCGCATAGGCATCGAGATCGTCCGTCCGGTCCTCGGAACGCTCGGGATCGTCGGTCATCGAAGCCTCCTGTCTGCCGGTGGGCGCCGCGCCCGGTCTAGCCCGCGGCCGCGTCCAATACCAGAAGCCTCGAAGATGTATCGCGGTTCCCCGTTGCCATCGCTTCCGCTTGGCGCCGAGACGCAGTATAGGGCCGGGCATGACGACGAACCCGCCAAGCCTCCGCCCCGATCTCGCGCCCCGCGCGACGGTCAGCGATGCCGCCCGCCCCGGCCAGCCGCGGATCGGCATGGTCAGCCTCGGGTGCCCCAAGGCGCTCGTGGACAGCGAGCGCATCCTCACCCGGCTTCGGGCCGAGGGCTATGCGATCACCGGCGATTACGAGGGCGCGGACGCGGTCATCGTGAACACCTGCGGGTTCCTCGACTCGGCCAAGGCCGAAAGCCTCGATGCGATCGGCGAAGCGTTGCGGGAGAACGGGCGGGTGATCGTCACGGGGTGCCTGGGCGCGGAAGAGGACTACATCCGCGGGACCCATCCCAGCGTCCTCGCGGTCACCGGCCCTCACCAGTACGAGCAGGTTCTCGATGCGGTCCATGGCGCGGTGCCGCCCGCGCCGGATCCGTTCATCGATCTTCTACCCCCCGGCGGGCTGAAGCTCACCCCGCGCCATTTCGCCTATCTCAAGATCTCGGAAGGCTGCAATCACAAGTGCCGGTTCTGCATCATCCCCGACATGCGCGGACGGCTCGTGTCGCGCCCGGTCCATGCCGTTCTGCGGGAGGCGGAGAAGCTCGTGGAAGCCGGCGTGCGGGAAATCATGGTCATCAGCCAGGACACCTCGGCCTACGGTGTCGACCGAAAGCATGACGCCCACACCTGGAAAGGCGCGGAGGTGCGGAGCCATGTGCGCGAGATGGCGCGCGAGATGGGCCGCCTCGGCGCCTGGATCCGGCTTCACTACGTCTATCCCTATCCGCATGTGGACGGGCTGGTGGAAGAGATGGCCGAGCCCGGAACGGCCCTCCTGCCCTATCTCGACGTTCCCTTCCAGCACGCCCATCCCGACACGCTCAAGCGCATGGCCCGCCCGGCGGCGAGCGCCAGGACACTGGACCGGATCGCCGCCTGGCGCGCGATCCGCCCCGATATCACGATCCGCTCCACCTTCATCGTCGGCTATCCCGGGGAAACGGAAGAAGAGTTCCGGTATCTCCTGGACTGGATGAAGGAGGCGCGCCTCGATCGGGTCGGTGCGTTCAAGTATGAGAACGTCGCCGGCGCGCGGGCGAATGCCCTGCCGGATCACGTTCCCGAGGCGGAGAAGGAGGAGCGCTTCGCCCGCTTCATGGAGGTCGCCTCCCGCATCTCCGAGGAGAAGCTCGCCGCGAAGGTCGGTCAGAGGCTCGACGTCATCGTCGACGAGGTGGACGAGGACGGCGCCGTCTGCCGAACGAAGGCCGACGCGCCGGAAATCGATGGCAACCTCTTCATCGACAAGGGATTCCAGGGGCTTTCGCCCGGCGATATCCTCACGGTGGAGGTCGACGAGTCCTCCGAATACGATCTCTGGGGGCACCGGGTGTGATCCTGCGGCGGGCCGTCGACGCCGATCGCCCCGCGATCGCGGATCTGCATGTCGCGAACTGGCAGGCGACCTATCGCGGCACACTGCCCGATGCATTCCTCGACGATGACGCGCCGCCAGCGCTGCGCGAACAGTGGCTCGCACGACCCGCTCAGGACGGCCGCCTTGTTGCGGTGGTCGAGGATCGCGGGACGATCGCCGCGTTCGTCTCGGTGAAGCCGATCGCGCCGAGCGCCCTGATCGACAACCTCCATGTCACCGCGGCCCATCGCGGCAAGGGGCTTGGCCGCCGCCTGCTTGGCTGGGCCGCCGAACGGATCGCCGAAGAAGGGCTATCTGCCGCCCATCTTCTCGTGCTCGAAGGAAACGGGGCGGCCGAAGCGTTCTACCGTGGCCTCGGCGCGGTCGAGACATGGCGCGGTCTGGACGACCATTTCGACAGTCCGGTCACCGCGATCCGGCTCGACTGGCCCGATATCGGCGCGCTGGCAAGGGCTTGCGGGGCCTCCACCCCCTCCCCATAGTAGCGCTGGGGAGGGCCTTTTCTCATGTTCACCATCGAGCACGAATTCGACGGCTCCGTCATCACGCTGGTGGATGAATCGGGGCGCGGCGCCGATGTGACGATCACGGTATTCGACGACAGCGCCGTCCTCGAACAGGTCGATCCCCACACCGAGCGCGGCCATCGCGTCGTGCTGACGATGGATCAACTCAGGGAACTGGGCATGGCGCTCGATCTGCCCGAGGGAAGCTATCGCCTGAACCGATCCTGACGGGGGCTGCGGCCCCGTGTGCCTTGCGCGAGGCGTCCCGGCCCTTCCATAGTCGTTGTGCATCGCAGCATCCGGGGGTCGGCCATGGGAACAATCGTGACATTCGCTCAGCAGAAGGGCGGCGCGGGCAAGACCACCGCCCTCGTTCAGCTCGCCGTCGCGCTTTCACAACGGGGGCTCGGCGTCGCCCTGATCGACCTCGACCCGCAGGCATCGCTGCATCGATGGGCGGATCTGCGCGAAAGCGACGACCTGACCTGCATCCGCTCATCGGACTGGAAGGCAAGCTCGGACATGCGGGCGGCCAAACGGGACCACGACTTCGTTCTCGTCGATTGCCCCGGCAATGCGGACATTCTCCTGCGCGCCACGATCCGCGACAGCGACGCGGTGATCGCCCCCTGCCAGCCGTCGGCAATGGATGTCTGGGCGCTCGATCCCGTGATCGAGATGGCCGGCAAGGAAAAGACGCCCGTATCGGTCCTGCTCAATCGCGTCCCGCCACGCGGCGGAGCCGTCGATGAACTGACAGCGATGATCGAGGCGCCGCTCCTCGAGGCCCGGCTGGGCAATCGGGTCGTGTTCGCCACGGCCTTCCTCAGCGGCAAGTCGGCAGCGGAAGTCCAGCCGCGCTCGCGCGCCGCCGAGGAGGTGGAAGCGTTCGCACAGGCGGTCACCCGCTGGATCGCCTGAACATTCGATTTATTGAATATTGTTGATCCAAATCAAACCCAATGGCCCCGAGGCGACCTATATATTCGTTTGATCGAATATTAAGGAGACCGACGATGTCCATCTTTCCCCCGTCCAAGGGCGACGGCTACGGCCCGCTCTACCTTCTCGCATCCGTTGGTGCGGGCGGGCTCACCGTGTCATTCTTCATGTGGCTGATGTTCTGGGTGCCCCATCCGGGCCGGCCCGTCCCGATCTTCGAGGATATCTCCGCGGCGTTGACGACGGGCGGCCCCGTTCTCCAGGCAGCGATCGTCGGGGCGCTTCTCGGCATCGCGGCTTTCGCCCTTCTCCAGATTCGGCTCCTGATCTGGAACATCGCGGAGTTGCGGCGCTTCCGGCTCGGTGACGGCTGGACGAAGGCGCGGGCCTCGAACGCCGAGAGCCAGATCCTCGCCTTGCCGCTCGCGCTCGCGATGATGGTCAACGTGGGCTTCATCCTCGGGCTGGTCTTCGTCCCGGGACTGTGGAGTATCGTCGAA
>JBMYPI010000143.1:0-6179 GCA_049600155.1 Rubricella sp.
CTCCCTCGTCGGTTCGCTGCCGGTGTTTTCCCGTGCGTATGGCGAGGAAACGGGCCGCAGCTTCGATGAGCCCGGCCTCGAACCGTGGCTCGGCTCCAGCGCCTATCTGCTCGGCGAGGCCGATCCGGGCCGTTCGGTCACCTATCTTCGCAACGAGGATTACTGGGCGGCCGATCTGCCCGTGAATGTCGGCCAGGACAATTTCGACACCGTTCGATACGAATACTACGCCGACTACACCGCGGCCTTCGAAGGGTTTCGCGCGGGCGTCTACAACTTCCGCGAGGAGTTCTCGAGCCAGGTCTGGGGCACCGGCTACGACTACCCCGCGATCAACGAGGGCTGGCAGATCCGAGAGCAGATCGAGGATGGCACGCCTTCGGGCACGCAGGGCTTCTGGTTCAACCTGCGTCGGCCCGAATTCGAGGATCCACGCGTCCGCGAAGCGATCGCGATGATGTTCAATTTCGAGTGGTCGAACCGCACGCTGTTCTACGATCTCTACCGCCGGACGGACAGTTTCTGGGAAAACTCCCCGCTGGAAGCGGAAGGGATGCCGAGCGAGGCGGAACTGGCGCTTCTGGAACCGATCCGGGAATTCATCCCCGAAACGGTGTTCACCGAACCCGCCTTCGTGCCGCCGGTATCGGGCGCGGAGCGGCTCGATCGCCAGCGCCTGCGCGAGGCGAACCGCCTGCTCGAGGCGGCCGGTTTCCCGGTGATGGACGGCGTGCGCATGACGCCTTGGGGCGAACCCTTCACGATAAACCTGCTCAACGACGTTCCCGCCTTCGAGCGGATCATCAACCCCTATGTCGAGAACCTCTCCCGCCTCGGGATCGAGGTTACCGCGCCGACGGTGGACAATGCCCAGGCCCAGGAGCGCGAGCGCAATTATGATTTCGACATGGTGACACGCCGCTACCGGATGCAACTGACGCCCGGACCGTCGCTCAACACCCTGTTCGGATCCCGGGCCGCCGCCACGCAGGACAGCCCCAATGTCGCGGGCGTGGCCAACGAGGGGGTCGATGCCCTGCTTCGCAACATCCAGGAGGCGCAGACCCGCGAGGATCTCAACACCGCGATATCCGCTCTCGACCGGGTGCTGCGCGCGATGCATATCTGGGTGCCGCACTGGACGAACCCGACACACAACATCGCCTATCTCGACGTGTTCGACCGCCCCGCGATCAAGCCGCCCTATTCGCGCGGCACCGAAACCTGGTGGTGGGACGAGGAACGGGCGGAGGCGCTGCGCGCAGAAGGGCGGCTCTGAGCCGATGGGCGCCTATATCGTCAAACGCCTGGCCCTGATCGTGCCGACGCTTGTCGGCATCATGCTGATCAATTTCGTTCTCGTGCAGTTCGTGCCGGGCGGGCCGATCGAGCAGATCATCTCGAACCTCACCGAGGGCGGCGAGGTGACGGATCGCTTCACCGGCGGTGGCGTGGAGGTCGCAGGCGCGGAATCGGACAGCCGCTACCAGGGCGCGCGCGGTCTGCCGCCCGACTTCATCGCGGAACTGGAGCGCGAATTCGGGCTCGACCGGCCGCCGGTGGAACGGTTCCTGTTGATGATGGTGAACTACCTGACCTTCGATTTCGGGGAGAGCTACTTCCGTTCCATCTCCGTCGTCGATCTGGTGCTGGAGAAGATGCCGGTCTCGATCAGCCTCGGCCTGTGGTCGACGCTCCTGGCCTACCTGATCTCCATACCGCTCGGCATCCGCAAGGCCGTTCAGGACGGATCGCGTTTCGATACCTGGACAAGCGGCCTCGTCATCGTCGCCTACGCGATCCCCGGTTTTCTCTTCGCGGTGATGCTGCTCGTGCTGTTCGCCGGCGGCACCTTCGTGCAGTGGTTTCCCTCCCGCGGCCTGACCTCGACGAACTGGGAGGAGTTGAGCTGGTGGATGAAGATCGTCGACTATTTCTGGCACATCGCGCTGCCCGTCACCGCATCGACGATCGCAAGCTTCGCGACGCTGACGCTCCTGACGAAGAACAGCTTTCTGGACGAGATCCGCAAGCAGTATGTCCTGACGGCGCGGGCCAAGGGTCTGACCGAATCCCGCGTTCTCTACGGGCATGTCTTCCGCAACGCGATGCTGATCGTGATCGCGGGTTTTCCGGGGCTCTTCATCAGTGTGTTCTTCACCGGCAGCCTCATCATCGAGACGATCTTCAGCCTCGACGGGCTGGGGCGGCTCGCCTATGAAGCCGCGCTTTCGCGGGATTATCCGGTCGTGTTCGGCACCCTATATGTCTTCGGACTGATCGGGCTGATCGTGGGGCTTCTGTCCGATCTGATGTATGTGCTGGTCGATCCGCGCATCGATTTCGAGAGCCGCAGAACGTGATGCCGAGCCTCTCCCCCCTCACGCGGCGCCGCATTCGCAATTTCCGCGCCAATCGCCGCGCGCTCTGGAGCCTGCGGATCTTCTCGGTCCTGTTCCTGATCGCGCTCTGTGCCGAATTCGTCGCCAACGACCGGCCGATCCTCGTCCAGTATCGCGGCGATCTCTACATGCCCGTCCTGAACGCCTATCCGGAGACGACCTTCGGGGGCGAGTTCGAGACCGAGGCCGAGTATCCCGCACCCGAGGTGCGGTGCCTGATCGTGACAGGCGGGCTGGAGGACTGTTTCTGGGAAGACCCCGAAGAGATCATGGCCGACGCAGCCGATGGCGAGGTGAATGGGGTGCCCATCGAGGCCGGTTGGATCCTCTGGCCGCCGATCCCCTACAGTTTCGACACCATCAACTACGAGGTGGAACGCGCGCCATCGGCACCGGACGCCAACCACTGGCTCGGGACCGACAACCAGTCGCGCGACGTGCTCGCGCGGGTCATCTACGGGTTCAGGATCTCCGTCCTCTTCGCTTTCGCCGTCACCATCATCGCATCGACCATCGGGATCGCGGCGGGTGCGGTGCAGGGCTATTTCGGCGGCATAACCGACCTCGCCTTCCAGCGTTTCGTCGAGATCTGGCAATCGACACCGACACTCTACATCCTGATCATCATCTCGGCTTTGTTCACGATGAGCTTCTGGACCCTCACGCTTCTCATCGCGGTGTTCTCGTGGACGGCGCTGGTGGGCGTGGTGCGTGCGGAATTCCTGAGGGCGCGAAACTTCGAATATGTCCGCGCGGCCCGCGCGCTCGGCGTGTCGGACGGGCAGATCATGTTCCGCCATGTCCTGCCCAACGCCATGGTGGCGACGCTGACGCTTCTGCCGTTCATCATCACCGGCGCGATCGGGGGCCTGGCGACGCTCGACTATCTCGGGTTCGGGCTGCCGCCCTCCTACCCCTCGCTCGGCGAGTTGACGCTCCAGGCGAAGAACCATCTCGATGCATGGTGGCTCGGCTTCACGGCCTTCTTCACCTTCGCGATCATGCTTTCGCTTCTCGTCTTCATCTTCGAGGGCATCCGCGACGCGTTCGACCCGCGAAAGACCTTCGCATGAGCGCGCCGCTGCTGGAGATCGACGGGCTGACCCTGCGCTTCGGCACGGTGGAGGCGGTTCGGGGTGTGTCCCTCTCCCTCGACGCCGGCGAAACGCTCGCCATCGTCGGGGAATCGGGTTCGGGCAAGTCTCTCACCGCACTCTCGACGGTCGGGCTACAGCCCGATACCGCAACCGTGGAGGGCGCGGTGCGCTGGAACGGGGAGGATATCACCGCCCTTGGCCCCGATGCGCTGCGCGCGGTGCGCGGAAACGATATCAGCTTCATCTTCCAGGAGCCGATGACGTCTCTCAACCCGCTTCACACGATCGAGAAACAGATCGCCGAGAGCCTGCTCGTCCACCAGGGGCTGCCGAGGGAGAAATCCCGCGACCGGATCGTGGAGTTGCTCGATCGGGTCGGCATCCGCGACCCCGAAAGCCGGTTGAAGAGCTATCCCCACGAGCTTTCCGGCGGCCAGCGGCAGCGGGTGATGATCGCAATGGCGCTTGCCAACGATCCCAGGGTGCTGATCGCCGACGAGCCGACGACAGCGCTCGATGTCACGATCGAGGCGCAGATCCTCGATCTTCTCAAGCGGCTCCAGCGGGAACGCGGCATGGGCCTCTTGTTCATCACCCATGACCTCAACGTCGTGCGCCGCATCGCGGATCGTGTCGCGGTGATGAAGGACGGACAGGTCGTGGAGACGGGACGCGCCGCGGAGGTGTTCGACACGCCGCGCCATCCCTATACGCGCACGCTCCTCGACGCCGAACCATCCGGCATGCCGGGGGCTATCCCCGACGGGTCCGAGCCGGTCATCGAGGCGGATACCCTGAAGGTCTGGTTTCCGATCAAGACCGGTCTCCTGCGTCGCACGACTGGCCATGTGAAGGCCGTGGACGGTGCCTCCTTCACCCTGCGCCGGGGGGAGACGCTGGGCGTCGTGGGCGAGTCGGGGTCAGGCAAGACGACGCTCGCGCTGGCACTCCTGCGGCTGATCTCCTCGGACGGGCGCATCCTCTTTCTGGGGCGCGATATCCAGGGCCTGACCGCACGGGCCCTGCGGCCGCTCAGGCGGCAAATGCAGGTCGTGTTCCAGGATCCCTACGGTTCGCTCAGCCCGCGCATGAGCGTGATGGAGATCATCGCCGAGGGTCTGACCGTCCACGGCTCGGGCCGCGACACGCGCGAACAGGTCGCCGCGATCATGCAGGAGGTGGGCCTCGACCCCGCCACGATGGATCGCTACCCGCACGAATTCTCCGGCGGTCAGCGCCAGCGGATCGCCATCGCCCGCGCGATGATCCTCAAGCCCGATCTTGTGATCCTCGATGAACCGACGAGCGCACTCGACATGACCGTGCAGGTCCAGATCGTCGAGCTTCTGCGCACGCTCCAGAGCCGCCACGGCCTCGCCTATGTGTTCATCAGCCATGACCTGCGGGTCGTGCGGGCGCTCTCGCACCAGGTGCTCGTCATGCGCAACGGGCTGGTCGTCGAGGCCGGCGCCGCGCGGGATGTCTTCGAGCACCCGCGATCGGAGTATACCCGCGCGCTCTTCGACGCGGCGTTCGGCGAGGGGCCGGTCTCGGCCTCCGTCGCAACGGGAGTGCCGACATCGCAATGACCGACGGAACCGTCAGCCCCGTCCCGCCGCTCCTCGTGTTCGCGATCTGCACCCGCGACCGGCCGGTTCTCCTCGCAGAGTGCCTGCGTTCGATCCTGAAGGCCCGCGCGACGGATCGGCTTCGCCTCGCCGTGATCGTCGTCGAGAATGCGGCGCGCGAGGGTTGCGCGAACATCGTGGCCGGAATCGCGGCCGATGCGCCCTTTCCGCTCCGCCATGTCCTTCACACCGATCTCGGCATTCCCCAGGCGCGCAACCGCTCGGTCGAGGAGGCGCTCGCGATCGGGGCGGACTGGATCGCCTTCATCGACGATGACGAAACGCTCGCGGAGGACTGGCTGATCGAGGCCGCCCACCTGATCGAAGGAGAAGAGGGGGACGTTCATGTCGGCCCCGTCTTCGCCCGGCACGACGGGCCGCGGCCCGTCTGGCTCGGCCGGGAGAAGGTGCATTTCGGCGCGGATGGCGAGATGATCGACTGGGCGGCAACGAACAACGCCATCGCGAAGCGGCGGGTGTTTACGGAAGCCGCGATGTGGTTCGATCCGGCGCTTCGGTTCACCGGATCGGAGGACAAGGAGTTCTTCAGTCGAGTCGCGCGATCGGGAGCGACGATCCGCTGGTCGGACGCGATCAGGGTGTACGAGTGGTGGCCCGCTGTCCGTCTGCGCCCTGCATGGCACCTGCGCCGCCGCTATTGGACGATCCTGCACTATGCGCGGTCCGAGGTCGCCTCGGGCAAGCGGGGCGTCCGTATCCGGATGCTTCGGACGGGCCTTGGATTCCTTATCTCGGCGTTGCCGCTCCTCGTCGCGGGCGTGATCGCTTTCCCTTTCGCTCGGGGGCGGCGCGTTCTTTTCCGGGGCGCGGTAAAGCTCGCCGAAGCGGCGGGGCATGTCGGCGGGCTTCTGGGCCTGACATTCGAGCCCTACCGGCGGATCGAGCCGGAGCGTTAGCCCTCGGGCGTGTAGCCCCCCCCAGACGGCGTATCGAGCCACCAGACATCGCCCGCGCGCATCTCCGTCTTCGCCGCGGGCGGCAGGGTTTCGACCGTGCCGTCACCCCGGATCACCCGACTGACGCCGAGTGCG
>JBMYPI010000144.1:0-6142 GCA_049600155.1 Rubricella sp.
CGCTTGCGCTGTCCTGCCTCGACCTCACCAATCTCAACGACGATTGCACGGAAGCCGATATCGAGGCGCTCTGTGCCCGTGCGCTGACCGATCACGGCCCCGTCGCCGCCGTCTGCATCTGGCCGCGTTTCGTTTCCCTTGCCGAAGCGATCCTGCACACGACCGGCGTTCGTGTGGCAACGGTTGTGAACTTCCCCACCGGGCTGGAACCGGTGGAGGACGTGATCGCGATGACCGAGAAGGCCGTCGCCGATGGCGCGGACGAGATCGACCTCGTCGTCCCCTGGCCCAAGCTGATGGAGGGATACCCCGCAGAGGTCACGGCGATGGTCGCCCGGGTGAAGGAAGCGGCGGGCAGCGCGAAACTGAAGGCGATCCTCGAAACCGGGATGCTCGGCGATGCCGGGCTGATCCGGCAGGCTTGCGAGCTTGCCCTGGAAGGCGGGGCCGACTTCCTCAAGACCTCCACCGGCAAGGTGCCCGTCAACGCCACGCTTCAATCCGGCCGCCTGCTTCTGGAGGCGATCCGTGCCTCCGGCCTGCCCGTCGGTTTCAAGCCCGCGGGCGGGATCAAGACGACGGCGGATGCGGCGGGGTATCTCGACCTGTGCGAGGAGATCATGGGGCCGGGATGGGCGACGCCCACGACCTTCCGGATCGGTGCATCGAGCGTGCTGACGGCGCTTCTGGCGACGCTCGACGGTGTGGATGCCCCGGAAGCGGGTGAGGGTTACTGATGCTGCCGCAGGAAGTCATCATCAGAAAGCGCGACGGCGATCGCCTCTCGCCGGAGGAAATGCGGTTCTTCATCGCGGGGCTGACCGACGAAACGATCACCGAGGGGCAGGTCGGCGCCTTCGCGATGGCGGTTCTGCTGAACGGGCTGACGATGGAAGAGCGCGTGGCGATGACCGAGGCGATGCGCGACTCCGGCACCGTTCTGAAATGGGATCTGCCCGGCCCGGTGGTCGACAAGCATTCCACCGGCGGTGTCGGGGACAATGTGAGCCTGATCCTCGCTCCCATTCTCGCCGCCTGCGGGGCCTATGTGCCGATGATCTCTGGGCGGGGTCTCGGGCATACGGGCGGAACGCTCGACAAGTTCGACTCCATTCCCGGCTACCGCACCCAGCCCGATCTGGACCTGTTGCGGAAGGTGACGAAGGAGGTCGGCTGCGCGATCATCGGCCAGACGCCCGATATCGCACCCGCCGACAAGCGATTCTACGGAATTCGCGACGTGACGGGGACGGTGGAGAGCATCGATCTGATCACGGCGTCGATCCTGTCGAAGAAACTCGCCGCCGGGCTCGATGCGCTCGTGCTCGACGTGAAGGTCGGAACGGGTGCGTTCATGGCGACGGCGGAGGATGCCGACGGCCTTGCGCGCAGCCTCGTCGAGGTCGCCAACGGCGCGGGCTGCCGCGCCTCGGCCCTGATCACCGACATGAACGAACCGCTCGCCCCCTGTGCGGGCAATGCGATCGAGGTCGAATACGCCGCGAAGTTCCTGCGGGGCGAGTATATCGACCAGCGGCTTTTCGACGTGACGGTGACCCTTTCGGGGGAGGCGCTGTTCCTGGCGGGGCTTTCGCCGAGCGCCGAGGAAGGGCGTGCCATGGCGAAGGATGCCCACGTGTCGGGCCGCGCGGCGGAGAAGTTCAGTGCAATGGTCCACGCCCTTGGCGGACCCGCCGATTTCCTGGAGAAATCAGACACCTACCTGACGGAGGCGCCCATGCATCGGGCGATCCGCGCGACGGAGGAGTGTTATGTGTCGGCCATGGACACGCGCGCGCTCGGCAATGCCGTGGTGGAGCTTGGCGGGGGGCGCGTCCGACCTTCCGACAAGATCGATCATTCCGTCGGCCTTTGGGGCATCGCGGGGCGGGGCAAGAAACTCAAGCCCGGCGATCTGATCTGCGAGATCCACGGTGCGAGCGAGGAACGGATGGATGCGGCGGAGGCGCGCGTGCGCCGGGCGTTCACCTTCTCCGACCGCGCGCCGGAGCCCTACAAGACCATCAAGAAGAGGATTTCCTGATGGCCCGGGCCTTCCTCCTCGTCATGGACTCGGTCGGATGCGGTGGCGCGCCCGATGCGGCGGCCTTCGGGGATGAGGGGTCGAACACGCTTGGCCATATCGCGGCGGCCTGCGCGGCGGGCCGGGCGGAGGAGGGGCGTTCCGGCCCGCTCTCGACGCCCCAACTCGACAGGCTCGGCCTGCGCCATGCGATGGCGCTGAGCGTGGGTGATGCCCTGCCGGAGGCCGAGGCCGAAGGGGCCTGGGCCGTTGCTACCGAGATATCGAAGGGCAAGGACACCCCATCGGGCCATTGGGAGCTTGCGGGCGTCCCGGTCCCCTGGGACTGGCATTACTTCCCGCACGAGGTGCCCGCCTTCCCGGACGTGACCGAGAAGCTGATCTCCGCGATGGGCCTGCCCGGCACGCTCGCGAACAGGCACGCGTCCGGCGTTCCGGTGATCGAGGAATTCGGGGAGGAGCATATCCGTTCCGGCAAACCGATCTGCTACACCTCCGCCGACAGCGTGTTCCAGATCGCCGCCCATGAGGAGCATTTCGGGCTGGAGCGGCTCTACGAAATCTGCGAGGCGGCGGCGGAGATCGTGCATCCCATGCGCGTGGGGCGCGTCATCGCGCGGCCCTTCGTGGGGGAGCCGGGGAATTTCACGCGCACGTCCAACCGGCGCGATTATGCCATCGCGCCGCCCGAGCCGACGCTTTGCGATCGCGTCGTGGCCGCCGACGGGCGAACGCTCGCCGTCGGCAAGATCGGGGACATCTTCGCCCACCAGGGGATCACCGAGGTCCACAAGGCGAAGAACGACATGGGCCTGTTCGACGAGATGCTGCGGCTGACCGACGAGGCGCAGGACGGCGATCTCGTCTTCGCAAATTTCGTGGAGTTCGACAGTCTCTACGGCCATCGGCGGGACGTGTCCGGCTATGCCCGCCATATCGAGGCGTTCGACACGCGGTTGGCGGAGCTTTGGCCGCGTTTGCGCGAGGGTGATCTCGTGATCATCACCGCCGATCACGGCAACGACCCCACCTGGGAAGGGACCGACCACACGCGGGAGCGGGTGCCCGTCCTGATCCACGGGATCGGGGCACAGGCCTTCGGCCATTGCGGTTTCGCCGATGTGGGCGAAAGCATCGCGCGGCATCTGGGGCTCAAGCCCGGCAGTCACGGAAAGGCCCTGTGGTGAGCGTCGCCGATCTGCCGAAAGTGGAGTTGCACCTCCATATCGAGGGCGCCGCGCCACCCGCCTTCATGGCCGCGCTCGCGGCCGAGAAGGGGCGTGATCTGTCCGCGATCATAGAGGGTGACACCTACCGCTTCACGGATTTCCCGGCCTTTCTGGCCGCCTACGAGGCGGTTACGGAGGTGCTCGAAAGCCCCGAGGATTACCGGCGCCTCCTGATCGCCGTTCTCGAACAAAGTCGCGCGCAGGGCGTCATCTATACGGAATTGTTCCTCGCACCCCAGCTTTGTGGCGCGGGGCTGGCGGACTGGCCAGCCTATCTCGACGCGATGGAGAATGGCGCCGACGCCGTGGACGGGATCGAGGTGCGCTTCATCTCCACCGCCGTGCGCCATTTCGGGCCGGATGCGGCGGCGGACACGGCACGCGCGACGGTCGCGCATCTCACCCCGCGCCTGACGGGCTGGGGGATGGGCGGGAACGAGAGCCTGTTCCACCCCGCCGATTTCGCGTCGGCCTTCGATATCGCGCGTGAGGCGGGGCTCGGGATCACCACCCATGCAGGCGAGGTCGAGGGGCCCGAGAGCGTCCGCGCCTCCCTCGATCACCTGCGCCCCTCCCGCATCGGCCATGGCGTGCGTGCGATCGAGGATCCCGCGCTCGTGGATCGGCTCGTTGCCGAGGGGATCGTGCTCGAGGTCAATCCCGGTTCCAACATCGCGCTCAAGGTCTTTGACCGGCTTTCGGATCACCCGATCGATGCACTTCGCCGGGCGGGCGTGCCGGTCACGATCTCCACCGACGATCCGCCCTATTTCCACACCACGATGCGCGCGGAATACGAAGCGCTCGCCGCGACCTTCGGCTGGACGAAGGCCGAGTTCGACGCCTGCAACCGTACCGCGCTGAATGCCGCCTTCTGCGACGAGGCGACCCGCGCCCGCCTGATGCCCCTGTTTACGGAGTCCACACCATGAGCGATCACCTCACCGTCGTCGATCATCCCCTGATCCAGCACAAGCTGACCCTGATGCGGGAGAAGGACACGCCCACGGTCGTCTTCCGCCAGCTTCTGCGGGAGATCAGCCATCTTCTGGCCTTCGAGGCGACGCGGGATCTGCCCGTCACCACCAAGACGATCGAGACCCCGCTGATGGAGATGGAAGCGCCGACGCTGAAGGGCAAGAAACTCGCCCTGATCTCGATCCTGCGGGCGGGCAACGGGCTTCTCGACGGGGTGCTCGACCTCATCCCCTCGGCCCGGGTCGGCTTCGTGGGGCTTTATCGTGACGAGGAAACGCTCAAGCCCGTGCAATACTACTACAAGGTGCCCGCGGAACTGGGCGACCGGCGCGTCATCGCGCTCGATCCGATGCTGGCGACCGGGAATTCCTCCGCCGCGGCGATCAGCCTCCTGAAGGAGAGCGGTGCGACGGATATACGCTTCGTCTGCCTGCTCGCCGCGCCGGAGGGCGTTGCGCGGATGAAGGATGCCCATCCCGACGTCCCGATCGTGACGGCCGCGCTCGACAGCAAGCTCAACGAGAAGGGCTATATCATGCCCGGCCTCGGCGATGCGGGCGACAGGATGTTCGGCACGAAATAGGCCGCCTGCCACGTCGCTGGACAGCCCCGACCGGGGGAAGGTATCCTCCACCGTCTTCGTGCTGGAGGGGTGCGCGATGGAACTGATCGATTTCGCGGATGCCGCGCTTTCACGGATCGTCGGTGTGGCCGACAATCCGAACCTGCGCTTCTTCTACATCTATCTCGCCTTCGGAATGCTGATCGCGGTCCTCGCGCACCGGTTCTCGCGGGACGAACGGAGCTTCTCCGAGGTGTTCTTCGCCCGGGACGTGTGGTTGTCGCGCTCGGCGATCAACGATTACGCGGTCATGGTCCTCAACCCGATGATCTACCTGGTGATGACGGCATGGCTCGTCTCGCATTTCGCGGTCCTCCAGGACTGGATCGCTTCGGGCATCCGGTTCGCCGGCGTCAGCGGCGAGGTGACCGATGCGAACGCGCTCCTCCTCGCCGGGGCGCTGACGCTGAGCCTCTATGTCGTCAATGATTTCGTGCGCTGGTGGGTCCACTACCTCCAGCACAGGATTCCCTTCCTGTGGGAGTTCCACAAGGTCCACCATTCCGCCGAGCATCTGAACTTCGCCACGGCGGAGCGTCATCATCCCGTCGACGTGCTCCTGTTCATGCTGATCATGACGATCAGCATCAGTTCCGTGAACGGGATCTTCATCGGTTTCTTCGGCGAACAGCTTACCGTCATCACGGTGAGTGGCGCGAACGTGCTCTGGTTCGCATCCAACATAATCGGCGGCGTGCTGCGGCACAGCCCGATCTGGGTCCGCTTCGGGCCCCGTGTCGAACGCTGGCTGATCTCGCCCGCGATGCACCATATCCACCATTCCGACGATCCGAGGCATTTCGACAAGAACATGGGCGGGAGCCTCGCGATCTGGGATCGGATGGCCGGGACGCTCTACATCCCGTCCGGGCGGGAGGTTTCGGGGTACGGCCTTGGTGAGGAGACCCCCGAATACCGCTCCCTTCTCGCGCTCTACGCGCTTCCGTTCCGCAAGGCGTGGGCCGTCCTGCGGGGGCGCAAGGCGCAGGACGTGACGCCGGCGGAATGAGCGCCCCACGACGGACCCTCATCCGGAACGCCGATGCCATCGTCACGATGGATGGCGCGCGGCAGGAATTGCGCGGCGCGTCTCTTCTGATCGAGGGGGGCGCGATCGCGGCGATCGGCGCAGCCGAGGCACGAGGGGCCGCGATCGTCGAAGCCTCGGGTTGCGTCGTGACCCCCGGCCTCGTGAACACCCATCATCACCTCTTCCAGTCCCTCACCCGTGCCGTGCCCGGGGGGCAGGATGCGCTTCTGTTCGGCTGG
>JBMYPI010000145.1:0-6117 GCA_049600155.1 Rubricella sp.
GGCTGGCGGTGGCGGATACCGCCTTCATTTCCGCCATCAGCGCTTCGTCGACATGCAGGCGGCCGGCCGTATCGAGTAGCAGCACATCGGCAGCCTGCAATTTCGCCGCTTCCATCGCGTTTCGCCCGCCAGGTGGGCCGGAGGCATGGGCGCTCCGCTCCTTCACCATGTCGCTCGCCCTCTTCGATGCGCTCGATGCGCTGACGGGGCGCGGTGACCTCATGGCGCTGAAATGGCCCAATGACGTGCTGATGGAAGGCCGCAAGATCGCGGGCATCCTCCTGGAAAGCCGTGACGGGCTTCTGGTGATCGGGGTCGGGGTCAATCTCGTCGCCCATCCCCCGCAGGAGATGCTGGAAGAGCATGCGCTCCCCGCCGCCAACCTTCTGGAGCGGACGGGCATGCGGATCGTGCCCGATGCGCTCTTCGATGAACTGGCGGCGGCCTTCGCACGGTGGGACGCCCTTCTCGAAGCGGAGGGCTTCGCCCCCGTCCGGGAGGCCTGGCTCGCCCGCGCCGCCAATCGCGGCGCGGTCGTCACCGCCCGGATGCCGGGCCGGACGGTCTCCGGCCGGTTCGAGGGCATTGACGACACCGGCGCAATCGTGATCGACACCGGGCAAGGGCGGCAGGCCATCCCTGCCGCGGATATCTTCTTCTAGAAGGGGGAGGCGCGCGATGCTTCTCGCCATCGACGTGGGCAACACCAACACAGTCTTCGCCATCCATGACGGCGAGCGCTTCCTCGCGGAATGGCGCTGCTCCACCTACCAGCAGCGGACGGCGGATCAGTATTACGTCTGGCTGCGCCAGTTGATGGAGTTCACCGGCGTCCGCGCGGACATCACCGAGGTGGTGATCTCCTCGGTCGTGCCGCAGGTCGTGTTCAACCTCCGCGTCCTATGCGACCGGTATTTCAACACCCGGCCCGTCGTCGTCGGCAAGGACAAGTGCAAGCTGGGCGTCGAGGTGCGCGTCGATGCCGATACGCAGGTCGGCGCGGACAGGCTGGTGAACACTGTCGGCGCCCATGACAGGTTCGGTGGGGACCTGATCGTGCTCGATTTCGGCACGGCGACGACCTTCGACGTGGTCGACCACGATGGTGCCTATGTCGGCGGCGTGATCGCGCCGGGGGTGAATCTCAGCCTCAAGGCCTTACATGATGCCGCAGCAGCGCTTCCCCATGTGGACGTGACGAAGCCGCAGCGCGTCGTCGGGACCAACACCGTCGATTGCATGCAGTCGGGCGTGTTCTGGGGCTATGTCGGCCTGATCGAAGGCATCTGCACACGGATTCGGGCCGAACGGGAGCGGCCCATGAAAATCGTCGCCACGGGCGGCCTCTCGACCCTTTTCAACCAGGGCACCACGATGATCGATGCGATCGACACGCAGCTGACGATGCACGGGCTGGTGCTCATCAACAGATTGAATCGCGAATGAAAAAGACCAATGACGCGCCCGTCTTCCTCGCCCTCGGCGGGGCAGGCGAGATCGGGATGAACATGTATCTCTACGGCTATGGCGAGGGGGCGGCCCGCCGCTGGATCATGGTCGATTGCGGGGTGACCTTCCCCGAGGATGGCCGTGCCCCGGGCGTGGACCTGATCACCCCCGATCCCGCCTTCATCGAGGAACGCGCGGACCAGCTCGACGCGATCTTCATAACCCATGCCCACGAGGATCATGTGGGCGCGATCGGGCGGCTCTGGCCCGGCCTGAAGGCTCCCGTCTACGCGCGCCGCTTCACGGGCGAGATCGCGAAGATGAAGATGGAGGAAGCGGGCGCGGACCCCGCCGAAATCCGCATCGTCGGCGCCTGGCCCGAAACGGTCGAGGCTGGGCCCTTCACCGTGGGGTTCCTGCCCATCTCCCACTCCGTGCCGGAAACCTCGGCGCTGGTGATCGACACGCCCAAGGGCCGTATCCTCCACACCGGCGACTGGAAGGCCGATCCGACGCCGCTTGTCGGTGAGCCTTACGACGAGGGCGCGCTGCGCGACGTTTCGAAGGACGGGCTCCTCGCGCTTGTCTGCGATTCCACGAACGTCTTCAGCCCCAACCCGGGCCGGTCCGAGGCCGATCTGGTCGAGCCGGTGACCGAACTGATGCGCAAGGCGGACGGGATGGTCGTGGCGACGACTTTCGCCTCGAACGTCGCACGCCTGCGCACACTCGCACAGGCCGCGCAGGCGGCGGGCCGCTCGGTGGTCGTGATCGGGCGGGCGATGCACCGGATGATCTCGACCGCGCGTTCGGTTGGCCTTCTCACCGATTTCCCCGACACGCTCGATGCGCGGGATGCGGAGGGTATTCCGGCCGAACACCTCTTCATCCTCGCCTCCGGCAGCCAGGGGGAGCGGCGCGCGGCCTCCGCCCAGCTTGCCCGCGGCGGCTACGGCAAGATCACGCTCCGCCACGGGGATACGTTCCTGTTCTCCTCGAAGACGATCCCCGGTAACGAAACCGCCGTGGGCGATATCCAGAACATGCTCGCAGCCCAGGGCGTCCGGGTGGTGGATGACGCTGGCGGTCTCTACCACGTCTCGGGCCACGCGAACCGGCCGGACCTGCAGGCGATGCATGCGGCCACGAAACCGAAGGGCCTCGTTCCCATGCATGGTGAGTTCAGGCACCTCGCCGAACATGCGCGCCTTGCGGAGGAGGCGGGTATCCCCTCCGCCGTCGCGCCCAACGGTGCGTTGACGGCGCTCACGGAAGAGGGGCCTGTCGTGCTCGACCAGATCGAGACGGGCCGCCGCTATATCGATGGAACGGTGATGTATGGCGCGATGGATGGGATCGTGCGCGATCGGCTGCGGATGTCCGAACGGGGTCTCGCCATCGTCAACATCGTCTTCGACGACAGGGCGGAGCTGATGGGCGACGCGTGGGTGGAGGTCCGGGGGCTCTTCACGGAGACGCAGCCGGAAAACCTCGAAGAGGCGCTGGAGACAGACATCACGGGCGCGCTCGAACGCGCCAAGCGCCGGGAGCGGGCCGATGATGAAGCCGTGGAGCGGCTCGTCGAATCGCGGGTGAAGAACGTCACGAACCGCCTGATCGGCAAGAAGCCCGAGGTCCACGTGATGATCAACCGGATCGAGGCCTAGCAGGGCACGATGAGAATCCTTCGACCCGAAGGATTTCCCCATCGAGTATTCCTGCGCCGCCGTCGCGAGAGGCTCAGGCCGCCTGATCCTCGTCGTTCTCGCCAGTGCTTTCCGCGCTGTCGTCAGAAACTTCCGCGGTGGCCTTTTTCGCCTTGCCGCGCAGATCGCGCAGCAGGAAGGCGGGGACGTGATCGCCCATGCCGACGACCCTGTTGTCGCGCCCCTTGCCGCCGCCGCGGCCCTGGCGGCGGGGTTTCTCGTCGCGCGGGGGCTTTTCGGCCGTTTTCGATTTCGCCTCGGTCTTTTCCGGAGCGCTCTGGCCGGTGGATGTCTCATCCTCCGCCTTCGGCTTGGAGCGGCTGCGCGTGCGGGACCGCCTTGCGGGCTTCTCGGCCTTCGCGTCCTCCCCTGCCGGGTCGGCTTCCGGGGAAGCAGCGCCGAGCGGGTTCTCGATCCTTGGGATCTCGAGCTTCACGAGGCTCTGGATCGCATCGAGGTATTTCTCGTCCGAAGGCAGGCAGATCATGATCGCGCGGCCCTTGCGGCCCGCACGGCCCGTTCGCCCGATCCGGTGGACGTAATCCTCCGAATGGATCGGCACGTCGTAGTTGAAGACGTGTGAGACGTTGGGGATGTCGAGACCGCGCGCCGCCACATCGGAGGCGATCAGAAGCGTCAGTTCACCGGAGCGGAAGCCGTCGAGCGTCTTCGTCCGGAGGGATTGGTCGAGATCGCCATGAATCGGCGCCGCGTTGAAGCCGTGCTTCTTGAGCGACTTCGCGACGATATCCACATCGCGCTTGCGGTTGCAGAACACGATGCCGTTGGTCAGATTCTCTTCCGCCGAAATCAGGGCGCGCAGAAGATCGCGCTTCTCCTTGTCGGCGCGGTCCCGCCGGGAGGGGCGCATGTGGCAAACGCCCTGCGTGATGTTCTCGCTTGTCGTCGCCTGCCGCGCGACCTCGACCCGCACGGGGTTGTGCAGGAAGGTCTCGGTGATGCGGGTGATCTCGGGCGCCATCGTGGCGGAGAAGAACAGCGTTTGCCGGGTGAAGGGCAGAAGGCCGAAGATCCGCTCGATATCGGGGATGAAACCCATGTCGAGCATCCTGTCGGCTTCGTCGACCACCATGATCTGCACACCGTTGAGCAGGAGCTTGCCTCGCTCGAAATGGTCGAGAAGGCGGCCCGGCGTCGCGATCAGCACGTCGACGCCGCGATTGATCTTGGTGTCCTGATCCTTGAAGGAGACGCCGCCGATCAGAAGCGCCATGGTGAGCTTCAGGTGCTTGCCATAGGTCTCGAAATTCTCCGCCACCTGAGCGGCCAGTTCGCGCGTCGGGCACAGGATCAGCGAACGCGGCATCCGTGCCCGGGCACGGCCCTGGGCGAGGACCGTCAGCATCGGGAGCGTGAAGCTCGCCGTCTTGCCGGTTCCGGTCTGCGCGATGCCGAGCACGTCGCGCCCCTTCAGCGCCTCGGGGATCGCCTTCTCCTGGATCGGCGTCGGTTTCTCGTAGCCGGCCTCGGTGACGGCGCGAAGAACGTCCTCGTTCAGGTCGAGGTCTTGGAAAGTGGTCATGCAGGTCCTTGGTTCAGATCAATGCGGCTTGTTTCCAGTGGCCGCAAAACATCCCTGCGACCCCGCGCGCGCCCGGATTGGCGCACGGCCTTAACGGGGCGACACATGCCGGTTCCGGCCGCGAAAGTCAATGAAAGCGGGGCGAAAGGGCGCAAGTCCGGGGCCTTTCGCCGCGATTGGAGATGGGATAGCCACATGCCTGATGATTTCGAGAGGCAACCGATGACCGATTTCGCAGAGCTTCCGGCGGACGAACTGCCCAAGGCGCTGAGGGGCGTCAGCTTCCTCAAGGTCCATTCCGTCCGGCACTGGACGGACAGGACTTTCAGCTTCACGACCGAACGCCCGCCCTCGCTGCGGTTCCGCTCGGGCGAATTCGTGATGATCGGCCTCGTCGTCGATGAAAAGCCGCTCGTGCGCGCCTATTCCATCGCAAGCCCCAACTGGGCGGAGGAGTTGGAGTTCTATTCCATCAAGGTCGAGGACGGGCCGTTGACCTCCCGTCTCCAGCACCTTCAGCCGGGCGACAGCATCGTGATGCGCGCCAAACCGGTCGGCACGCTGGTGCATGACGCGCTTCTGCCGGGCAAGCGGCTGATCTGCTTTTCCACCGGGACGGGGATCGCGCCCTTCGCCAGTGTCATCCGCGACCCCGAGACCTATGAGAAGTTCGACGAGGTCATCCTGACCCATACCTGCCGCGAGGTGGGCGAACTCGACTACGGCAAGCATCTGGTGGATCAGATCCGCTCCGACGAGATCCTGTCGGAGATCGTGGGCGACAAGCTGGTCCACCTGTGCACGACGACGCGCGAGGAAAGCCCGCTCATGGGCCGCATGACCGACTGGATCCGCGACGGCCGTTTCGCGGAAGCGACCGGGGCGGCCCTGAACCCCGAAGCCGATCGCGTGATGATCTGCGGCTCGATGGCGATGCTCCAGGATCACAAGCAATTGTGCGAACAGGCCGGCCTGACCGAGGGATCGAACAGCGCCCCCGGTCATTTCGTCATCGAAAAAGCGTTTGTCGACTGAGCGTTAACCCCTCGACGCGAAACCGCCCCTTGTCTGCCTTCTTTTCGCCTTCACCTTTCAGTTGAGTGGGCGATGGGGGAATTGGTTGCTTTGAGGGGGAACGATTATGTTCGAAGCAGACGTGATGCAGCGCGACGCGCAGCTTCTCCTGTCGCGGGCCCAGGGCGGCGACAGCATTGAACTTCTCGCGATCGCGGCGGTGGTGATCGTCGCCTTCGTCATCCTCATCAAGACGATGATGGTGGCCCGAACGGCGAAGACCAGAGAAGTGGTGCGCGTGCGCAAGCAACGCGATGCGGTGACGAGCGACGATATCCGCGCGCTCCGCAAGGCCCGCCAGTCGGGCGCTGTTGGCTGAGGCGTTATCACGAGTATGCGTTGGAA
>JBMYPI010000146.1:0-6016 GCA_049600155.1 Rubricella sp.
GATCGCGGTGATGTTCTCGCCATAGGGCATCGGGTTCTCGACACTTCCGCCACGGAACACGGCGGATCCGGCTACAAGGACGTCGGCCCCCGCCCCCGCGACGAGCGGGGCCGTCTGCGGATCGATCCCGCCATCGACCTCGATATGGATCGGACGCTCGCCCACCATCGCGCGGGCCTGGGCCACCTTCTCGACCATCGAATGGGTGAATTTCTGGCCGCCGAAGCCGGGATTGATCGTCATCACGAGGATGAGGTCGATCTGGTCGAGGATATGCTCGATCACCGACAGCGGCGTCGTCATGTTGAGCGCGACACCCGTCTTCTTGCCGAGCCCCCGGATCACCTGCAACGAGCGGTCCAGATGCGGCCCGGCCTCGGCGTGAATGGTGATGATGTCGGACCCGGCCTTGGCGAAGGCCTCCAGATAGGGATCGGCGGGCGCGATCATCAGGTGGACATCCATGAAGGTCCTCACATGGGGCCGGATCGCGGCGACGACATTCGGCCCGATGGTGAGGTTCGGCACGAAATGCCCGTCCATCGGATCGACATGGATCCAGTCCGCGCCCTGCGCCTCGACGGCGGCGATCTCCGCCCCCAGGGCCGCGAAATCGGCGGACAGGATGGACGGTGCGATCTTGATGGAACGGTCGAAATCCATGGAAGGCTGCTCCCTGCTGGTCTGCGCCGGGTGATAGCGCGCCCCCGTCCCGCCCTCAAGCCACGGGGATGCCGCATGAGGGTGACGGCGGCGCGCGGGGCTGATACGTCCGTCATCCAAGGCTGGAGACACTGGAAGAAGGGCGTCTTGCGCATGGTCACGCTGTTTCGCTGGCTTGTCCGGATCCTTGTTGGCGCGGCTGCGCTGATCGCATTGGCGCTCGCGCTGGTCTACTACTTCGCCGCCGGCTCGCTGCCCGATTACGACCGCACCGTGCGGGTGAGCGGAATCACCGGAGAGGTCGAGATCCTTCGGGACAGGCACGCCGTGCCCCACATCTTCGGCGAGAGCGACCAGGACGTGTTCTTCGGGCTGGGCTATGTCCATGCCCAGGACAGGCTGTGGCAGATGACGATGCTGCGCCGGACCGCCCAGGGCAGGTTGAGCGAGCTTTTCGGCGAGGCGACCTTCGATATCGACGTATTCCTGCGCACGATCGATCTCTACGGCGTCGCCCGGGCGATGGTGCCGAACCAGTCGGAGGAAACGCAGGCCGCGCTTGCGGCCTATGCGGCGGGCGTCAATGCCCGCATCGCGCAGGTCAACGAAGAGGCGCTCGGGCGCGGCGCGCCGGAATTCTTCCTCTTCGGTGCGGAGATCGAACCCTGGACGCCAGCGGACTCGATCGCCGTGAACCGGATCATGGCCCTGCAACTCACCGGCCATGCCGAGGCGGAAATCCTGCGCGCCGAGCTCTCGCTACTGCTTTCGCCCGAACGGCTCGACGATATCCTGCCCGTTCCTCCGATGCCCGATCTGGGCACCCGGCCCGATCCCGATTTCGGGTCGCTCTTTCCCGGCCTGAGCCCCCGCACCGAACCCCTCGAACGACAGGCCCGGTTGAGCCCCCTGCCCCCGCTGCATCTGGCCGGTGCGTCCAACGCCTGGGCGGCCGATCCCAGCCGCTCCGCCACCGGGGCGACGCTGATGGCCTCCGATCCGCATCTGGGCCTCACGGCGCCCTCGATCTGGATGCTCGCGCGGATGGAGCTGGAAGGAACGGGCGGCGTGATCGGCGGCACGATCCCGGGGCTTCCTGGCATCCTGATCGGACGGAACGAGGCCTTCGGATGGGGGCTGACGACCGCCTATCTCGACGACACCGACATCTATATCGAACGCCTCGATCCCGAGAACCCCGACAACGTTCTGACGCCCGACGGCTCCGAACCGATCCGCAGCCGGACCGTCCTGATCGGGGTTGCCGGGGAGCCTGCGCGCAGCGTCACCCTGCGGCGCACGCGCCACGGCCCTATCATTCCCGGCGATACATGGGGGGTGGACGCGATCACACCGCCCGGCCACGTTGCGGCGCTCGCCTGGACGGCACTCGATCCGTCGGATCGCAGCATGGACACGCTGATGAACCTCATGCGCGCCCGGACGGTGGCCGAGGGCCGCGAGGCGCTTCGCCCGCTCATCGCACCCGCGCAGAACGTCGTCATGGCCGATCGCGAGGCGGTCGCCTTCCAGGTGATGGGGCGGCAGCCCTTCCGCCGCGAGACCCATGCCGGGCAAGGCCGCCTGCCCGTCCCCGGGTGGGTGGAGGACAATGACTGGCGCGGCTACCTGCCCTTCGAATCGAACCCGGTCATCTTCCGCCCCGAAAGCGGGCTGGTGCTGAACACGAACAACCGCACGACGGATGCGCCCTTCCCCCGGCATGTCAGCTATTCCTGGGGCGACAGCCAGCGCATACACCGGGCGCGACGCCTGCTGGCCGAGCGCGAGTTCCATACCGTCGAAAGCCTTATTGAAGCGCAGACGGATACGATCTCCCCCGCAGCGCGAACGCTTCTCCCCCTGATCGGGCGCGATCTGTGGTGGCAGGCGAGCGAAACCGACGAGGACGACCTTGCGCCGCTCCGCCGCGTCGCGCTGGAGCGACTTGCGGAGTGGAACGGCGAAATGTCGGAACACGGGCCGGAGGCGCTCGTCTATGCAGCGTGGATCCGGGCGCTCGAGCGCCGCCTCGTCCGCGACGAACTGGGCCCGGTGGCCGATCGGCTCGGCCCTCTCGATCCTCTTTTCATCGAGCGGGTGTTCCGCGACGTGGCGGGCGCCTCGGAGTGGTGCGATATCGTCACCTCCCGCGCGGTCGAAACCTGCGATCAGATCGCACGGCTGGCCCTCGACGATGCTCTCGCCTGGGCGCGCGGCCGCTACGGGGACCGGGTGGAGGCCTGGCGCTGGGGCGAAGCGCATCTCGCGGTGCACGAGCACGAAGTCCTGTCGAATGTCCCCCTTGTGCGGTTCTTCGCCAACATCGTCCAGCCGACCTCGGGTGGCGATCACACGCTGATGCGCGGACGCATGAGCGCCGAGGATCCCGATCCCTTCCTCAACGTGCACGCGGCCGCGCTGCGCGTCGTCTACGATTTCGGGGATCCAGAAGGATCGCGCATGATCATTTCGACGGGACAGAGCGGTCACCCGCTCTCGGAACACTACGATGATCTCGCCGTGCTCTGGCGCCGGGGGAATTACATCCCGATGATTCTCGACGAGGAGCGGGTGCGCGCCGGGACGGAGGCCGTGACACGCCTCCTGCCCCGATAGGGATCACGCCTCGGCGAGCCTCTTCAGACGCGCCTCGCGCAGCCGCGCGAAATCGTCGCCCGCATGATAGCTCGACCGGGTGAGCGGCGTCGCCGACACCATCAGGAAGCCCTTGCCCCAGGCGGCCTTTTCATAGGACCTGAACTCATCGGGTGTCACGAACCTGTCCACCCGGTGATGCTTCGGCGTCGGTTGCAGATACTGCCCGATGGTGAGGAAATCGACATCGGCGGACCGCATGTCGTCCATCACCTGCAGGACTTCCTTCCGGTTCTCGCCCAGCCCCACCATGATGCCCGACTTGGTGAACATCGTGGGGTCGAGTTCCTTCACGCGCTGCAACAGCCGCAGCGAGTGGAAGTAGCGGGCACCCGGGCGCACGTCATGATAGAGGCCCGGCACGGTTTCGAGGTTGTGGTTGAACACGTCCGGCTTCGCCGCGACGACCGTTTCCAGCGCGCTCGGGGCGCATTTGAGGAAATCGGGCGTGAGGATCTCGATCGTCGTGTCGGGGCATTTGTGGCGGATCGCCCGGATCGTCCGGGCGAAATGCTCCGCACCGCCATCCTCGAGATCGTCCCGATCGACGGAGGTGATCACGACGTGGTTCAGCCCCAGCTTCGCGACGGCATCGGCCACCCGCACCGGCTCGAACGCGTCGAGCTCATCGGGCCGGCCGGTCGCGACGTTACAGAAGGTGCAGCCACGGGTGCAGATCTCGCCCATGATCATCATGGTCGCGTGGCCCTGCGCCCAGCACTCGCCCGCATTGGGGCAGCCGGCCTCCTCGCAGACGGTGACGAGCTTGTGTTCGCGGATCACCTTGTGGGTTTCGAAATAACCCTTCGAGGTGGGCGCCTTCACGCGGATCCAGTCCGGTTTCTTCGGCTGGGCGTTGTCGGGGCGGTGCGCCTTTTCGGGGTGGCGCTCGCCGGGGATCTTCAGATCGCGGGGAGCCATGACGTCTCCTTCCCAAGTGTTTGCAAATGGACATGCCTCCTGTGCGACCTTCCGTCAATGCGTGCATCTGTCATGGCGGGTTGCATGATGCGCGGGTCTTTCGCACCGTGGAACAACAAACGCCCCGTGAAAGCCAGCCGATGTCCCGCCCGCTCACGCCGCTCCAGAGCCTTCTGCGCCAGATCGTCTATGGCGGGAATGACGGCATCGTCACGACCTTCGCCGTGGTCGCCGGTTTCGCCGGGGCGCAGGCCCATGGCGCGCTCGAACTGGCGGGGGTCGCGGTTCTCCTTTTCGGCCTGGCCAACCTCTTGGCGGACGCGACATCGATGGGCCTCGGCGAATTCCTCTCCGCCCGCGCGCAACGCACGGTCTTCGAGCGCACCCGCAGGGCGGAAGAAGCGCGCCTTTCGAACAACGGGCATGAGCTTGTGGACGTGCTGCGGGCGCAGGGCCTCTCGCCCGCCGATGCGGCCCATCTTGGCGGGCATCTGCGCGAGCATCCGCGCATCGCGACGGACCTCATGATGCGCTACCGCGTCGGCCTCGCCGATCCGACGGACGAGACACCGGCGCTGAACGCTTCGGCCACCTTCCTGTCGTTCATCCTGTTCGGGCTGATCCCCCTCCTGCCCTACTTCCTCCTGCCGCCCGAGCCGGGGACGTTCCGCCTCTCCATCCTCGGTGCCTTCCTCGCGCTCGCGCTCCTCGGCGCGCTCAGGGCGCGTGTTTCGGGCGAGGGGTACACCCGCGCCATCGCCGAGACCCTCCTCATCGGAGGTGTCTGCGCGGCGGTCGCCTTCGGCGTGGGGCTGATGTTCCGGTGACGGTCAGGATCGGCATCCTCGGCGCGGGCGCGATAGGCTGCTTCGTCGGGGCTATGTGGGCGGCAGGCGGCGCGCAGGTCACGCTCGTGGGGCGGGCGCGCATCGTCGATGCGCTGAATACGCATGGCCTCCGCCTCACAGGCGGCGATGAGATCCGGCTCTCACCGGGTCAGTTCACCGCCACAACCGATCCCGGTGCCCTCGCCCGATGCGATCTCATCGTCGTCGCGGTCAAGGGGCCAGCACTCGCCGCCGCGCTCGACGACCTGCCCGACGCCATCCCCGTCCTGACCCTCATGAATGGCATCTCGCCGCCTGGGATCGTGGCGGAGCGCTTTCCGGGGCGAACCGTCCTGGCCGGGATGGTGCCCTTCAATGTCATCTCTCCCGCGCCGGGCCATTGGCATCGGGCGAGTGGCGGCACGGTGGCCGTGCAGGATCATCCGCTGACGCGAAACCTGCCGGCCGTACGAACATTAGGCGACATGGAACCGGTCCTCTGGGGCAAGCTCCTCCTCAACCTCAACAACGCGATCAATGCACTCTCGGGCCTCTCCTTGCAGGACGAACTTTCCATTCGCGGCTATCGTCGCGTCCTCGCCGCCGCCCAGCGGGAAGCACTCGCACTCCTGGCCGGAGCAGGAATCGTTCCCGCCAGGGGAACCGCCCTGCCCCCGTCCCTCGTCCCCGCGTTTCTCGAAACGCCCGACTGGTTCTTCCGGCCCATCGGCCTCCGCCTACAGAAGATCGACGCGAGCGCGCGCTCCTCCATGGCCGACGACATCGCCGCGGGTCGCACAACGGAGATCGACTGGCTCAACGGCGAGGTTGTCCGCCTTGCCGAAAGCCTCGGCCGGACAGCGCCGATCAACCGCACCATCGCGGATATGATCCGCCAGATCGAACTCGCCCCGCGCCGCTATAGCGCAAATGAATTGCGACTGGCC
>JBMYPI010000147.1:0-278 GCA_049600155.1 Rubricella sp.
CAGATCGGCCCCTTCCGCCCGCGCCCAGGCGATGCGCGCCTGCAGGCGGCGGGCCGATCCCGTCCATCCAAGCGTCGCCACGCCGCGGTCGCGCAGGCCGACGACGAGCGCCGCCGACACGGCATCGACCGGAGGGTCCGGCCACGGTCGCTCTTCGAGAACGAGCGCGCCGAGCCGGGTCACCTGCCGCGCGACGACGCGCCCCTCGCGCGGGGACCAGGTGCATTCCCGTTCGGTCACGGCGCGTTCACCATGAAGACCGCGCAATTCGGCGGGCG
>JBMYPI010000147.1:288-5767 GCA_049600155.1 Rubricella sp.
GCGACAGCGGCAAGGCCGCGCGGATACGGGCCTCGCGCCTGTCGCCGTCGAGGTCGCCGACGGCGAGGTAGTCCGCACTCGCAAGGGCATCCGCGCTGTCGAGCACGGCGCCTTTCCCGCCGGAAAGAAGATACCGCGCCTCGCCGCCGGGCCGCCGCTGCGCGATCCTGTCGGGATAGGCGAGCGTCAGGAGGCCGGCCGCGGATGGCCCATCGTCGGTCCGGGCAGGAACGAGCCGGGCGAGGCGCTCGGCCTCGGATACGACATCGCGGGGGCCGCGCCCGCGCGCGAGTTCGTCGAGCGCGGCTGTCAGATCCGCACCGGCGCGACGGCCTGGCCGCGCGGTGAGGAGCGCCGCCAGCAGCGGCGCGGCGCGTCCGCCTCCGGCCAGCAGCATGTGGGCGATCCGGGGATGAGCCGGGATCGCAGCCATCTCGCGCCCATGCGCCGTTGCGCGGTCCGCGTCGTCGAGTGCACCGAGGGCCCGCAGCAGAGCCCTCGCCTCGGCGAGCGGTGCGTCGGGCGGTCGCGTGAGGAAAGTCGGCGTGTCGCTGCCCCAGACCGCCAGTTCCAGCGCGAGAGAGGCAAGATCCGCCGTTTCGATCTCTGCCGGGGGGTGCGACGGCATCGCCCCCTCTTCACCTCGGGTCCAGAGACGGTAGCACCGGCCCGGCGCGATCCGTCCTGCGCGGCCTGCGCGCTGGTCGGCCTCGGCGCGGCTGGCCCGTTCGGTCACGAGGCGCGTCATGCCGGAGCCGGGATCGAACCGCGCCCGGCGCGCGAGTCCCGCATCGATCACCACGCGGACATCGGGAACGGTCAGCGAGGTTTCCGCGATCGCCGTGGCCAGGACGATCCTGCGCCCTGCCCCTCGACCGGGATCGAGAACGGCGCGCTGCCGCGCGAGATCGAGCCCGCCATGCAACAGCCTCACCGGCACGCCGGGGGCCGCCGCCGCGAGGGCGCTTTGCGCGTCACCGAGATCCCGGATACCGGGCAGGAAGGCGAGTATCGCGCCTTCCGTTTCGTCCAGCGCGCGCAACGCGGCGTCGGCGACCGCGCGCCCGGCGGAGAACCCGCGCCCCCGGGCGGGCTTTTCCGCGTAGATGAGGTCGACGGGAAACGCCCGCCCGCGGGAGGTGATGACGGGCGCATCGCCGAGAAGACGGGCGAGGGGCGCGGCGTCCAGCGTCGCGGACATCGGAAGGAGCACCAGATCCTCGCGCAGGGCCGCGCGGCATTCGAGGGCCAGCGCAAGGCCGAGATCACCGTTCAGCGAGCGTTCGTGAAACTCGTCGAAGACAACGCAGCCGATCCCGGGCAGGTCCGGGTCCGATTGGATCATCCGGGTCAGGATTCCTTCCGTCACCACCTCGATCCGGGTCCGGGCGGAGACGCGGCTCTCGCCGCGTATCCTGTATCCGACGGTGCGCCCGACCGGCTCGCCGAGCGTTTCGGCCATGCGTTCCGCCGCGGCGCGGGCCGCGATCCGCCGGGGTTCGAGCATGACGATCCGCCCCGCGATGCGGCGTGTCTCCAGAAGGGCGATCGGAACGCGCGTCGTCTTGCCCGCGCCGGGGGGCGCCTGAAGCACCGCCATCCCCCGCGCCTCGATCGCGGCGAGAAGCGCCGGCAGGGCGTCTTCGACGGGAAGCGGCATCGGAAGCGGTCAGTTCGTCCGGCGGACGATCATCTGGCCGATATCCGTGGGGCTGTTGAGCCGCCAAACCTCGAAAACCCCGGCCGCGTCGGCCATCTCCCGCATTTCGATGGTGAAGGGGAACGTCTTGTCCCGCTCGGGCGTGCGATTGCCTTCCTCGTCGTAGCGCATGCGCATCGCGCCGCCTTCGCAGCGCCAGGTGCCATCCCCGCCGCGCCGGGGCGCCGACATCGTCAGCCGGGTGCGACGGGCGCCGCTGAACGTATCGATCACGCGGCCGCAGATCTCGTCCGGCGTGCCCGGCCAGACCAGCATCACGAGGCCCGTCAGGGGATCGACCGTTCCCGCCGCTGTGGACATCGGCGGGATCGGTTCGTCATCCTCCTCGCGTTCGGGCGTATAGGCGACCAGCACCGGCCGACCGCCTTCGTAATCCATGTTCAGGCTGCGGATCTCTCCGTTCCAGACCGTCTCGTGCCGGTAGTCGTCGGGGCGGAACGAGGCTTCGCTCAGGCGCCGGCCCTGAACCTCGGCTTCCCATTCGGCATCGGCGAAGAAGCCCACGATCCCGGCACTGCGCAGGCTGGCGTTGAAGAGATATCCATCCTCCAGGGACCAGCCCTCGACCGTCGCCTCGGCGCTGCGGATACCGCCCACATAGAAAACGTAGCCGTGCCTGAAATGGTCATCGGCTTGCGCCGCGCCTTGCGCCACTGCCGGCAGTGCGGCGGCCCCCGCCATCGCCGCGGCGACAAGAAACCGGATCATCGAGGGCCTCCGCCTTTCGTTCCTGATCCGCCGCGTATACCACTTGCGCGGGAGAATGGTGAAGTCTCGCGGCTTCACTCCGGCGTGACGGGACGGGAGAGGCCATGACGAACACGACGCCCGAGGACCTTGCGAGCGCCGTTTCGGCCGGCGACCGGCGGGCATTGGCGCGGGCGATCACGCTCGTGGAGTCGACGCGCCCGCAGCATCGCGGCGAGGCGCGGGCGCTTCTTCGGTCCCTGCCCCGCCCGGAAAAGCCCGCGCTGCGCATAGGGCTTTCGGGAACGCCGGGTGTCGGCAAATCGACCTTCATCGAGAGTTTCGGAATGATGCTGATCGCGCAGGGGCTGCGCGTCGCGGTGCTGGCCGTCGATCCGTCCTCCGCCCGATCCGGCGGATCGATCCTCGGCGACAAGACCCGGATGGAGGAGCTTTCCCGCCGTCCGGAGGCCTTCATCCGCCCTTCGCCATCGCAGTCCTCCCTCGGAGGCGTCGCACGCCGGACACGCGAAGCGATCCTTCTGTGCGAGGCGGCCGGATTCGACGTGGTGCTCGTGGAGACGGTCGGCGTCGGCCAGTCCGAAACGATGGTTGCGGACATGACCGACATCTTCCTCCTGCTGCTCGCCCCGGCGGGCGGAGACGAGCTGCAGGGCGTCAAGCGCGGCATCATGGAGATCGCCGACATCATCCTCGTCAACAAGGCCGATGGCGAGTTGAAGCCGGCCGCGATCCGAACGGTCGCCGATTATGCAGGCGCGTTGCGATTGATGCGCAAACGGCCCGGCGATCCCGACGGCTTTCCCAAGGCGATGCCGGTTTCCGCACTCAGGGAAGACGGGCTCCAACGCGCCTGGGACGAGATCGAGACCCTGGCCGCGTGGCGGCGCGAGACAGGCGTGTTCGACCAGGTCAGGCGGGACCAGGCCTCGCATTGGCTTCGCCAGGAGATCGAGGAAGGGCTCAAGGCGCGGTTCAGGGCCGCGGCGGGCATCTCCGCGCTGCTGGCGGAACTCGACACCGCGGTGCGCGCAGGCACGCTGACGCCCGACGATGCGGCCGAGCGGGCGCTTTCCCATTTCCTGCGAAACACCGCCTCTTCGGGTTGACGGGGCCACGCATCGCGCGTATGCGACCGCTTCAGGATTTTTCGGGCCCGCGCGGGGCGACTCGCGACGTTGGCCATTTGACTTCGAATGAGGACCGAACCAATGGCTCGTCGCTGTGAACTGACCGGCAAGGGTGTGCTGACCGGCAACAATGTCAGCCACGCCAACAACAAGACCCGCCGCCGCTTTCTGCCGAACCTGAATGATGTGACGCTGACGTCCGAAACGCTGGGCCGCACATTCAGCTTCCGCGTGGCCGCATCGGCGCTGCGCACGGTCGATCACCGCGGCGGCCTCGACGCGTTCCTGCTCAAGGCCAAGGATGCGGACCTGTCCGAGAAGGCGCTGAAAGTGAAGCGCGACATCGTCAAGGCGCAGGCCGCCGCCTGAGTTCCACTCGACACCACCGTTTCGAAACCCCGGCCGGCACAGCCCGCGCCGGGGCTTTTTCATTCTGAACGCAACAACTCCTCGACCCAGGCCGGCACGACGACGCTCGCCGGGCCATGCCGTGCCTCGGCGAACAGCGGCGTCGCGGCGGATGGTTCGAGGTTGAGCTCCAGCGTTTCGATCCCGGCCGCCCGGGCCATCTCGACGAAACCGGCCGCCGGATAAACCTCCCCGCTCGTGCCGATGGCCACGAAAAGATCCGCCTCGAGGAGGAGATCGTGGATCCTTTCCATCTGATAGGGAACTTCCCCGAACCAGACGACATCCGGGCGCAGGGCCGCGTGGGAACACCGGGGGCAGACGGATCGAGCATCCAGCGTATCGCGCCAGGCGGATCGTGCCCCGCAGGCCCGGCAAAGCGCCTTCATCAACTCGCCATGCATGTGGATGACATCCGCGCCCGCCCGCTCGTGCAGATCGTCGACATTCTGTGTCACGATGGAGATCCCCGCTCTTTCCTTCTGGAGACGGGCGAGCGCGGCGTGCGCGGCATTCGGCTCTGCCTCGGCGCAATTGATGCGCCGCGCATTGTAGAAATCGAAGACGAGGCCGGGATCGCGGGCGAAGCCTTCGGGCGTTGCAACCTCCCTGAGATCGTAGCGCGTCCAGAGGCCGTCCTTGTCCCGGAATGTGCCCAGCCCGCTCTCGGCGGAAATCCCCGCACCGGTGAGTATCACGATGGCATTGCCCATTTTCGCGTCACCTTCTAGAAGTTGTAATGCAAGATCGAAGAACCCGGCCCTCCATGACGACAAGACTCCTGTTCGTGTGCCTCGGCAATATCTGCCGCTCCCCGACAGCCGAAGCCATCGCGAAAGCCCGGGCCGCGGGGATCGGGCTCGAGGTCGAGAGCGCCGGACTCGCGGGGTGGCATGTCGGTGAACCGCCGGATCCGCGGAGCGTCAAGGCGGGTGCGGCGCGGGGCTATGATCTGACGCCCATCCGCGCACGGCGGGTCCGTCCGTCGGATTTCCACCTTTTCGACAGGATCATCGCGATGGACGCCTCGAACCTCGAAGCCCTTCGCGCAATGGCGCCCGCCGACAGCCGCGCCGCGCTCGCGCTCGTCCGCGATTTCGCGGGCGGGGCGACCGGGCTCGATGTGCCGGACCCGTATTACGACGGGAATTTCGACGCCGTCATCGACATGCTCGAGGAAGCGATCGACGGCCTGCTGGCGGAAATCGCGGCCTGACCCTAGCGGCATCGCCCTTCGACGACCTGCGCGAAAGCATCGAAATCGCGCAGGAACGACTGGCCGCTATCGGGCCGGGCGGCGAGGTCGTTCATGACGCTCATGTCCTGCCGCATCAGCCGGGCGGCGATGTCGATATCCGCCGGATCGAGATACTCCTGCGCCGTTTCCTCGAAACAGCTGCATTGCGCCTCGGTGCCGCCATCCTGCGAACACTCGTCGTAGAGCGGTCCGGCAAGCGCGACCGCCGGAAAGACCGCCATCGAAACCGCCGCCATCATCATCGTCTTCATCTCA
>JBMYPI010000147.1:5777-6011 GCA_049600155.1 Rubricella sp.
GCCCCTTTCCCGCATGGACTTTCCGCCGAAAAATTGCAAATGAAGCGATTGAAAACCGGCGCGCCGATGCGCCGAACGAAAGTTCCGAGCAGCACCAGATGACCGACCTCGCGAAGATCCGCAACTTTTCCATCGTGGCCCATATCGACCACGGCAAGTCCACGCTCGCCGATCGTCTGATCCAGCTCACCGGAACCGTCGCCGAACGCGACATGAAGGAACAGCTTCTGGACG
>JBMYPI010000148.1:0-5950 GCA_049600155.1 Rubricella sp.
CGAGCACGAAGGCGTCGCGCGCCCGGATCCCCTCATCCGTCAGCGCAAGACGCCCGAGCTTGTCGTCCCGATGCACATCGACGCCCGCATTGTAGAAGACGAGATCGGGCCGGACGCGCGCCCAGAGCGGCTCCAACGCCCCGCGCAGCGCGGCGAGATAGGCGACGTCTTCCATCCCGTCGGGCAGCGGCACATCGAGATCGGAAAGGGCCTTTCGCGCCGGGAAGTTCTTCGCGGCGTGAAGCGAGAGGGTAAATACCCGCGCCTCTCCGTCAAAGATCCGCGCCGTGCCGTCGCCCTGGTGGACATCGCAATCGACCACGAGGATTCGCCGGACCGCACCGTCATCGAGCAGCGCCCGGGCGGCGACGGCGACATCGTTGAAGACGCAGAAGCCCGCGCCCCGATCCGGCCCGGCATGGTGCGAGCCGCCCGCGGCGTTGCATGCGATCCCGTGCTCGAGCGCGAGATGCCCCGCAAGCGTCGAGCCCGCGGCGGAGAGGCGTGCGCGGCGCACCACCGCTTCCGTCCCGGGTAGACCGATCTCGCGGATCTCGCGATCCGACAGCGTCAGCGAGAAGGCGCGCTCGACATAGCCCAGATCGTGCACCGCGGCTATCCGGCCCGTCGGCGCCGGTGCGGGAGCGATATAGCCATCGGCCCCGATCACGCCGCGGGAGACGAGCACCTCTTTCAGCGCACCGTATTTCGACATCGGAAAGCGATGCCCGGGCTTGAGCGGCGCGACGTAATCGGGATGCCATGTCACGGGCAGCTTCATGTGCCGAGCCGGTCCCCGATCGCGGCGGCGGCGTCGGCCTGAACGCATCTCAGCCGCTCCGTCAGGGCATCGAGCGACGCGCAGCCGGTATCGCGCAGCAGCACCGCGCGCAGCCCCGCGCCCGCGCGCTCCGGCGCGAAGCGGCCATCCACCGCGACCCGTGTCACGGCCTGGACATGGAGCATGAGATCACGCGCAACGCCGAGCGCCTCGACCCCGCCGGGCGAGAGCCAGCCCGCGCGCGCAAGCCGCGCAAGGGGCGATTCATCGGGATCGGGTCCATCGACGCGGCTGAGGAGCAGCCCCGCCTGGATACAAAGGTCGATATCGAGCAGACGCCCGGGGCCTTGTTTGAGCTCCCACGGATCGGACGCTTCACGCTGATGCGCCTTCGCGAGCCGCGCACGCATGTCCCGCACATCGCCGAGAACCTGAGCCTCGTCGCGATCCAGGGCCAGGACATCCGCGATCACCCCGGCGACGTCGGCGGCCAGATCAGGCGGCCCGGCCACGACCCGGGCGCGCGAGAGCGCGAGATGCTCCCATGTCCATGCCTCGTTGCGCTGGTAGGAGCGGAAACCGCTGAGCGACACCGCGACCGGCCCCTGTCGACCGGACGGGCGCAATCGCATATCGACCTCGTAGAGCGGCCCTTCGGCCGTCTGCACCGTCATCGCGCTGGTGAGCGCACGGGTGAGGCGCGCGTAGTATTGTGCGGTCGGCAGGGGTTTCTCGCCGTCGCTCTCCGCCTCCCCCGCACCGTCGTAAACGACGATGAGATCGAGATCGGAGGTCGCCGTCATCTCGCGCGAGCCGAGTTTTCCCATCGCGATCACCGCCGCGCCCCGGCCGGGCGGCGGGCCGTGGCGGCGGGCATGCTCCGCAATGACCCGCGGCATCAGGGCATCGAGAGAGACCTCCGCGATATCGGAGAAGGCCGCGGCGACTTCCGCATGGGTCGCAAGATCGCGCAGGAGGTGGACGCCCGCCCGGAACTGCACCTCCTTGTTCCAGCGGCGCGCCTCGTCGAGCACCCTTTCGAAGTCGTCAAGCGGTGCGAGGCGGGCCTGCAAGGCCGCTGCGAGCGTGCCCCGGCCTTCAAGCGGCGCGAAGAAATCCCGGTCGAGCACTGCGTCGAACACGGCCGCATGACGCCCCAGATAGGCGGCAAGCCGGGGTGCGGCCGCGCATATCTCGACGAGGAGGTCCAGAAGCGCGGGATTGGCTTCGAAGAGCGAGAAGACCTGCACGCCAGCCGGCAGCCCCCGCAGGAAGCGGTCGAACTGGTTCAGGGCCTCGGCCGGCTCCGCCGCGGCCGCGAGGCGGCTGACGATCTCCGGCTTGAGGCGCCGAAACAGGCTCGACGCCCGATCCGACCGGGTCGCCGGCAGCCTGTCCCAGTAGGCGATGATCTCCTGCACGGCGCCATCCTCGAGGAATGCGCGCGCAGCCGCGTCGAGCGGTTCGCGGCCCGCCCTGTCACCGAGACTCGCCTCGACGAGGGCATGAACCCGCTCCAGCCGCGCGCGGACATCCTCGCGGAAGGCGATCCTGTCGGGAAACCCCGCCAGCGCGGCGATCCTGTCGAGCCCTTCCTCGGATGCGGGCAGGCGATGGGTCTGGGCATCCTCCATCATCTGCACGCGGTGCTCGATATCGCGCAAGGCGCGGTATTCCGTCTTGAGGATCGTCGCCTCGCCGGGATCGACACGGCCCGCCGCGACCAGCGCGTCGAGCGCATCGAGGGTTCCGCGTGGACGGAGCGAGGGATCGCGCCCGCCCATGATGAGTTGCAGCGTCTGGGTGAAGAACTCGATCTCGCGAATCCCGCCGCGCCCCAGCTTCACGTCATGGCCGGGGACCGTGATCGGCCCGGTCAGCCCCTTGTGATCGCGGATCGCACGGATCATGCCATAGGCGTCCTCGATCGCTGCGAAATCGAGGTGGCGGCGCCAGACGAAGGGCGCGAGCCGGTCGAGAAAGGCCTCCCCCGCCGCGATATCGCCCGCACAGGCGCGGGCCTTGATGAAGGCGGCGCGCTCCCATGTCCGGCCGACGCTTTCGTAGTAGCGCTCCGCGGCATCCATCGAGATGCAGACCGGCGTGACCGACGGGTCGGGCCGCAGGCGCAGATCCGTGCGGAAGACATAGCCATCCTCGGTGACATCCGAGAGAAGCCGCGTCAGTTGCTTTGTGACCTTGATGAAGACAGCCCGCGCCTCGCCGAGATCGATGTCGGCGTAGCGGCTGTCGTCGAACAGGACGATCAGGTCGATATCGGAGGAATAGTTCAACTCCCCCGCACCCATCTTGCCCATCGCGAGCACCGTCATGCCCGCCGCTGTCGCCTTGTCCGCGTCACCCTGCCCGGGAAGCGCGCCCCTGTCGATCTGGCGGGAGACCAGCGCCTTGAGCGCCGAATCCACGGCCAGATCGGCGAAGTCCGTGAGGCGGCGGGTGATCCACATCACATCTCGCACACCGGCCAGGTCGACGAGCGAAAGGATGAGCGCGACGCGCCGCTTCGCCCGCCTCAGGGCCGGGCCGAGCGTTTCGGCGGTCTGGCCTTCGGGAAGGGTCATCGCGGCCTGCACGGCGTCTTCCGGTGAAAGCGCGAGCGCTTCGGACAGGAACGCGGCTTCTCGCCGGATCAGCCGATCCACATGGCCCGAACTGCCGGCGGCACCGGCGAGAATCGCGCGCGCCGCGGCATTCGCGCCCGGCACGAGCGCGGCTGCCTCCTCCCCTCTTTCGGGATGGAAGGCGCGTGGCGCGCGGCTGGCCCCGTCAAGCAGCATGGGCGCTTGCCCTAACGCCCTTCGAAGGAGGCCGGGCGCTTCTCGAGAAAGGCCATCACGCCTTCGGTGAAATCGCGGGTGCGGCCCATCTCGCCCTGGATACGGGCTTCGAGTGCGAGCTGATCCTCCAGGCCGTTGTCATAGCTCTCCCGCAGGGCCTTCTTGATGCCGGCATAGGCCCGCGTCGGACCATCGGCGAGCTGGCGCGCACGGGCCTCGATCACCGCCGGGAAGTCGGCATCCGGCACCGCCTGCCAGATCATTCCCCAGTCGGCGGCCTGGCGCGCCGTTACCGGCTCCGCGAAGAGCGCCGCACCCATCGCGCGCGCGAACCCGACCTGTCGCGGAAGCCAATAGGTGCCACCGGCATCGGGAACCAGCCCGATCCGGGCGAAAGCCTGGATGAAGACCGCCGATTCCGCGGCGATCACGACATCGGCGGCAAGGGCGAGATTGGCGCCCGCACCGGCGGCCGGGCCGTTCACGGCGGAGATCGTCGGTATCGGACAATCGTAGATCGCGTTCAGAAGCGGCTCGTATTCCTCGCGCAGCGTCGCCTCGAGATTGATTTCGGAGGCGTTGCGCGCATCGCCGAGATCCTGCCCCGAGCAGAAGCCGCGCCCCGCGCCCGTCAGCACGATCACGCGTGCCGCGTCCGGCGCATGGCGAACGGCGTGCAGGAGTTCCACGCGCATCTGCGCGGAGAGGCCGTTCATCACGTCGGGCCTGTTGAGCGTGATGCGGCAGACGCCGTCTGTCACGTCGTGAAGGATCGTCTGGTAGGTCATGGTTTCTCCCCCGGGGCCGGCGCGGACGATGCCGGTCGGGCCGGCCGCCGCCGTTCCGGCTTACACGCCGTCGCCGTCCCGCATCAAGCGATCGAGCCGCGCGCGCTCCTCTTCCGTGAGGGAAGGCGCCTCGACGGTGGCGGCATCGGGGCGGCGGCGGATCACGCCCGCGGCGAGAATGCCACCGAAGACCAGCAGGATCGGGCCGGCCAGCCAGAGAATCGCGTTGCCCGCATTGAAGCGCGGCCGCAGGAGAACGTATTCGCCATAGCGATCGACGATGAAGGACACGACCTCTTCGTCGCTGTCACCGGCCACCAGCCGCTCCCGCACGAGGAGTCGGAGATCGCGCGCGAGTTCGGCATTGGACAGATCGATCGACTCGTTCTGGCACACGAGGCAGCGCAGCCCCTCGCTGATGTCGCGGGCGCGCTCCTCCAGCGCGGGATCGTCGAGGATCTCGTCGGGCTGGACCGCCTGTGCGGGGGATGCCGCCAGTGCCATCAGCATCACGAGGACGCCCGCGATCAGCCGGCGCGCCGCCTCCGGCGGGGATATTTCGAAAGACATGAGAGCCCTCATTCTGCGGGAACCCCCGCGGCGGAGGCGGAGGCGCGCTTGCCCTGGGGCGCGCCGACGCGGAAGCGCCTGTCGGTAAGGCTCAGCGTCCCGCCAAGCGCCATCATGATCATTCCGACCCAGAGCCAGTTGGCGTAGGGTTTCACCCATGTGCGAACGGTCCAGGAACCGTCCGGCTGCTGATCGCCGAGCGCGATGTAGAGGTCCCGCGTCACGGCGCGGTCGATCGCTGCCTCGGTGGTGGGGAAACGCTGCACGGGGTAGAGCCGCTTTTCCGGCTCCAGCACCGCGATGAGCGCGCCCTCGTCGAAGGCGCTGATCGTCGCGATCTGGGCGATGTAGTTCTCCCCGCGAACCTCGCGCACGCCGTCGAAGCGCAACGTGTAACCCGCCTTCTCGAACGTGTCGCCCGACTGCATCGTCCTGATATCTTCCGTCTGCCACACGGTGATCGCGGCAGCGGCGAACATCAGGACACCGAGACCCGAATGGGCCGTTGCCTTGCCCCAGTCGGAGCGCGGAAGGTGCACGATCCGGCGCAGCGTGTCCCGGAACGGGACATGGCGGAAACGCGCGCGGTGCAGAAGGTCGGACAGCGCACCGAGCACGAGCCAGGCGCCGAGAACCGCACCGATCGGCGCGACCATCGATCCACCGGTCTGGGCGACCCAGACGAACGCACCGAGCGCGACGGAAAGCGCGGCCGCGCCGGCCAGCGGCACCATCGTCCTGCCGACCTGTCCGCGTTTCCACGGCAGCATCGCGCCGAGCGGCAGGATCGCGCCGAGCGCCACCATGAAGGGCGTGAACGCGATGTTGAAGAAGGGAGGACCGACGGTGATGCGATCGGATGTCACGGCCTCGAAGATCAGGGGCCAGATCGTGCCGAGAAACACCACGCCGGTCGCCACGGCCAGAAGGAGGTTGTTCATCACCAGCGCGCTCTCGCGGCTGACGATCGCGAAAACCGTGCTGGAGCGCAATTCATGGGCCCGCAAAGCGAA
>JBMYPI010000149.1:0-5926 GCA_049600155.1 Rubricella sp.
CTCGACGATCCCCGACCCGATGAACGGCGCGATATCATCGCCGCACGACGCCGGGTGATCATGCTGCGCCGCTACCTCGCGCCCCAGCGCGACGCGCTTTCCGCGATGGCCGGCGCAGAGGTCGGCTGGTTCTCCCGGCAGGATCGCGACAGCCTGCGCCTCTCGATCGATCGCCTCGCGCGTTTCGTCGAGGATCTCGAAGCCCTGCGCGACAGGGCGCAGGTCGTCGATGACGAACTCGGAGCGGCCCTGTCCGAACGTCTGAACCGGAACCTCTATGTGTTGTCGGTGATCTCGGCGATCTTCCTGCCACTGGGCTTCATCACGGGGCTTCTGGGGATCAATGTCGGGGGAATCCCCGGGGCGGAGTCCGGCATCGCGTTCTGGCTCGTCGCCGGTGGGCTGGCTTTCCTCGGCCTGGGCGGCGTCGCGCTTTTCCGCCTCTTGCGCTGGCTGTAGCGGCGGCGCGATCTAAAGCCGCTTGCGCGCCCTGCGCGGTGGCGGTAGAGACAACGCCGCCGGACCGGCCCGAAAGGGGTATAGCTCAGTTGGTAGAGCATCGGTCTCCAAAACCGAGGGTCGGGGGTTCGAGTCCCTCTGCCCCTGCCAGTCCCGGCGCACGTTCCCGAACGCATCACCTGTCCTTGCATTCATGGGGTCCGGGGCGTATGTGAGCGCGCAAGACAGGAGACGCATGATGGCCAACCCGTTCCAGTTCATCCAGCAGGTGCGCAGCGAGACCGCGAAGGTCGTCTGGCCGTCGCGCCGGGAAACGCTTCTGACGACGGTGATGGTCTTCATCATGGCGGTGATCGCGGCGACCTTCTTCTTCCTGGTGGACATGCTGGTGCGCTGGGGGCTGGAGATCATCCTCTCTCTCGCCTCTTGATCTGGCCGCGGGCTTGATCTAAGGCACCGCAATCTCCCCCACAGGCGGCGCGCAGTGTAAGACCGGCGCGCCCCTTTTCTTCCGGGGACATGGAAACGAACCGGGGTGCCTGACCCCGATACGAGGGACGACGACGATGGCGATGCGGTGGTACACGGTGCACGTGCTCTCGAATTTCGAGAAGAAGGTGGCCGAGTCCATCATGGAGCAGGTCGAGAAGCAGGGCCTTCAGGAGGAGATCGAGCAGGTGCTCGTCCCCACCGAAGAGGTCGTCGAGGTCCGCCGCGGCAAGAAGGTGCAGACCGAGAAGCGCTTCATGCCCGGCTACGTCCTCGTGCGAATGGACATGACGGACCGCGCCTATCACCTGATCACCGGAACGAACCGCGTGACGGGATTTCTCGGCCCGATGGGCAAACCGACGCCGCTGCGGGACGCCGAGGTCGCCCGTCTCCTCAATCAGGTGGAGGAGGGGCAGGAACGCCCCCGCCAGCTCATCACCTTCGAGGTGGGCGAACAGATCACCGTCACCGATGGCCCGTTCGAGAGCTTCGCGGGCCTCGTGGAGGAAGTGGACGACGAGAACCAGCGCCTGAAGGTGACGGTCTCGATCTTCGGCCGGGCCACCCCGGTCGAGCTGGAATACACGCAGGTCCGCAAGGGCGAATGACGCGTGTGAAGACTGTGGGAGGCCGGGGCGGCGCGCCGTTCCCGGTCGGACCACATCACGAAGCAAGGTTCGCGGGGCGCGCCCCCGGGCCGTGAGAAGAGGAGGCCATCATGGCCAAGAAGGTTGCAGGGACGCTGAAGCTTCAGATCCCCGCGGGGAAGGCAAACCCCTCTCCGCCCGTCGGTCCGGCGCTCGGTCAGCGCGGGATCAACATCATGGAGTTCACCAAGGCGTTCAACGCCCGAACCCAGGACATGGAACCGGGTGCGCCGTGCCCGACCATCATCACCTACTATGTGGACAAGTCCTTCACGATGGAAATCAAGACGCCGCCGGCGTCCTATTTCCTCAAGAAGGCCGCGAAGCTGAAATCGGGCGCCAACAACCCGGGCAAGGAGACGGCCGGTTCCGTCACCGTGGCCCAGGTGCGCGAGATCGCCGAGGCCAAGATGAAGGACCTCAACGCAAACGACATCGAGGGCGCGATGCAGATCATCCTGGGATCCGCCCGCTCGATGGGTATCGAGGTGAAGGGGTAAGGCCATGGCAAAGCTCGGTAAGCGCAGCAAGGCCGCCCGCGCGGCTTTCGAGGGCAAGGAGAACCTGCCCGTCGCCGAGGCGATCAGCCTCGTGAAGGCGAACGCCCAGGCGAAGTTCGACGAAACCGTCGAAATCGCGATGAACCTCGGCGTCGATACCCGCCACGCCGACCAGATGGTCCGTGGCACGGTCACCCTGCCCAACGGCACCGGCAAATCGGTTCGCGTCGCCGTCTTCGCGCGCGGCCCGAAGGCGGACGAGGCGAAGGAAGCGGGCGCGGATATCGTCGGCGCGGAGGACCTGATGGAAACCGTCCAGGGCGGCACCATCGAGTTCGACCGCTGCATCGCGACGCCCGACATGATGCCGATCGTCGGGCGCCTTGGTAAGGTCCTCGGCCCGCGCGGCCTGATGCCGAACCCCAAGCTCGGCACCGTGACGATGGATGTCGCCGAGGCGGTGAAGAACGCCAAGGGCGGTGAGGTCCAGTTCCGCGCCGAAAAGGGCGGCGTCGTCCATGCGGGCGTCGGCAAGGCGTCCTTCGACGAGGGCAAGCTCGTGGAGAACGTCAAGGCGTTCATCTCGGCCGTGAACCGCGCGAAGCCGTCGGGCGCGAAGGGCACCTATGTCAAGAAGATTGCCCTGTCCTCCACGATGGGCCCGGGCGTGACGCTCGACATCGCGGATGCGACGGCGGAGTAATCCGCCCACCGGATACCGGGGAAGGGGCTGCCTCCGGGCGGCCCCTTTTCCTTTCGCGGCGCTTTTCGGCGATTACCCCCTTCACAAGGCGGGTGAATATCCGTATAGCGGCGCCCTGTTCCGGGTTCTGCGGTATTCCGTAGCGCTTGGAACGATTCGTCCAAGACGGTGGGTGGAGCGATCCATAATTCCTGCCTGAGACGGGTAGAGACCAATACGTTCCGACCGGCGGTCGAGGGCGCGATTGCGACAGACCCGTGGACCCGATTGCCGGGCTTCCGCCCGGCATGATGAGAGCCGGAGGGTCAAACCTCCACAAATGGAGTGAAACTGTGGATAGAGCCCAGAAAGAGCGTGTGGTCGAGGAACTCGGCCAGATCTTCGCGGACTCTGGTGTCGTCGTGGTTGCTCACTACGCCGGCCTCACGGTTGCCGAAATGACGGCGTTCCGGAATTCCGTCCGCGAAGCGGGCGGTGCGGTGCGCGTCGCAAAGAACAGGCTCGCAAAGATCGCCCTTCAGGATCACCCCGCGCAAGCGATGGGCGATCTGATGACGGGCATGACCGTCCTTGCCTACTCGGAAGATCCGGTGGCGGCTGCAAAGGCCGTCGAGGATTACGCCAAGGGAAACGAGAAGCTCGTGGTCCTCGGCGGTGCGATGGGCGAGACGGTTCTGGACCGGGATGGTGTCAAGGCTGTTGCCGCCCTGCCGTCGCGCGAGGAGCTCATCGCTTCGATCGTGGCAAGCATCGGCGCACCCGCCTCCAACATCGCCGGTGCGATCGGCGCACCTGCCTCCAACATCGCGGGCATCCTTTCGACGCTCGAAGAGAAAGAGGCGGCGTGAGCCCTGTAAAGGCAATCTGAACGGCCGGTCGCGGGAAAGACCAACGCACCGGACAGCACAGACCAACACGGAAACGGAACAATGGCTGATCTTAAGAAGCTTGCAGAAGAAATCGTGGGCCTGACGCTTCTCGAAGCGCAGGAACTCAAGCAGATCCTCAAGGACGAGTACGGCATCGAGCCCGCCGCCGGCGGCGCAGTGATGATGGCTGGTCCCGCAGCCGGTGGCGAAGCCGCCGCCGCCGAGGAGAAGACCGAATTCGACGTGATCCTCAAGTCCGCTGGCGACAAGAAGATCAACGTGATCAAGGAAGTCCGCGCCATCACCGGCCTGGGCCTCAAGGAAGCCAAGGAACTCGTGGAAGCCGGCGGCAAGGCCGTAAAGGAAGGCGCCACGAAGGACGAGGCCGAAGAGATCAAGAAGAAGCTCGAAGAGGCTGGCGCCGAAGTCGAGCTCAAGTGATGCGCGGCCTCGCGGCGTGATCCGCGGGGCAGGTGCTTGAAGATCCGGGCCGGACCCCTATTTCTGCGGGTCCGGCCCATAACCTGTCTCTTCCCGATGGCCCTGCGCGGCGAGCCCGCCCAGGACCATTCGGAAGGGACGCGTTTTCCGGGAATGCCCGCCGGGGGGTGGGCATGGGAATTGGAAAACCGCATTCCGCTGGCGGAGTGTCCGCAGGCCGTTCGCCCACCGGCCTTGCGGACACGCGAGCGAACAGGACGCATACCACATGGTTCAGACCTTCTCCGGCCACAAACGTATCCGCAAGCATTTCGGCAAGATCCGCGAAGTCGCGCAGATGCCCAACCTCATCGAGGTGCAGAAGCGCTCCTACGACCTTTTCCTCGACAGCGGCGATATCGGCCAGCCGATCGACGGCGAGGGTCTGATGGGTGTCTTCCAGTCGGTCTTCCCGATCAAGGACTTCAACGACACGGCCATTCTCGAATTCGTTTCCTACGAACTGGAGCACCCCAAATACGACGTCGAGGAGTGCATGCAGCGCGACATGACCTATGCCGCGCCGCTTAAGGTCACCCTTCGCCTGATCGTTTTCGAGGTCGACGAGGAGACCGAGGCGCGTTCGGTCAAGGATATCAAGGAGCAGGACGTCTATATGGGCGACCTGCCGTTGATGACGCCGAACGGCACGTTCATCGTGAACGGGACCGAGCGGGTGATCGTCTCCCAGATGCATCGCTCGCCGGGCGTCTTCTTCGATCATGACCGGGGCAAGACGCACAGCTCGGGCAAGCTTCTGTTCGCGTCCCGGATCATCCCCTATCGGGGCTCCTGGCTGGATTTCGAATTCGACGCCAAGGATATCGTCCATGCACGGATCGACCGCCGCCGGAAGCTTCCGGTGACGACGCTCCTCTACGCGCTCGGTCTCGACCAGGACGCGATCATGGAGAACTACTACAACACCGTCACCTATCGGCTGGTGGACGGCGGCTGGGCGGCCCCGTTCTTCCCCGAGCGGGTGCGCGGCACGAAGCCGGCCCATGACATCGTCGACGCCAAATCTGGCGAGGTCATCTTCGAGGCCGGCAAGAAGATCACCCCGCGCCAGGTGAAGAAGCTCATCGACGAGGGCGAGGTGACGGAGATCGTCGTTCCGCGTGAAGCGATCTTCGGCCGTTTCGTGGCCCGCGATCTCGTGAATCGCGAGGATGGCGCGATCTTCGCCGAAGCGGGAACCGAACTTGACGAGACCCTGGTCGTCGAGCTTGCCGAGGCGGGCTATGACGAGATCCCGGTGCTCGACATCGACCATGTCAATGTCGGCCCCTACATCCGCAACACGATGGCGGCGGACAAGAACTGGAACCGCGAGACCGCGCTTCTCGACATCTATCGCGTGATGCGCCCCGGCGAGCCGCCGACGATCGAGGCGGCGCAGACCCTGTTCGATTCGCTGTTCTTCGATTCCGAGCGCTACGACCTCTCCGCGGTCGGCCGCGTGAAGATGAACATGCGCCTCGATCTCGACGCGCCCGACACGATGCGCACCCTGCGCCGCGAGGATATCGTGGCCGTGGTCAAGGCGCTCGTTGATCTGCGCGACGGGCGGGGCGAGGTCGACGATATCGACCATCTCGGCAACCGCCGCGTCCGCTCCGTGGGCGAGCTGATGGAGAACCAGTATCGCGTCGGCCTTCTGCGGATGGAGCGCACGATCAAGGAGCGCATGTCATCGGTCGAGATCGACACGGTGATGCCGCAGGACCTGATCAATGCGAAGCCCGCCGCGGCTGCCGTGCGCGAGTTCTTCGG
>JBMYPI010000150.1:0-5825 GCA_049600155.1 Rubricella sp.
AGAGCACGATCGAGCCGAGCATCGGCCTCCTGCGCGATTGCGCGGCGCGGGTCGATGCAATCGTTTCCCCAAGGCTCGCCCGTGTGACGGAGGCCTGGCCGCTCTTCGAGGCCGGGCGGACCGACGATTTCGCGCAGGCCGTAGCGGAGGGCGTGATGCGCGCACTGGCCGATGGTCCGACGCCGGACGCGGTCGTTCTGGCGCAGGCTTCGATTGCCCGGCACCGATCCTGACCTCGCCGGAAAGGGCGGTCGCGGAGGCCCTGCGCCGCGTCGCCGCGCGGGCCTGAGCGCCCGGGCCCTAGTCCTCGAAGCGAAAACCGGGCGGGTAGCTGTGCAAACCGTCGAAATCCGCCTTGCCGAGCGGCATGCCCGCGCTGCGGAGAACGGCATAGCCCATGCTGTAGTGAAAGAAGAAATTCGGCAGCGCGTAACGGGTGAGATACTCCCAGGCGCGCTGTTCGAGCATGGCGAATCCCGCCTCGTGGCGCACCACCCGCCCCGCCGCCCCTTCGAAATCGTCCCGGTCGAGCCCCGAGACGATCGCGAGCGCGGCCGTGTTGCGGGCCATCAGATCGACCCTGCCGCCTTCCCCCTCGGGCAGATCGGGAACGGCGCGCCCGAGAAGCGGGAAGATCGCGCGTAGCGCGAAACCCTGCGCCACCGCGAACTGCTCCGCACCGGTGAACATGCCCGGCGCCAGCCGCGCACCCAGGGGAGCGTCATTCGGCACTGCGTCCAGTATCGCGCCGATCCGGACCAGGTAATGCGCCAAGACCGGCACGGAGGCTTCGTAGAAGGCGTCGTCATCCCGCTCGATCACGATAAGAACTCCCTTCCCGGGCCCAGGTGAGAGGGCCGCCATTGCCGTTTGCACGGCTCCCTCTTTCCTGTATCAGCCCCGGCAGACGATTGGAGGCCCCTATGGCGGTTAAAGTCTATATCGACGGTGAGGCCGGGACGACCGGCTTGCAGATTCACGAACGGCTCGCGGGCCGGTCGGATATCGATCTGATGCTGCTCGGTGACCGCCGCCGCGATGTGGAAGCCCGGCGCGAGGCGCTGAACAGCGCCGATATCGCGATCCTTTGCCTGCCCGACGACGCCGCGCGCGAGTCCGCCTCGATGATCGAGAGCGACACCCGCGTGATCGACGCTTCGACGGCCCATCGGATCGCCGAGGGCTGGACATACGGCTTCGCCGAGATGACCGCCGGGCAGGCCGAAGCCATCGCCAGGGCGGATCGGGTGGGCAATGTCGGCTGCTACGCGACGGCATCCATCGCGCTTCTCCGGCCCCTGCGGGAAGCGGGCGCGCTCGATGCGGGTGCGGGTGTCGCGCTCAATGGCGTGTCGGGCTATTCCGGCGGCGGCAAGGCCATGATCGCCGAGATGGAAGCGGATGGCGCGCCCCGCTTCTTCACCTATGCGCTCGACCAGGCCCACAAGCACCTGCCCGAGATCACCCGCTACGGGCTTCTGGATCGCCCGCCGGTCTTCGTTCCGAATGTGGGCAACTACGCACAGGGCATGATCGTGTCCCTCCCCCTGCCCGCCGGGCTGCTGGCGCGGGAGATGGACCGTGACGGGCTGCTCGACCTCTACGCGGCCCATTTCGGATCGGGCGATGTTGTGGTGATGCGCGAGACACCTGCCCGGATCGATCCGGAGATGCACAACGGCACGAACACGATGTCCATCCACGTGCGCGGCAATCCAGAGACGGGCAACATGGTCGCACTGGCGGTTCTGGACAATCTCGGCAAGGGCGCGTCCGGTTCGGCCGTCCAGTGCCTCGATCTCATGATCGGGGCGCGATCAGCCGCCTGAGGCGGCACGCCGAAGCGCCTCCAGTTCCGCCTCGACGATCGCGCGCTCCTCTTCGGTCAGCGGAGCGGCACGCTCGGTCTCGGGATCGAAGAGTGCGGGGAAGCCGCCGCGCGGCTCGGGCGTATCCGCTGGAAGACGATAGGCACCGAACGTCTCGCCCAGCCCGCATGCGGAGAGCGCGAGAAGCGCCGCCAGTGATCCTGCGCGGCAAAATGGCATGATCGCCCTCCGGTTTTGCCCGAAATCAATTCAACCTGTAGGGTGCTGCCATAGACGGACGCTGCGGGCAAGAAGACCCGCGCGGAGCGCAAGGCGCCAGGAGGAAACGAAAGTGGCCGACACGGGCAGAGACGTCGAACGCGACATGGCCGAGCTGATGGAACAATCCTCGGAATTCGCGACCAACATGGCGAAGGCGACGGAAACGTCCCAGGCCATCTGGCAGCGGTTCCTCTCCACACATCTCGAAGGGCGCAACCCGCTCCATGCCGATCCGCTCAACACCATGCCGGCCTTCGCAGAGTTCTGGCAGACCATGGCGAACAATCCCGGCGCGGTCGCCGAGGCGACGCTGCAATACTGGACCGACATGGGCGAGTTGTGGCGCAACGCGACCCTGCGCTGGCTCGGCTCCGACGAGGCCCGCCCCGTCGCCCAGCCCGCACGCGGGGACAAGCGGTTCAACCATCGCGAATGGGAGGAGAACCTCCTGTTCGACTATCTCAAGCAATCCTACCTGCTGACATCGGATTACCTTCAGCAGACGGCGGAAACCGTCGGCGAACTCGATCCCCGCGACCGGCGGAAGGTCGCCTTCTACACCCGCAATTTCGTCGAGGCGATGAGCCCCACGAATTTCTTCGCGCTCAATCCCGAAGTGCTGGAAAGCACGATGGCCGAGAAGGGCGAGAACCTCGTGCGCGGGCTGAACATGATGCTCCAGGATCTCGATCGCGGGAAAGGCAACCTCCTGATCCGCCAGACCGACATGGAGAAGTTCAAGGTCGGCGAGAACATGGCGACGACCGAGGGAGCGGTGATCTTCCGCAACCGCCTTTTCGAGCTGATCCAGTACGCGCCGAAGACGGAGAAGGTCTACGCCCGACCCCTTCTCGTCATCCCCCCCTGGATCAACAAGTATTACGTGCTCGATCTCAACGAGAAGAAGAGCATGATGAAATGGCTGGTCGAGCAGGGCTACACCGTCTTCATGATGTCCTGGGTCAACCCCGACGAGCGCTCCGCGAAGGAAACCTGGGACAGCTACATGACCGATGGCGTTTCGACCGCCATCGACACGGTGCTGGAGGAGACGGGCCAGAAGTCGGTCAACATCGCATCCTACTGCATCGGCGGCACGATGGCGGGAACCTTCCTCGCCCATGCGGGTAAGACGCGGGACAAGCGCGTCAACTCCGCCACCTTCTTCACCGCCCAGCTCGATTTCGAGGATGCGGGCGAACTGCAGTGCTTCGTGGACGAGTTGACCATCCAGTATGTCGATGAAACGGCCGAGAAGGGCTATCTGCCCGCCGAGGCGATGGCGCAGGCTTTCAACATGCTGCGCTCCTCGGATCTGATCTGGGGCTATGTCATCAACAACTACATGCTCGGCAAGGAGCCGTTCCCCTTCGATCTGTTGTACTGGAACAGCGACTCCACCGCGATGCCGGCGCAGGTGCACCACTTCTACCTGGAGAATTTCTACCAGCACAACGCCTTCGCCACTGGCGATCTTGTCGTTCAGGGCCAGAACGTGACGCTCCAGGATATCCGCGTGCCCGTCTACCACGTCGCGACCAAGGAGGATCACATCGCCCCTGCCGAAAGCGTCTATCGCGGCGCGCGGATGATGGAAAACGCCGATGTCCGTTTCGTTCTGGCGGGATCGGGCCATATCGCGGGCGTGGTGAACCCGCCCGCACTCGGCAAGTACCAGTTCTGGCTGAACGAGGATCTCTCCGCGCAGGACGTGCCGGGGTGGCTCGACGGCGCGGAGGAGCACCCCGGATCATGGTGGACCGATTGGGACACCTGGCTGGGGCAGAAATCGGGCCGGAAGGTCAATGCCCGCGCGCCCGGGAGCGTTCACGCCCCCCTCGAACCGGCGCCGGGCTCCTACGTCAAGGTGCGGTTCGACCAGCGCTAGGCCTCAAAGCGAGGCGGCGAGGCTCCGGAACACCGCCGCCGCGTCCCGCGCCTCGACGCTGGCCTCCCGCACCAGGCCGTCGAAATGGCGGGCGAGTGCCCGAACCCGATCCGCCTGCCGGAAAGCGAGGGTGACACTGCCGACATAAATGACCCCGACAAGGGGGCCGAACACCGTCAGCGGCGCCGAGAAGACGCGGTGCGAATCGAACTGATGGATCCGCAAACCGGGATACTGATCGGCGGCGATCCCGGCGAGGCGCAGAAGCTGCTCTCGCCTGATCTCGACCGGCAGTCCATGCCAATACCCTTCCCCCCGGGCGAAGCTCTCCACCTCGTGCTGCGGCAGGGCGATCTCGTAATCGGCGGCATCCTCGAGCAGGAACGCGACGCGATCCTCCATCGCACCGACCGCCTGATCGGGGGTCTTCGACAGGAAATCGGCGTATTCCCACTCCAGCACCGCCCGCGTCTTGAGCATCTCGGGCAGCGATGCGGGAACATGGCGGATCTTGTATCCCGCCGCTTCGCGGTGCCATTGCAGGATCTGGTCATCCGTGATGGTGCGGGCGGCCTCGTCCATGCGGATGGCCTCGGCAAGGATATCGCCCGGGCGTTCCGGCCTGTCGGTCAGCGCCGCGAGCCAGTCGAGCGAGACATCGAGCGCGCCGGCGCAATCGGCCGCGATCTGAAGGTTGGGCAATCGCGTGGACCCTTCCGCGAGGATCTGGCCGACAGTGGAGCGATCCGTGCCGGTCGCGCGGGCCAGATCGCTGCGCGTCATCCCCTTGGCGGCCATCGCGGCGGACATCCGCTCCCGAAACAGCCTCGCCCTCTCCCGCTTGTCCATCTTTAGCCATTCTGTAGTGCAAAATCAGCAAAAGCACTTTTATGCAGCGCATATTCACAATTCAACATCCGCCGAGGGTCCTCCAGATATCCGGCGTGACCAGACGAGGGGAGGCGACCGGTGGAGACGCGAACGAGGACCGTGGTGAAGGCGATCGGGTGGCAATTGCTCGGCCTCTTCACGATGTCCGCTCTCGGATGGATCTTCACCGGCTCGCTGCTCGAAGGCGGCGCGATCGCGCTCAGCGGCATGGCGGTCGGCTTCGTGACATACATCCTCTACGAACGTGCCTGGGCAGGGATCCGCTGGGGCCGTCATCAGCACGCACCGCAAGACCGTTGAATACTGCACGCCCGTTCAGTTATCGTCCTGCGGAAAAGGGGATGGCTGAATGGCACGGAAATCCGGCTCCAGCGGCGAAAGAACCGCAGAGGCCCTGCGCGAGGCCGCGATACGCCTGATCGCACAGCACGGTTTCGCCGCCGTCTCCATGCGCCAGATCGCGCGCGAGGTCGGCGTGCAGGCGGGCGCACTCTACCTCTACACCCCCGACAAGCAGACGCTCCTGTTCGATATCCTGCAATCGCACATGGAGCACCTGCTGACCTCCTGGAAGGAAGCCCGACCATCGCGGAGCACCGATCCCGAAGAGCGGCTGGAAGCCTTCGTCCGGTTCCATATCCGCTACCACATCGTGCGCGCCGAGAAGGTGTTCATCAGCTACATGGAGCTGCGCAACCTCGAACCGGACAACTTCGCCGAGATCGAGCGCCTCCGCCGCATCTACGAAGATGAACTCGGGACGATCCTGTCCGACGGCGCGGCGCGCGGCAGCTTCACCTTCGACGATCTTCGGGTCAGCACCATGGCGCTCATCGCCATGCTCACCGGCGTCAGCACCTGGTTCCGCGAGACGGGCCGCCTCACTCCGGGAGAGTTCGAGGATCAATACGTCGCGCTCGCCCGGCGCCTGGTGATGCCCGAAGGCATCGCGATGC
>JBMYPI010000151.1:0-262 GCA_049600155.1 Rubricella sp.
AGAGCTTCTTGTCCGCGATCTCCGCTCGGCCGTGGACGGTGACCCGATGCTGAGTTCCGAGAAGGTGCTGAACGAGCGCCAAGACCATATCGAGCGCCGGATTGAGGAGATCAGGACGCGTTTCGACATCGTCGCGTAGGCGGACGGGACCGAACGATAGCGGCGGATGAAGCCCCGTCGGTCCGGTTCGCGCAATCATAAGCCGGCCCGTGCCGGCGGCGGCATGGCCGCGCAACCTCATTGCGCCGCAAGCGGCCTCACC
>JBMYPI010000151.1:272-5770 GCA_049600155.1 Rubricella sp.
ACCGCCGCCATACCTTGTCGCACCACCTCGGGACCCAGGAGCGCCGAGCCCTCCGCGGTCGGTCGCAGGTGACGCTCCATTTGCGTGGACACATCCACCAAATAGTCGATCCCACGGTCGCGGATGAAGGCGTCTATGCTTGCCGTGCGGTTCGCGGCAAGGGCATCATCGTTTATGACACCATCGAGGTTCACCACCTCGGTCCTCGAGAAATAGGACAGGATCCCGGCATTCCAGGCACCGATCGTCGCCTCCGGTGCGTTCTGCCGTAGCCAGAGCGCCGTGTCATAGAGGTCGCCGTGAACCTCGTGCGTCCGTGTTGTTCCCTGGGGTTTGCTCCACGCATCGATGCCGGCGATCGTGGCTACGACGATCATGGCGGCCGGAAGGACCGGAGCCACGCGAGCCGGAAGCCCAACCAGCCCGCCCGACCAGACGCCCAGCAGAATTCCGAAGACGAGGATCAGGCAGATGAAGGCCGGCAGCACATACCGGGCCTCGAGCCGCAGATTGAAGAAATAGTAGGTGTCGAGAGCAAGGAAGAATACGAGACAGAGCCAGACCACGGGCGGCAGTTCGCGCCGGGCGCGTACCGCGGACAGAACGACCCAAAGAACGAACAGGGCAAGAACGAGAGCCGCGAGCTGCGACAGGCGACCCCCGGGCAATGCCGTCGGCCAAAGGCCGAGCAGGTTGGCGCTGTCCGTCGACCAGTGAATGCCGCTGAACAACTTGTCCGAAAACCAGGAAAGAGCCGCAGCCGCGGAGGACAGCTCGGCCCCCCCTCCCATCAGCAACCTTACGGCCTCCCGGCTGTTGGGCAGAAGAACGCCGGATACCGCAAGACTGAAGGCGAACCATGGAACCAGAGTGAGGGCCAGTGTCGCCGTTGCGACGACGCCCTGCCGTGCGGCCCGCCCGGTGCTCGAGCATCGTGCGAAGCGGCAGAGCGGCAAAGACGGAGACGAAGGCAGCGGACGACAGGAACACGGCGATCTTCAGTCCGAGACGCTGCTCGGCGGAGACGGCGGGAATCTGCATCATACTTGTTTCACCTTTGAAGCGCTGCTTTCGTCCGAAACCTTCGACGCATGACAATCCGCTTGGGACGGTATGAGTACCGCCGGTCTCCCGGCAGGAAGACGGGGAACGCGGTCTCCGGCCACCTCAATCAACGACGTCTCAACCGCACGAGACCGGAACGGCCGGGAACAAGAAGGCGCGTCCTACTGGTCTTCCTCGGTTCCCTGCTGTCCTGCCGCCTCGAGGCGTTCGATTTCCGTGCGCGCAGTGGCGAATTGCGGCCTCTCGTCCTCGGGGCCGGCCAGTTCCACGGCACGCCGGAGCTGCTCGAGGGCCTCATCCTGCCGTTCGAGCGCGAGATAGGTCATGCCAAGGTGAAACTGCACCAGCGGGTCCTGTGCCAGCACAGAAGCGGCCGGTTCGAGATGCTCCAGCGCTTCTTCATAATCCCCCTGCCGATAGGCAATCCATCCATAGGTATCCTGGAACGGCGCGAAGTCAGACCCCCGAAGGCGACGGGCTATCCTGTAGGCGCGATCGAGGCTTTCGGCGTCCTCGCGATAGGTGCTGATCAGGCTTGCGAGGTTGTTCGCGATCACCGGCTGGTTCGGCGCACGCTCGTACATCATCTCGTAGAGCTCGATGGCCCCCTCGTAGTTGCCTTGACGTTCCCGAAACGACGCCTGTGCCCATAGGAGGTTCATTGCCTCGGGCAGGACCTCGAGACCTTCGGCCAGCGCAGCTTCGGCCTCCTCAAGTTCGCCCTGCGCGTAGAGGGAACGGATCAGCCCGATCCAGAGCTGCTCGACCTGGGGCCGTTCCTCGATCAGGGCACGATAGCTCGTGACGGCATCGTCGGAGCGGCCGAGCGCCGACAGGACGGTCGCCTGGACGAAGCGCAGGGTGAAGTTTTCGGGGTTCTCGGAAAGCAGGCCGTCGAGGTAACTCATCGCGCCTTCCGTGTCCCCGGAAGCGAGACGCGCCCGAACCACGGCGATCTCGGCGGCAAGGTCTTGACCGCCGCCTTGGCTGGCGAGTTCCTCAAGAAAGGCGACGGCGTCATCCATGTCTCCCTGTGCCGCAAGCCGGCTGGCTTGCAGCCCGGCCGCAATCCGGGAGGCCGCATCCGTCTCCTGTCGTCTCAGAGTTTCCTCGACCTGTTCGGCGCGTGGCCAGTCCTCCATCGAGATGTAGAGTTCGCCCAGAGAGGACAGAAGCTGCAGGTTTCCTGGCGCGAGCCTCAGCGCGTCGATCAGGACTTCCTCCGCGGGAAGGTATCGTTCCTCGGAGGCGAGAAGATTGGCATAGCGGATGCTGATCTCGGGCGCGGAGTTGGACGCCTCCACGGCAAGTGCGAGGAATTCGCGGGCAAGTTCCCGGTCGCCGTTCCGGGCGTGTGCCTGTGCCGTCAGCGCAAGCGCTTCCACGTCTTCGGGGCTGCTGTCGAGGGCGGCGCGCAGAAGCGACGTCGCCTCGCGGGCCTGGTCGTCCTCGATAAGCCAGGCCGCCTTCATCTTCAGGGCCTCGACCTGGCTTGAATCGGCGGCAAGAACCTCCTCCACCAGGGCCTGTGCGCCGACTTGGTTGCCGGTCGCCATGAGCATGCGTGCGAGAGCCACCTTCATGCCACCGGCCACCTCGACGGGCAGTTCGGTTTCGAGTGCCGCCTCTATCTCCTCGATGGCGGCGTCGCGCTCGCCCCGGTCGAAGCGAATTCCCGCCCGCAGAGCGCGGAACGTCGCCCCTTGGATCGGGTCGTCTATGCCTTCGAGGATACCCTCGATCTGGGCGAGCGCTGCCTCGGGACCTTCTTGCTGCAGAGCAAGCTGAACGAGAGCGGTCTGCGCGTCACGCCGCCGCTCGGGGTCCTCTGCGGTTTCCGCCACCTCGCCGAGGAAATCGCGCGCCTTGTCCTGTTCGCCGCGGGCCACGAAGAACCGCAGTAGCACTCCGGGCAGCTCCGTGTCCTCCGGAAACCGGCCAATCATGTTGCGCAACTGAAGCTCCACCTCCTCGAATCGTTCGAGCTGGGCCAGGATTCCGAGACGGGCATCGTGAAGCGCGCGGTCCTCAGGGTTCAGCCCGAGAGAAATTTCCACTTCCTCCAGAGCCTGATCGAGTTCTCCGTCACGCAACGCGGAATCGATGGCAATTGCGCGCAGGAGCATGTTCTCGCGATCATCCTCGAGAAGCGCGCGCACCTCGTCAGCGACCTGCCGACGGGCAGACTCATCCTCGTCCTCGATCGCATCCGCATAGGACAGGTTGAGCCGGATGACCGGGATGGCCGGATCTTCCGGCGCCAGCCGGATTGCCCGCTCGCCATGACGCCGGGCTTCCTCCCAATTCTGTTCCCGGATGGCCATCTGGGTCAGAGCGATGCGCGCCTGCGCATCGTCGGGATACTGTTCGGCCAGCCGGAGGTACTGCCGATAGGCTCCGCGCACGTTCCCGGTGTCGCGGAGCATCTCCGCGAAGCGCTGCCGCGCCTCACGATGCTGGCCGTCGTTCTCGAAGACATTGCGAAACTCGACCGTGGCCCGATCGAAATCGCCTTCCTCAATCAGCCGAAGGGCGTTCTGGTAATGGTCCTCCGCGCGCTCCTCGGCAGACTGACAGGCTGCGAGCGTGGCCGTAAGGCCGATGACGAGACAGGCGCGGACAAAAACGAAACGGAGCATGGGGCTTTCCGGAAAAGTCTATTGAAGCAGGGCATGTTCTAACACCTTCCGCCGGAAATGGGCAGAAGGTTCGGCCTGAAAGCGCAAAAGAGATGGCTCCGGGGCGCGCTGCGACAAGACAGAAAAAAAGGGTCAGTAGCCGGTCCCGCGGCAGACCACGCCGACGGTGCGCCAGAGCACGACGAGGTCCGTCCGCAACGACATGGCGCCGAAATAGGCGTTGTCGTAGCGCACGCGGCCGACAAAGCGGCAGTGGTTGCGGTTGGAGATCTGCCAGAAACCGGTGAGCCCGGGGCGCAGCTCGTAGTAGCGCCGGCCGGGGTAGAGCGGCTGCTGACTCACCATCATCGGCCGCGGCCCGACAAGGCTCATGTCGCCTGCGAGCACGTTGAAGAGCTGCGGCAGCTCGTCGATCGAGGTCTTACGGATGAAGCACCCGACGCGCGTAATGCGGGGATCGTTCTTCAGCTTCTGGGTCGCGTTCCATTCCGCGCGGGCAGCCGGATTGGCGCACAGATGCCCCTCCAGTATCGCGTCCGCGTCATGAACCATGGACCGCAGCTTGAGCATGCGAAAAACGCGTCCACCCCGGCCAATCCGCTTCTGGGTGTAGAACGGGTTGCGGCCGTCGAGCGCGACGACGCCCGCCATGACGAGGATGACCGGGAGCCAGAATGGAAGCGTCGCGAGAACCAGGGCGATGTCGAGCAGACGCTTGCCGCCGTGACGGTAGAGCTTCAGCGAAGGGAAAACCCGCTGTCCTGCCTGCTTCTCGATCGTTCCGGCGGTTGGCGCGATACGCGACAGCCGGTCGGAAAGAGGGTGGTCCAATAGCGCCATGACGAAACATTCCCCGCGTACAACGCGAACAACTATAAGTCCTTCAAATTTCAGTTTTTTCTGCTTGTCACAGACCGGAGGAAGTACCCGGCAGCGTCAGCAAACACTAATCGACTCATTGATAAGATATTTTTCGTCACGTGTCTGCAGAAAACCTGCCATACGGCCGCCCCAAAATTGCCTCAAACGCACGGAGCGTCAATGTTTACAGGGCGTTGCGGAACCTTCGCCATCTGGTACATCTGCCGGGTGCGCGGACCGATGAGGAGAATATGGGCGCCTTGCCCAAGGTCCGCCTCAACAGTGCCGCGCTCGGAACCAAGACTGTGAGGCGAATCGTAACAATTCCCGCACGATTCGGATCACCCATGACGCGCCCCCAGCCCGGCCTTTTCCATCTCGCCCCGAACGCTGCAGGTTCCCTGCCACCTTGCGTGTTCTTCCGGCACCCGGACTTCTGCCACCGCCCCGCCCCGGTTTTGCCGCGTGCAAGCGCCTGCGATCCCTCCTATATGAGGGACAGATTGTTCCGCAGCGCATACAGGTTCGACAGAGGTTCGGCCCATAAGGCCCCGCCCATGCCAAGCAACACGTTTTTCATAGAAGCCTTCGGACTGCAGGAGCGTCCCTTCACGCTCCTGCCCGATCCCGATTTCATCTACTGGTCGAAGATGCACCAGCGCGCCTACACCGTGCTCGAATACGGCGTGATGACACGCGCGCCGATCACCGTGATCACCGGCGAGGTGGGCGCGGGCAAGACCACGCTCGTCCAGAAGCTCCTGCGCGAGTTCGACGACGACACCGTAGTCGGTCTGATCTCGAACGCGCAGGGAGGCCGCGGCGATCTCCTGCAATGGGCGCTCGGCGCGCTCGACGTGCCCTGCGATCCGGCCTCGGACTACGTCGTGAAGCACCAGGCTCTGCAGAGCTTTCTAATCGAGAACTACGCCC
>JBMYPI010000152.1:0-5743 GCA_049600155.1 Rubricella sp.
CCTATCTCGTCACCGCGCTCAACCCCAAGTCCATCGTCTTCTTCGTGGCCTTCGTGCCGCAATTCGTCGATCCAGCGGCGGCCTTCCTGCCGCAGGTCGCCGCGATGGTCGCGACGTTCGTTGCGCTTGCGGCGCTGAACGCGATGCTCTGGGCGCTGGTCGCGGGAGAGATGCGGGCGCGGATAGGCAGACCCTCCGTTCTGAAGGCGTTGGCGCGTGCCGGTGGCGCCTTCCTTGTCGCTGCGGGTGCGGTGACGGCGCTTGCCCGCCGCGCTTGATCTTTCGGGACAAAACGCGCATATGACGCGCGCGAGGGTGGCGCGGGTCACCCTTGTCCTTTGTAACGAATGACGGAGACGGCATGGCCAAGGAAGAGCTTATCGAATTCCCAGGCGTCGTGACCGAGCTTTTGCCGAACGCGACGTTCCGGGTGAAGCTCGAAAACGGCCATGAGATCATCGCCCATACGGCAGGCAAGATGCGCAAGAACCGCATCCGCGTGCTCGCGGGCGACAAGGTCCAGGTGGAGATGACCCCCTACGACCTGACGAAGGGCCGCATCAACTACCGCTTCAAGTGACGCAAGCGCCACGCCTGATCCTCGGTTCCGCCTCGCCTCGGCGGCGGGAGCTTCTGGCGCGCGTCGGCGTGGTGCCTCACGATATCCGCCCTGCCGATATCGACGAAACCCCCCTCAAGGGCGAGTTGCCACGGCCCTATGTCGAGCGGCTCGCACGGGAGAAGGCCCTGGCCGTCCCCGCCGGGCCGGGTGAGGTCGTGCTGGCAGCCGACACGACGGTGCATCTCGGCCGCCGGATCCTCGGCAAACCGCAGGACGAGGGGGAGGCCGCGCGCTTCCTTCTGATGCTGTCGGGCCGCCGCCACCGCGTCACCACCGCTGTTGCCCTGCGCAGGGGCGACACGCTTCGCACCCGCACGGTGGAGACGGTGGTCCGTATCAAACGGCTCTCCGATGCCGAGCTTTCCGGTTACCTCCGCTCCGGCGAGTGGCGGGGCAAGGCCGGGGGCTACGCGATCCAGGGGATCGGCGCCGCTTTCATCCCGTCGATCTCGGGTAGCTATACCAACGTCGTGGGCCTGCCACTGACGGAGACGGCGAACCTTCTGACCTCCTTCGGCATCCCCATCGGCTTTGACGCGGGGGCGATCGCATGAAGGGCCGCGCGATCGCGATGGAACCCCGCCCCGATGGCGAAGGGCAGATGGCCGCGCTCATGGTCGACGGGCGTCTGCATGACCTGTTGATAGATCCACCCGATGACCGCCTGCGCCCGGGCCAGATATGGCGCGGCCTGCCCGATCGCCCGATGAAGGGCATGGGGGGTGTCATGGTCCGGCTGGGGCAGGGGCGCACCGCCTTCCTGAAGGAGGCGAAGGGCATCGCGCCCGGCCAGCCGGTGCTGATCCAGATCACCGGCCATGCGGAGCCGGGCAAGGCCCCGCCCGCCACGCGCCGCCTCGTCTTCAAGAGCCGCTACGCCATCGCGACGCCGGACGCCGAAGGGGTCAACGTCTCCCGCGCGATCCGGGATGACGACCAGCGCGCGGAGCTTGCGCGCCTGTGCGGTGACCTGACGGGGCAGGGGGAGGGCCTCGTGATCCGTACCGCCGCGCGGCACGCCGATCACGATACGGTCGTTGAGGACGCAGAGCGCGTGCTCGACCTTGCCCGCACGGTGCTTGCCGATCCGGGGCGTGAGGCGGAGCTTCTGCTCGATGCGCCGGATGCGGCCACAACCGCCTGGATGGAATGGTCCGATCCCGAGGCCGAGGTGATCGATGAAGGGCCCGGCGCGTTCGAAAGACATGGCGTCTGGGAGGCGATCGATGCGCTGAAGGGGCCGGTCGTGCCGCTCTCGGGCTCGGCCAGCATGGCGGTGGAACCGACCCGCGCGCTCATCGCCGTGGATGTGAACACGGGCGGTGAAACCGGCCCCGCGGCCGCGCTCAGGGTCAATACCGAGGCGTTGCGCGCGCTGCCCAGCGCGCTCCGCCTGCGCGGGCTCGCAGGCCAGGTGGTGGTCGACCTCGCCCCCGTTGCCAAGAAGGACCGCGCGCGCCTGGAAAGCGTGCTGAAGGCGGCGCTGAAGGCGGACCCGGTCTCCACCACGTTCCTCGGCTGGACGCCGCTCGGCCATATCGAGCTTCGCCGCCGGCGGGAGCGGCTGCCGCTTCGGGAGGTGCTGCCGAAATGAGCTGCCCGATCTGCGGAAAGGAAACGGCGCAGGACTACCGCCCGTTCTGCTCGAAACGCTGCGCGGATATCGACCTCGCCCGCTGGCTGAAGGGCGACTACGCGATCCCCGTCCAGGAGGAAGAGGACGACAGCGACGAGACCCGCCGCGAGGACTGACAACCCTCGAAAATCCCTCTGGACACCCCCCGCGCCCTCCCTTAAACACCGCCACACGCCGCCAAGGCGGACCCCAGATGCCCGGGTAGCTCAGGGGTAGAGCAGCGGATTGAAAATCCGCGTGTCGGTGGTTCAAATCCGCCCCCGGGCACCACTTTTTCTCTTCTGAAACGGCTTTGCAAGGCACCCTTCGTGGCGTGCTTCAGTGCTTGAAGCAATGGTTGCGATGCCAGGCTGTGAATTCCGGTATCGGGCGATCTTGGCGCATTGCCGGCAGGAGGACCTGACCGTCGGGATTGAGCATCGCGCGGATCGCGTCGGGGTTGTTCACCTGGCGTGAAACCAGGATCCTGCCGTCGTCTTCGAGGCTGACGAGGCCGCGGTCGAACATCCAGTGGACTGTGCCGGAGAGGGCTATTCCGTTGCCCACCATATCAGGCCCGCCCTTGTCGACCGGCCGAATGTGGGCGGCCTCAGCTTCCGCGCGGCCGCCGCCGTTTATCAGCCTGAGGCCGGTGAATGCGCATCGGTCTTTGTAGGCTCTCAGGACCGTCTTGCGGAAGTTGCGGTCACGCACACTGCGCGACGTGAGTTGCCTCATGCGTGTCGTGGTGAGTGGACCGATGAAGGGCGACTGGTTGTCGGAGAATCCGGGCATTGCGCCGGTTCTCGGAAGGAAATCGCCCTCCCGTCCGAGGCCGCGTTCGACGATCCGTGCGAAATCGATCTCCGAGATCGGTCGTACGGCAGCCCGCGCACGGCCGGAGATGGCGCCGCTCGCGCTCAGGAGACCCTCCTCGAGCACGCGCCCCCGTTCACGGAAGGCCACCGGTTCGCCGAAATCGAGATAGGAGCCCGGCGTGATACGGGCGATGAACATATCGGGCGCCGTGGGATCGGGCACGATCTCCTGCACCTCCGCGATCGCGAAATAGCCTCTTGTCTGCTTCACCTTCGACGGTTCGAGGTAGACGATCCAATCGCCCACGAAGGCCTTCGCGCGGCCGAGATACTGCTTGGGAAACTGGTAGCGGTTCGACGGGACATCGTCGTAGATCGAGTCCGGTTTATGAATGAAGACGCCGAAAGCCATGGTGGACATCCTCGCCCGCTTTTGCGTCCTGGTCCAGGTCTTCGCCTTCCACCTTGCCCCGCCCCCAGCCTGCGGTATGGTCTGGTCCGCAATTGCCGCGGAGGTCCGGGTGGGGATCGATATCCAGTTTGCGGGTCAACTCATCGGGTTGAGGGATGTCGTTCCGGCTTCGGGCGATGCCGTGATGCTCGGTCGGCAGAGCATCCATATCCGCCCGCGGCAATACGGGCGCCTGCGCCGACTGCTCCGGGCCGGTGGTCTTTCCGATGACGTTTCGGACTACCTGCAGGAGGACGGCTTTTCCGAGCGGTTCTTCGAGGCGATCGGGTACCCGGCGATGCGGTCCATGGACGCGTCCGGCTACGAGGGGTGCGATCATGTCCAGGATCTCAACGCTCCGCTCGCAGCCGCGCATCGCGGCGCGTTCGACCTCGTCATCGACGGGGGCACGATCGAACATGTGTTCAACGCGCCCCAGGCGCTCGACAGCGTGTTTCACATGCTGCGCGACGGCGGCGTGTTCATCTCGATCAACGGGATGACCGGCTGGCCCGGGCACGGGTTCTACCAGTTCTCGCCCGATCTCGTCTGGCGATACTGGGGGCAGGCACGGGGCTGCGAGGTGTTGCGCTGCATCGCGCTGCCCTTCGATCCCGAGCGCGGGATCGTCGATGCGCCCGACACCGCCGTGGCGGGCCAGCGGTTCCGGGGGCGGGGTCTCGACGGGCGATGGTATCTCTTCTATGCCGTGCGCAAACCCGCCGGAGCCAACCCGGCGGAACGGGTGACCGAGGTCGCCCAGGGGGACTACGCGGTGCGCTGGTCCCGCAAGGACGCCGATCCGGAGGCCGCAGGCGCATGATCCCCAATCTCACCGATCTCGCGGACAGGTTCGGCTCCGACAAGGGATCGAGGAAGCACCGCTATACCGAGCTTTACCACATGCTCTTCCTGCCCTATCGGGACCGCCCGATCACCTTCATGGAGATGGGGCTGCAGATCGGCGGACCCGAGCACGGCAATCCGGCGAGCCGCGAGACGACGGATGTGCCTTCGATCCGGATGTGGCTCGAGTATTTCACGCGCGCCCGCATCATCGGCCTCGACATCTCCGATTTCTCGGCCTTCGAGGCCGACCGCTTCGAGTTCATCCGCTGCGACATGGACGAGCGGGCCAACATCGCCGCCGCGACCGCCGGCATAGATGCGTTCGACATCGTGCTCGACGATGCGTCCCACGCCTCGCACCACCAGCAGAACGCCTTTCTGGAGCTGTTTCCCAAGGTGAGGCCCGGCGGCCTCTACATCATCGAAGACCTGCGCTGGCAGCCCGAAACCTACGAGCGGCCCGGCATCACCAAGACCGCGGCGCTCTTCCAGAGCTACCTTCAGACCGGTGCCTTCGCCCATTCCGACAGCGACACGGCCGCCGCCTTCGATGCGATACGCCCCCAGATCTCGGGCTGTTTCGTTTTCCAGGCGAAGTTCCGCAAGAACCGCAAGGATCAGCTTGCGGTCATCCACAAGCGGTAGCGCGTGATGGCGGTGCGGATCGAGCATCTGACGAGTTGCCGTCTGCCGCCGGGCCATCCGGCGCAGCGCAACCTCCCACGCGGAAGCGGAGACTGGTCCGCCGAGAACCGCGAGCGGTATGACCGTCGAACCTTCTTCTACGACGCGATCCCGTCCGATGGGCGGCTGACGCTGGTCTGTCCGTCACTGAAACCGCGCCTGCGGCGCTGGTTGAAGGGCCTCGCATTCCGCGTCGATGGCAGCGAACACCCGATCGATCCGCAGCGGTTGACCAACCGCACCGATCTGATCCATCTGCCGGCCCCGTCCGCTGGGCCGCGGGAACTGCGCCTTTCGATCCGCGATGGCGAAGGCGGCGCCGTCTTCGATGCCCGTGTTCCGCCGCCGGATGTGCGGCTTCGGGGCCGGCGTGCCCTCGTGACGTTGTCACGCAACAACCGCCTCGAATGGATCGCGGACTGGGTGCGCTATCATGTCGAGGTTCAGGGCGCGGATGCGCTCGTGCTCTTCGACAACGGATCGACGGATTACGATCCGGAGGATATCGCCGCGGCGCTCGACGATATCGCGGGCCTTGGCGAAGCGGCGATCGTTCCCGCCCCGCTCCCGTTCGGTCCGGTAGGCAACGATCGCGTCACCACGACCGCCCGGTTCCTGCAGTTCTCGCTTCTCTATATCGCGAAGGTGCGGTTTCTCGCCGAAGCCCGCGGCGTGCTGAACTGCGATATCGACGAACTCGTCTA
>JBMYPI010000153.1:0-5743 GCA_049600155.1 Rubricella sp.
GGCGGGCCCATTCGCCAATTTCATCCTGTCTATCGTCGTCTTCGCCGGCATCGCGAGCTGGACGGGCGTGGCCCGCGACGTCCCGGTGATCGGGCCTGTCCCGCCCTCCGTCGCGGCGGAAACACCGCTTCGCGAGGGGGATCGCATCCTTTCCGTCGATGGCGAGGCCGTCGAGACATTCGTCGCGTTGCGCGAGGCGTTCGGCGGGATCGACGCGGGGGCGGAAGCCGTCGTCCTTCTCGAACGCGAGGGCGCGCGCCTGTCCGTCGATCTGCCTTATCCCAATCCGCCCTTCGTGGTCGGTGTGCGCCCGCTTTCCTCGGCCAGCCGCGCCGGGATCGAGCCGGGCGACCTGATCGTCGGAGTCGATGGCGTCCGGATCGGAACGATCTCGGCGCTTCAGGACTATGTCGAACTGCGAGAGGGGCAGGACGTGACCGTCACGATCCGCCGCGGCGATGCGCTGCTCGATCTGACGATGGAACCGCGCGTGGAGGACGTGCAGGAGCCCGATGGCTCCTTCGATCGCCGGGCGATCATCGGTGTGACGGTGAGCGGCTACCTTGCGCCGCAAACGGAATTCCCCGGCGTGTTGTCGGCCCTCCGGATCGGCGTCGAGCGGACCTATGGCGTGATCGCGACATCGCTCAACGGGCTCTATCACATCATCGTCGGCGATATCGGGGCGGAGAACATCCAGGGCCCCGTCGGGATCGCGCAGATCTCGGGCGAGACAGCCTCCCGCGGATTCGTCGATCTGATCCTCCTCGTCGGCATCCTGTCGACCGCGATCGGGATGATGAATCTTTTCCCGATCCCGGTGCTGGACGGCGGCCATCTGCTGTTCAACGCCTGGGAGGCGGTGACGGGGCATCCGCCCTCGGGCCGCGCGCTCGACATCGCGATGGGATTGGGGCTTGCCAGCATCTTGTCGCTTATGGTTTTCGCGACGTATAACGACCTCGCGCGGCTGTTGAGCTTCTGGGCCTGACCGCCGCGCCCAACAGGCGAGCGGAGCAGGCGATGATCACGGAAATGGCAGGCCTTCGGGCCAGGATTGCGGGTGCGGCAAGGGCCGCTGCGATTGCGGTGGCATGCGGTGCGGGGATCGTGCCGGCGGCCGGGCCGGTCCTCGCCCAGGCGCAGCCCGGGGCGGTGACGATCCGCCAGATCACCGTGGAAGGCAGCACCCGGATCGACCCCGCCACCATCGCCGCCTATTCCGAACTTTCGGTGGGTGACACCGTTTCGCCGTCGGAGATCAACGCCGCCGTCGGGCGTATCTTCGCGACGGGGCTGTTCGAGACGGTCGAGATCATTCCCGCCGGCGACGGTCTCGTCATTTCCGTCGTCGAGAACCCGATCATCAACCGCGTGGCCTTCGAGGGGAACGAACTGATCCCCGACGAGGTGCTGGCCGACGCGATCCGTCTCCAGCCCCGCCGCCCCTTCGATCGCGGCCGGGCCGAAGCCGACGCGCAGTCGATCATCGAGGCCTATCGCGCCGCCGGCCGTTTCGATGCCAGTGTCCGCCCCGTCATCATCGAACTGCCCGACAACCGCGTGAACGTCGTCTTCGAGATCGTCGAGGGCGAGGTGCTCGAGATCGAGCAGATCGTGTTCCTCGGCAACCGCCGCTACACCGACCGACAGTTGATGGATGTCATCGTATCCCGCGAGGCGGGACTGCTGTCGACCTTCTTCACGCGGGACAACTATTCCACCGATCGGCTCCGGCAGGATCAGGAACAACTCCGCCAGTTCTATCTTTCCGAAGGGTTCGCGGATTTCGACATCGCCTCGGCCACCGCCGAACTGAACGAGACGCGGGACGGTTTCATCCTGACCTTCACGGTCGTCGAAGGCGATCGCTACACGTTCGGCGATCTCTCCGTCTCGTCGCGTGCCACGGGCCTGAGCGCCGATCAGTTCGACGGTCTCATCACGGCGCGGACGGGTGATACCTTCTCCCCCGATCTGATCGAAAGCACCATTCAGGGCATGACGGACAGGGCGGGCGATCTCGGCTTCGCCTTCACCGATGTTCAGCCCCGGGTGACGCGGAACGCCGAAGCCCGCACCATCGATGTCGATTTCGAATTGCGCGAGGGCGAGCGCACCTTCGTCGAACGGATCGATATCGTGGGCAATGTCGAAACGCTCGATCGGGTGATCCGGCGCGAGTTCGATATCGTCGAGGGCGATGTCTACAATGCCCGCGAACTCGCCGAGGCCGAGGATCGCATTCGCGCCCTGAGGTTCTTCAACCGGGTGGACGTGCGCACGGAGCGCGGCTCGCAGGCGAACCAGGCCGTCGTCCGGGCCGAGGTGGAGGATGGCCGGACGGGCTCTCTCGATTTCGGCGTGACCTACTCTCCCTCCGAGGGCACCGGTTTCGCCGTCAGCTTCGCGGAGCGCAATTTCCTCGGCCGCGGTCAGGAGATATCGCTTTCGCTCAATACCTCCGACGACAGCCGCACGACGGCGTTCGGTTTCACCGAGCCGCGCTTCCTCGATCGTGATCTCGCCGTCGGATTCGATATCTTCGACCGCCAGACCTCGCTTTCCACCGCCGATTACCAGACCTCGACCCTCGGCTTCTCGCCCCGCGTCAGCTTCCCGGTGAGCGAACGGGGCAGGCTGTCGCTCGGTTACCGGATCGCCGAGGAGGAGATCTTCGGCGCCGATGACGTCAATACCGTGTCCCAGATCATCCGCGATGAGCAGGGCGACGCTCTCAGCTCCTCCGTCACGGCGCGCTATACCTATGACAGGCGCAACAGCCGTTTCGCCCCGACGGCGGGCTATATCGCGACCCTCGAAGGCGAACTTGCCGGGCTCGGCGGCGATGTCGAGTATATCCGCGCGAGCGCCCGGACACGGTTCCATACCGGCTTCCGCGACGACAGCATCGCCGCTTTCATCGAATTCGATGTCGGCGCGATCGAGGCGCCCGACGGAACGCGCGTCATCGATCGCTACTTCCTCGGCGGCACCTCGTTCCGCGGCTTCGCCCCCGGCGGGATCGGCCCGCGCGACACGTTCTCCGACGGCACGCTGGACATCGATTCGGCGCTCGGTGGCAACTACTACGCGATGGTGCGCACGCAGGTGACCTTCCCGCTCGGGTTCGGGGACGAGGCCGGTATCTTCGGCGGCGTGTTCCTCAATGCGGGCACGGTCTGGGGCCTCGATGTGACGTCCGTGCCGGAAGACCCCGGCGTGCGCGCGGCCTTCACCGTCGATGACAGCGCGGAACTGCGTGCCTCCGCGGGGGTCTCGCTCTTCCTCGAAACCCCGATCGGCCCGCTGCGGCTCGATTTCGCGACGCCGCTCGTCGAGGAGGACGGCGACGTTTCGGAGAACTTCCGTCTCGGGGTCGGGCGCCGCTTCTGATGATGCGCCTGCGGGCCCTCGTCTTCACCGTGGCGCTGGCCCTTGCCAACGCCGTCCCCGGCGCTGCCAGCGCTCAGGGGTTGTTGTTCGTGAACCCCGAACGGGTGCTCGACGAGTCCCTCTCCGGTCGGGCGCTCATCGCCGATCTCGAGGAGGAGCGCGCCGCCCTGATCGCGGAGAACGAAGCCCTTTCCGCGGCCTTCGAGGAAGAGGAGCGTCGGCTCGCCGAAATGCGGGAGACGCTCGACCGGCCCGAGTTCGAGGCCATCGCCCGGGAATTCGACGCGCGCGTGCGGCGCACCCGGGCCGAGCAGGACGCAAAGGCGGACGATCTCAACCGCCGCGCGAACGCCCAGCGGCAGGCGTTCCTGCAGTCGCTCGGCCGGATATACCAGGCGATCCTCGTCTCGCGCGGGGCGGATGCCGTGGTCGATCTCCGCACGGTCCTGCTCACGACGCAGGATCGCGACATCACCGACCAGGTCATCGAGACCGTCGACCGCCTCAACGGGTTCGTGCCCGCTCCGCCGGGCGACGCGGTTGACGGAGCCGCGGCCGCCGACTAGGCGCAAGGGAAACGACAGGAGAAAGATCATGGGAGAGAAGGCGACGACCGTCCACCTCGCGGAGATCAAGCGGATGATCCCGCATCGCTATCCATTCCTGCTGGTCGACAGGGTGGAACGGATCGATCCGGGCAAGAGCGCCGTGGGCATCAAGATGGTCACCGCCAACGAGCCGCATTTCGAGGGGCATTTTCCCCAGAAGGCGGTCATGCCCGGTGTGCTCCAGATCGAGGCGCTTGCGCAGACCGCGGCGGTGATGGTCGTCCATACGCTCGATCTGATCGACAAAAACCAGCTCGTCTATTTCATGACCGTCGATGCCTGCAAGTTCCGCCGCGTGGTGGAGCCGGGCGATGTTCTGGAACTGCATGTCGAGACCCTGCGCGGGCGTGGCAAGGTCTGGAAATTCCGTGGAACCGCCAAGGTCGGCGACGAGGTGTCCTGCGAATGCGAGTTCGCCGCCATGATCGCCCCGCCGGAGGAGTGAGGCCTTGGCCATTCACCACACCGCCGAAATCCATCCCACGGCCATTGTCGAGGACGGCGCCGTCATCGGCGCGGGCTGCCGGATCGGGCCCTATTGCCTGATCGGCCCGGAGGTCACGCTCGGCGAGCGGGTGACGCTCCATTCCCATGTCGTCGTCGCCGGTATCACCCGGATCGGCGCGGGAACGCGGATATGGCCCTTCGCCTCCATCGGCCATCAGCCGCAGGACCTCAAATACGCCGGCGAGCGCACGGAACTCGTCATCGGCGAAGAGAACATGATCCGCGAGAGCACATCGATCAATCCCGGGACCGCCGGCGGCGGGGGGCTCACGAAGATCGGGGACCGCAACCTGTTCATGCTCGGCACCCATGTGGGCCATGATTGCGTGCTGGGTTCGGGGATCGTCCTTGCAAACAATGCCGCTATCGCAGGGCATTGCGTGATCGAGGACAATGTCGTCGTCGGCGGCCAATCCGGCATCCATCAGTGGTGCCGGATCGGGCAGGGCGCGATGATCGGCGCCGTCTCGATGGTCACGAAGGACGTGATCCCCTACGGTTCCATCGTCGGCAATCGCGGCCAGCTTGCGGGGCTCAACATCGTCGGCCTGAAACGGCGCGGCGTGGATCGGCCCGCGCTTCACCAGATCCGCGCCGCCTTTCAGGCGATCTTCCACGACGGGACGGGAACGGTTCTGGATCGGGCCGCGCAGGCCGGACGGGACTATCCCGATAATCCCCATGTGCAGGAGATCGTGGATTTCATCCAGGCCGAGCACGACCGGTCTCTCGCCACACCATGAGCGGGCCCGGGCCGCTCGGGATCGTTGCCGGGCGCGGGGCGCTGCCGCGTCTCGTGGCTGTGGCGATGGAGGCCGCCGCGCGCCCGGTGGAGATCGTCACGCTGGCGCCCTTGCCCGAACCCTGGATCGGGCGGTTTCCCCACCGCACCATCCCGTTCGAAGCGCTTGGCGCCATTTTCGAACACTTCTCGGCCGCCGGCATTCGCGACATCTGCCTTGCCGGCGCGATGGAGCGCCCCACGCTCGATCCGACACGGTTCGATCCGACGCTTGCGGCGCTCGCGCCCCGCCTTCTGCCGCTTCTGCGCGAAGGAGACGACGCGCTCCTTCGCGCGTTGATCGAGGTGTTCGAGGCGCGCGGGTTCCGTATCGTCGCGGCGCACGAGATCGTGCCGGAACTGGTCATCGGCGCGGGAACCCTGACGGTGCACGCGCCTTCAAAGGCGGATTGCGAGGATATCGCGCGCGGGCGGGCGATCCTCGGCGCGC
>JBMYPI010000154.1:0-5721 GCA_049600155.1 Rubricella sp.
TACCGGCCTGTCACGCCGGGGGTCGCGGGTTCGAGCCCCGTCAACCGCGCCATTTCCACTTTCGACGATGCCTCACCGCAGCCCGATGATCCGGTCGAGGCTGAGCGGCCCCGCGCCGCGCAGCACCAGCGTCATCAGCAGGACAAGCCACAAAAGCCGCTGATCGGCGATCAGAGAGGCCGCATCCCGGTCGAACCAGGTGCCGATGCCCGCGCCATGGCCTGCGATGTCGACGATCGTCATAACCAAGACGAATCCGATCATGCCGAGCGCGGCGAGGCGGGTGAAAAGGCCCAGTAGGATCAGGGCCGGCAGGATGTATTCCGCCCAGGCGCCCAGAAGGATGATCGCGTGGTGCACCGTTCCGAAGGAGGAGAGGTCGTAGCTCGCCGCTTCCAGCGCGCGCGGGAAGATCTGCGCATAGGCCCCGAGCGTGGGCGTGAAAAGCCCGTCGAGCTTGGTTCCGGCCGAATTCCAGAAAAACGCGAGGAGCACCGCCGCGAAGGCGAAGCGCGCCAGAGTGGTGAGAATCGCGGGCGCGGCCGCATCGAGCCGCGCGCAGAGCGCGTTCCAGGCGGCGAGCGGCGGAAAACGGTGCGGCGGGATCTGCGTGTCGGCGGTCATGCTGGTTTCTCCGATCGGGTGAAGGCGCCCGCCGCGAGGCAGGTCGCGAGGCAGGCGGGCAGGTCGAACCAGTCCCCAGCGGAGGCGGCGGCCGCGCCCAGCGGCGTATCGCGCAGGGCCTCGACGAAATCCGCACCACCGGGTGGCAGTAGATGGGCGGTCACCGTCATCGCGGGCCGCGCGATCAGCACCTCCTGCCCGCCTTTCGGCAGCGGGATCTCCGCGCCTTGCGCCTTCTGCCAGATCGACAGGACGGGATGGTCGGACCGAAGCGTGCGCGTGGCCGGATGAATCGCAAGGCGGGTCGCCTCAAGCGCGTCCGGCGCGAGCGAGCCGAGATAGCCGGGATCGAGCGGCGGCGCGTCCGCTGCGTGAAAGGCCTCCCGCCGGGCAAAGTCGAGTCGCGCCACATCCGCGAGATAGGGCAGCGCCCGTGCTGGCGGGAAGCCTGCGATGAAGGCGGGGAGGGCCGCGCCGTAAAGGAACATCAGCGGCGAGGTGGGTGGATGCGCCCGCACGAAGACGCCCGCCATGGCGCGGAAGAACTCTTCCCCCACCAGCGCCTGCACCGCCGGAAACCCCGCCGCGAGCGCCTCGATGAGGCTCGTGACCACATTGTTGCGATAGACGGCGAAGCGCACGGGCGCATCCGCGCCGTCGGGTCTCACGAGGCCGCGGGGCAGGGGGGCTTCGGGGTCGAGCACGGCAAGGGCGAACTCCGTCTGGGCCATCTCAGCGCCTCGCCGCGATCAGAACGTCGCTTGCCCAGGCCGCCTCGTTCCGGAGGGTTTCGAAATCGGGGACGTCGTTGTCCCATTCGATGAGCGTCGGCTTGGGGCCGCCCCGCGCGATGGTGCGGGCATACAAGGCCCAGACCGGATTCGCGACGGGCCGGGAATGGCTGTCGATCAGAAGCGGATCGCCGTCCTCGTCGAGATCGGCCTCGTGGCCGCCGAGGTGCACTTCGCCCACGAGGTCGACCGGAAAGCGATCGATGTAGTCCTCGGGGGAGAGGCCCAGATTGCTGGCGGACACGAAAACGTTGTTGACGTCGAGCAGGAGGCCGCAACCGGTGCGGCGGGCGACTTCCGCGAGGAACGCGATCTCGTCCATCGTGCTTTCCGCGAAAGCGAGATAGCTCGACGGGTTTTCCAGAAGCATCGTGCGCCCCAGCGCTTCCTGCACCTCGTCGATGTGATCGGCCACACGGGTCAGGGTCGCATCGGTATAGGGCAGGGGAAGAAGATCGTTGAGAAACCCGGTCTCGTGGCTCGACCAGGCGAGGTGCTCGGAAAAGAGCCCGGGTTCGAGCCAGGCGACAAGGTGCTTGAGGCGCGCGAGGTGGTCGGGATCGAGCCGCCCCTCTCCGCCGATGGACAGCCCGACGCCGTGGCAGGACACGGGAAACCGCTCGCGCATCCTGCGCAGATCGGCGAGTTGCGGCCCGCCATCGCCCATGTAGTTCTCGGCGTGTATTTCCAGCCAGCGGACCGGGCCGGGATCGGACAGAAGCCCGTCGCGATGCTGGGCCTTGTAGCCGATACCGGCGCAGGAAGGGATCTCGTGGGGGCGGTCTTCGTCGAACATCGCGGGCTCCGGCGGCGGGGAAACGTCCGTGGCGGGCGAAGCCGGTTCGCGGCTTCGCCCCGTGTCGGTCGGATCAGGACGGCAGGTCGCGGTTCAGCTCTTCGAGCGAACCCATGCGCGGCGTGCCGTCATCCATCGCGGGCAGTTCCATCGACAGGCAGGTGCCGGCGGGCACGAGCGTCCAGGCGTTGCCCTGGTAATCGACGGTCGAGGTGCCTGCGCAGGTCGTGCCGGGGCCGGCGGCGCAGTCGTTCTCACCTGCGAGCGAGACGCCGTAGCACTTCTCGGTTTCCTGGGCGTGGGCAACCGTCGTCATCGAGGCGAGTGCGGTGGTCACGGCGCCGGCGAGGGCGAGGGATTTCAGGGCGGGATTGGACATCTGGTTTGACTCCTTGTCGGATCGATATCTCGTGGCTGTTGCGCCTTCCACTTGCGGAAGACACCCGAACGGTAGGCAGGCGCGGCGATAACGGACCAATCACAGGCGCTTGACGTCACGCCCGCGTGACGCGAGTTGAGTTTCCGCCTGTCGAAAGCGGGCGTTCTGAAACAGAAGGCCGCCGAATTCACGCAACGGTTGCGCGGCCTGAAACGTTTCGAGACTTCAGTGCCGTCGAGTGTCGGCAGTGGCACCGCCAACGATTTCGTTTCGGAACGCTTGTGCCATCTGCTATCACCATTCGAAGGGGCTGCGGCCCATGCGGCGAAAAGCCTGTATGCAATCGCACACAGACGGCCCGGTCGATGTTGACCGGCCCAAGGCACAGGTTTAGACCCGCCACGAACTCAGCGGGAAGCGAGTCCCGCAAGGCAACGAAGGAGTCCTTGATGGACGAGCTTCTGAGAGAATACCTGCCCATTCTCGTCTTTCTCGGCCTCGCCATCGGCCTCGGCCTGGTGCTGCTGCTCGCGGCGGCCGTCATCGCGGTGCGCAACCCCGACGCGGAGAAGGTCTCGGCCTATGAATGCGGGTTCAACGCCTTCGACGACGCGCGGATGAAGTTCGACGTGCGGTTCTACCTCGTGTCGATCCTCTTCATCATCTTCGATCTGGAAGTCGCGTTCCTGTTCCCCTGGGCGGTGAGCTTCCAGTATCAGGGCGATCTCGGCTTCTGGTCGATGATGGTCTTCCTCGCCGTGCTGACCATCGGTTTCATCTACGAATGGAAGAAGGGAGCCCTGGAATGGGAGTGACCCAGACCTCCACCCCCGCGCTTTCCACCACCGCCGGGAGCGATCCCGAGGTCGCGACGCGCGCGCTTTCCAACGAGCTGGCCGACAAGGGCTTCCTGCTGACCTCCACCGAGGATGTCATCAACTGGGCGCGCACCGGTTCGCTTCACTGGATGACGTTCGGGCTGGCCTGCTGCGCGGTGGAGATGATGCACACCTCCATGCCGCGCTATGACCTCGAACGGTTCGGCACCGCGCCCCGCGCCTCCCCGCGCCAGTCGGATCTGATGATCGTGGCGGGCACGCTGACGAACAAGATGGCGCCCGCGCTGCGCAAGGTCTACGACCAGATGCCAGAGCCGCGCTATGTGATCTCCATGGGCTCCTGCGCCAATGGCGGCGGCTATTATCACTACAGCTACTCCGTCGTGCGCGGCTGCGACCGGATCGTGCCGGTGGACGTCTATGTGCCCGGCTGCCCGCCGACGGCGGAGGCGCTGCTCTACGGCATCCTGCAACTTCAGCGGAAGATCCGCCGGACGGGGACGATTGCACGATGAACGATACCGTCGTCAGTGAAGAGCTTCGCGATCTCGGCACCCATATCGCGACCCGCGCCGAGGAGGCCGTTCTCGGCCACGAGGTGAGGGGGGGCGAGCTTACCGTGACTGTCGCCGCACCGAAGATCGCGACGCTGGTGAAATTCCTGCGCGATGACGCGGCCTGCCAGTTCACCACGCTGGTGGACATCACCGCGATCGACTGGCCGGGCCGGGAGAAGCGCTTCGACGTGGTCTATCATTTCCTGTCGATGACCCAGAACCAGCGCATCCGCCTCAAGGCGGCGGTCCGCGAAAAGGAGATCGTGCCCTCGATCACCGAGGTGCACCCGTCGGCCAACTGGTTCGAGCGGGAGGTCTACGACATGTTCGGGATCCTCTTCTCCGGCCATCCCGACCTGCGCCGCATCCTGACGGATTACGGCTTTCGGGGCTTTCCACTGCGCAAGGACTTTCCGACGACCGGCTATGTCGAGGTGCGCTATTCCGAAGAGGAGAAGCGGGTGGTCTACGAACCCGTGAGCCTCGTGCAGGACTACCGCCAGTTCGACTTCATGAGCCCCTGGGAAGGCGCCGAATACATCCTCCCCGGCGACGAGAAGAAGGAGGCGTGATGGCCGCGCCCGGCACGCATATGCTCTCGAAGGACCAGGTCCTGTTCTTCTGCGTTGGTGCGCAGAAGTCCGGGACGACGTGGCTCTACGAGTATCTGCGCGCCCATCCGCAGGTGGCGCCCGTGCCGCTCAAGGAATTCCACTATTTCGAGAACCTCTATCCGAGCCGACTGATCCCGCGTGCCGCGCAGCGTTTCGCGCTCGCGGTGCCCAAGGCTGTCCGGAAGTTCCGCGCGGACGCGATCCTCGCCCACAAGCTTCAGCCCTACGGGCGCAAGAGCTGGTGGCGCGCGATCGCGGACGCCTTCAGCGGCAGGGCGGACTACGATGCCGTCCTCCTTTCGGGGGTCGAGGCTTCGCACGTCGCGGTTGGCGACATCACCCCGACCTATGCGACCCTTGTGAGCGATGCCTACGCTGATATGGCCGGGCGGCATGGCGAAGTGCGCTTCATCTTCCTGATGCGCGATCCGCTCGATCGGCTGTGGTCGCAGGTCCGGATGGATGCCGGCCGCCGGGAGGCGCGCGGCCTCGGCGGGTTCGACGCGCTCCGTTCCGGGATCGCGACAAGGGTGCTCTCGGATCGGCGCTACCTTTCCCGCGCGGATTACGCCGGAACCCTCGAGACGCTCGACGCGACCATCGACGCGGAACACAGGCTCGTCCTCTTCTACGAGGAGCTGTTCACCGAAGAGAGCATCCGGCGGATCTGCACCTTCCTGGGTCACGATTACGTCCCGGCCGATTTCGACGCACGCGTGCACGAGAGCAAGCCGTCGGACATTCCCGCCGACTGGGCCGGTCAGGCCATGGGCGTGCTCGCGCGGGCCTATGATGCCGTGGCCCGCCGCTTTCCCACAGCGATGCCACGGCAGTGGCGTGGGTCGCTCGAAGCATTCGCGCCCGGGGCACCGGCCCTTGCGCAATTGAACGGAGGTCACGATGGCCGCTGACGGATCCAAGTTCGACGACGCGCTCACGCAGGAGCAGTCGATCCGGAACTTCAACATCAATTTCGGGCCCCAGCACCCGGCGGCGCATGGCGTGCTCCGGATGGTGCTGGAACTCGACGGCGAGATCGTTGAGCGGGTGGACCCCCATATCGGGCTTCTCCATCGCGGCACCGAGAAGCTGATGGAGAGCCGGACCTATCTCCAGAACCT
>JBMYPI010000155.1:0-5715 GCA_049600155.1 Rubricella sp.
CCCACATCCATACCCTCACCCTCACCCTCACCCTCCCCCCACCACCCACACACACTCGCCCCGCCCCGCTCGCCCACCTGCGCGGGGGGGGCATCGGCGGCATCCTTCAGCCGCAGCACGAGGGTGGTCGCGTCCTTCATGCGCCGCAGCATAGGCCCGCGCCCGGCGGCGCGAAAGCCTCAGCCCTCCAGCGCGTCGAATTGCGCAACCGGGGCCATCGCCTGCCGGATGCGGTGCAGGAGGTTGAGCCGGTTGCGGCGCAGGATCTGGTTCTCGGCATTCACCACGGTGGCTTCGAAGAAGGCATCGATCGGCGCGCGGAGCTTGGCCATCTCGCCCATCGCGGCCTCGAAATCCTCCGCCTCCAGCGCCCCGGCAATGGCAGGTTCAGCACTGTCGAGTGCGGCGAAGAGGGCCTTCTCGGCGTCGTTCTCCGCCAGGGCTGGATCGGGGCCGAAGGAGTATTCCACCCCGTCCTTCCTTTCCTCCGCGGTGAGGATATTGTTGGCGCGGCGGAAGCCCTGCACGAGGTTTTCCCCATCCTCGGTCCTGAGAAACGCATCGAGCGCGCGGGCGCGCGCGACGAGCAATACGAGGTCATCGGAGCCGGGCAGCGCGAGGCAGGCATCGATCACGTCGTGGCGTGTGCCTTCGGACCGGAGATGGACCTTGAGGCGGTCGTGGATGAAGGAGAGGAGGTCGTCGGCGGGCCGCGAAACCTGTCCGATTTCAGTGGATTCAAAAAATGCACTTGTATCCTGGCTGCCAGGATCAAGCTTATCAAACAGATCTCTCAAATTTGACCGAATTTTTAAGGAGCGCTCTTTTTCCATCTGGTGCATTTCTTCTTCCGAAATCCCAAGAATGAAACGCGCGAATTCTTCTCTAGACGATAGCTGCGCCTGTTCCTCGGCTTCTTTTTGAAACCAGTGCGCAGAGCGAGCAGGGTAGATAGCGGACTTCATAAGACTGATCCGCACCCCATTCTCCAACACCAGCCGAATAACCCCCAGCGCCGCCCTTCGCAGCGCGTAGGGGTCTTTCGAGCCGGTCGGCTTCTCGTCGATCGCCCAGAAGCCCGTGAGCGTGTCGATCTTGTCGGCCAGCGCGACGGCGACGCTGACCGGATCGGTCGGCACGTCGTCGGAGGGGCCGAGGGGCTTGTAGTGCATTTCGCAGGCTTCGGGCACGCCGTCATCGTGCCCTGCGGCCTGCGCGTAGTAGCGCCCCATGATCCCCTGCAGTTCGGGGAATTCGTAGACCATCTCGGAAGAGAGATCGGCCTTGGCCACGCGCGCGGCCTCCGCCGCCAGATCGGGCTTCGCGCCGACCTTCGGCGCGATCTCCCGCGCGAGCGCCTCGATCCGATTGATCCGCTCGGCCTGGCTGCCGAGCCTGGCGTGGAACGTCACGTTCGCGAGCGGCGCGGCCATGCCCTCAAGGCCCTTCTCCCGCACCGTCTGGAGGTCGTTCTCCCAGAAGAATTTCGCGTCCGAGAGGCGCGCGGCCAGCACCTTGCCGTTGCCCTGCAGGATCGTCGCGCCCTTGTCCGCCGTCTCCCGGTTGGCGACGGTGACGTATCTGACGATCCGGCCGGAAGCATCCTTCACCGAGAAGAATTTCTGGTGCTCGCGCATGGAGGTTTGCAGCACCTCGGGCGGCAGGCCGAGGAAATCCTCCCCGATCGGCCCCATCAGCACGACGGGCCATTCGACAAGGCCAGCGACCTCCGCCAGAAGCCCCTTGTCTTCGACGACCTCAAGCCCCTGCGCGAAGGCCATCTGCGTCGCGTCCGCCCAGATATGCTCGGCCCGCTCGGCGGGATCGAGGATCACATGGGCCTTCTTCAGCTTCGCCGCGTAATCCTCGAAGGAAGAAACAGCGAAGCGCCCCGGCGCCATGAAGCGGTGCCCCTCCGTCGTGTCGCCCGCGACGATCCCGTCCACCGCCAGCGGCACGGTGCGCGCGCCCGCCTCGTCCCACAGGATGCAGAGGATGGAGTGCAGCGGCCGCACCCAGCGCAGGCTGCCCGCGCCCCAGCGCATCGACTTGGGCCAGGGGAAGTTGCGGATGGTCTGTTCCAGCACCTCGGCGATGACGTCTTCGGCCACGCGCCCCGGCTGGTCGATCACCGCGAAATAGACATCGCCCTTCTTGTCGGGGCGGATTTCGAGCTGGTCCTTCGTCAGGCCCGTGGAGCGGAGGAACCCTTCGAGCGCCTTCTCGGGCGCATCGACGCGCGGACCCTTGCGCTCTTCCTTGCGGTCGGGCGTGCGCTCGGTCAGCCCCTCCAGCGTCAGGGCAAGGCGGCGCGGCGTGGCGAAGGCCGCCGCACCCGCATAGGTCAGGCCGGCCTCGACAAGGCCGTCCGTCACCATCCTGCGCAGATCGTCGGAGGCCTTTGCCTGCATCCGCGCGGGGATTTCCTCGGAAAAGAGTTCGATCAGAAGGTCGGGCATGGGGTCTAGAACTCGTTGCGTTGCCGCCAGAGATAGGCGCGGCCATCGGGATAGACGGCGACATAGGCGAGGATGCGCCAGTCTTCGGTGCGTTCGGCCTCGGGCGTGATGTCCTCGGCGGGGTAGGCCAGCGCCGCTCCGGTTTCCAGATCGGCGGTGAGCTGGCCCGCGTCGAAGCAATCAAACCAGTCGGGCGCGATCAGGGGCGTCGCGTCCCCGCTCGTGCCGAGGCCCTCGAAATCCGCCGGATCGACGGTGAAGCAGCCCCGGATCCGCAGGGGAGAGGTTTCGGAATCGATGCCCTCATAGCCCGACACGGCGATCTCCCGCCCCTGCACGGTCACGGAGGCCACATCCTCCACGCGTTCATACCAGCGATAGACGGTGTTGTAATACATCAGCCCGCCGAGCCCGAGCGCGAAGGCGAGCATGGCGATGAGGACGATACGGATGTTCACGCCGCCGCCCCCGCCGCATCGGTCTGCACGAAGGCATCCGCGCAAGCCTTCGCCAGCGCCCGGACCCGCCCGATATAGGCCTGCCGTTCAGTGACGGAGATCACGCCGCGCGCGTCGAGCAGGTTGAAGATGTGGGATGCCTTGATGCACTGGTCATAGGCGGGATGGACCATGATGATCCGCTTGCCCGTCTTGGGATCCTCCGCCGGGGCGGCGAGGAGCGCATGGCACTCCGCCTCCGCTTCCTCGAAATGCTTCAGGAGCGTTTCGGTATTGGCCGCGTCGAAATTGTGGCGGGAGTATTCCTCCTCCGTCTGGCGGAACACGTCGCCATAGGTCAGCGGAATGGGCGCCGAGGGATCGTTGAACGGCATGTCCATCACGTGGTCGATGCCGAGCACATACATCGCCAGCCGCTCCAGCCCATAGGTCAGCTCGCCCGAGACGGGGTGGCAATCATGTCCGCCGACCTGCTGGAAATAGGTGAACTGGGAGACCTCCATCCCGTCGCACCAGACCTCCCAGCCGAGCCCCCATGCGCCGAGCGTGGGGCTCTCCCAATCGTCCTCGACGAAGCGGATATCGTGGAGATCCATGTCGATCCCGATCGCCTCCAGCGACCCCAGATAGAGGGCCTGCAGATCGGGCGGGCTCGGCTTGATGATCACCTGGTACTGGTAATAGTGCTGCAGCCGGTTGGGGTTCTCGCCATAGCGGCCATCGGTCGGCCTGCGCGAGGGCTGGACATAGGCCGCCGCCCAGGGCCGTGCGCCCAGTGCCCTAAGGGTCGTGGCCGGGTGGAACGTGCCCGCGCCCACTTCCATGTCATAGGGTTGCAGCACGGCGCAGCCCTTCGCGGCCCAATAGGATTGAAGCCGCAGGATGATCTCCTGGAAACTCTTCGGTGCGTCGGCGGCTGGCATGGTCTTTTCCCGGCAGGAGCCCTGAAATGCGCGCGGACCATAGGCGCGGGCAGGCCGGGGGTCAACGCGCCTTACCGCCCCCGGAAGAGCCCCCCGAGGATACCGCGCGTGATCGCCCGGCCAAGCTGAGTTCCGGCCGAACGTGCGAGCGATTTGCCGAAGGCCGTCGCGGGCGAATCCCCTCGGCTTGACCGGCGCTTCACGGTGCTGGAAACGCGGCTTCCGCCGCCCCCGCCACCATAGCGGCGCGCAGCCGTGAAGCGATCCTCCTCCACCGCCGGTTCGGCCTCCGCCGCGGCGGCCTCCGCCCGCTCGCGCAGGATCTCGAAGGCGGAGCGGCGGTCCGTCGCGGCCTCGTAGCGGCCCGCAATGGGAGAGGACGCGATCACCGCGCGGCGTTCGTCATCGGAAAGGGGCCCGAGGCGGGAGGATGGCGGGCGCACGAGCGTGCGTTGCGCGACGCCGGGCACGCCCTTGTTCTCCAGAAAGCTCGTCACCGCCTCGCCGACGCCGACCTCGAGGATCGCCGTTTCGGTGTCGAAATCGGGATTGGGGCGGAAGGTCTCCGCAGCCGCCCGCAGCGCCTTCTGATCCTTCGGCGTGTAGGCGCGCAGCGCGTGCTGCACCCGGTTGCCGAGCTGGCCGAGAACGTCATCGGGGACGTCGGCGGGGTTCTGGGTGACGAAATAGACGCCGACGCCCTTCGACCGGATCAGCCGCGCGACCTGTTCGACCTTGTCCACCAACGCCTTGGGCGCATCGTCGAACAAGAGGTGCGCCTCGTCGAAGAAGAAGACGAGCACGGGCTTCTCGGGATCGCCGACCTCGGGCAGTTCCTCGAACAGTTCCGACAGGAGCCACAGAAGGAACGTGGCGTAGAGGCGCGGCGATTGCATGAGCTTGCGCGCGGCGAGCACGTTGATCCGGCCCCGCCCGCCATCCGTCGCCATCATGTCCGACAGCGCGAGCGCCGGTTCTCCGAAAAGGCCGGTTCCCCCCTGCCCTTCGAGCACCAGGAGCGAGCGCTGGATCGCGCCGACCGAGGCGGTGGACACGTTGCCGTAGCGCAGCGAGAGATCCTTCGCGTTCTCCCCCACCCAGACGAGCAGCGCCTGGAGATCCTTGAGATCGAGAAGCGCCAGACCCTGTTCGTCGGCCACGCGGAAGGCGATGTTGAGCACCCCCTCCTGCGCCTCGGTCAGGTCCATCAGGCGGGCGAGCATCAGCGGGCCCATCTCCGTCACCGTGGTGCGGACGGGGTGGCCCTCCTCCCCGAACACATCCCAGAAGACGGTGGGCTGCGCGGCGTATTCATAGGGCGAAAGGCCGATCCGCGCGGCGCGCTCGTGCAGCTTGTCGTGGAGCCGGTGATCGGCGCTGCCGGGCGCCGCGAGACCCGAGAGATCGCCCTTTACATCCGACAGGAAGACCGGAACGCCCGCGGCGGAGAACCCTTCCGCGAGGATCTGCAACGTCACGGTCTTGCCCGTGCCCGTGGCCCCCGCGATGAGGCCGTGCCGGTTGGCGTAATCGAGCCGCAGGAGGCTCGGCTCGGCGTAGTCGGGGCCGGCGCCGCCGGTGAAGATCGTATCTGCGGGCATTCTCGGCGATCCTCCGCCTGCTTTGGGGAACCTTGCGTTAACCTCTTTGGCGCAGAGTGGGCGTGTTGTCACCCTGCATCGCGCAGGGGTCACACTCCTCCCTGTCGACTGGCCGCGCTCTCCGGAGCGCGGTATTTTTCCGTGAATCTTGTGCGCCGCACAAACGATTTAGCCTGTTGACCAAGGCATTTTCATCTCCTAGCGTCCTTCGTAGACACTGGTTCGGCCGGTCTGACAGGGAATGCCTCAACGGCAGCGAAAGGGTCTCCGCGCG
>JBMYPI010000156.1:0-5709 GCA_049600155.1 Rubricella sp.
TGCCGACCGCGCCTCAGCCATTGAGCCAGGCGGGCATGCCGGTCGCCGGCGCTCCGCCCGGCGCGGACGGCGGGGACGCGGGCGGCTGCTGGGCGGGCTGCTGCTGCGTGGGCTGCGGCGCGGGGGCCTGTGCGCCCCAGGCCGGAGCCGCCGCCGGGCCTTGCGGCTGCGCACCCCATGCCGGCGTGGGTGCCTGCCAGCCCGGCGCCGGCGCGCTCGCGGCCTTGCGCGGCGGGGCGTTGACGGGCTCCGGGGGCACGGTTTCGCCGCGCATGATCGGGGCATGCTGCGGCTCGTCGGGCAGAACGACGTTCGCGATCCGGTTCTGGTCGCGGTACTGAGGGTTGGAGGCGGGCTCGACCATGATCCGCGCGGCGAAGACGATGCCGTCGAGATGCTTGAGCCCGGGCAGCACCCGCTTGGCCTTGGCGTCGGGGCTCTCGTCCCTGGGATCGAGCCCGAGAGCGCTGTCGACCATCGCCCGAAAGGTGGATTTCGAGATCTTCCAGCCGATCGACTGGCCCTTCTCGTCGACCTTGCCGCCCGCGACGGTGAAGCTCTGCCAGAACTTCCGCCGGGCATGCGGGCCCTCGAGGATTGTGAACTCGCAGTCCAGCATCTTCGCGTCGCTCGACTGCGAGGCCTTCAGGAGCTTGGCGTCCATCGGCGTGGCGCCGTCGACGCCGCCGGGGCGCACGGTCAGTCGGACCTTGGCGAAGGTGCCGTCGGGGATCAGCTCGCCGATGGGGGCCATCTGCGGCTGGGCGTCGTTGAGATCGTAGCTCATGGGTCTGTCCTTTGCGTCGGGATCAGGAAGGGGTGGTGGTGTGGGCGGGGGCGCGGCCGTCGATCTTCGCGATCAGCGCGCCGAGATCGGGCGGCTCGGTCACATCGAGCCGGCCGGAACGGTCCTTGGCGGGAAGACCCCACGGGTTGCCGGAGCGGCAGACGAGCCGGCGCTCGGCAGAGGTCTCGTCGAGGGTCCAGTCGCCCTTGGCATCGCGACCGAAGAGCTGCATGGAGACCACCTGGTCGACGATGCCCGGCAGTTCCCGCCCGGCCTTCGTGCCCTCCATCTGCGGCTGCCAGGTCGTCGCGCCGAACTCGTCGGTGACCTTCTCGAGCACGCCCACGAAGATCACCGTTTTGCCGCGGGCGTGCTGGAGATGCTTCAGCGCCTGGATCACCTCGCGGCCGAGCAGTCCGTAGGCGCCGCGGACATCCGGCTTGCCGGTTCGCTCGGAGAAGGCCTCCGGCTGCTGGCGGGCATAGGTCATGGCCTGCCGCGTCAGGTCGGTTATGGAGTCGACGAAGACGATCCGCTTTCGGGCTAGGAAGTCCTCGATCCCCGTCCCGAGGTGCTGCTGCTGCAGCCAGGCGTGATACTCGGCTCCGTACCAGGACTTCGGATGCTGCGCGGGGTCATGCCCACCGATCAGCACGGCGAGGTCGCGGAAATCGGTGAAGCTGCGCACCGGGATCGAGTCCCCGCGCCAGTCCTGCACCGACTTCATGCCGGCCTCGAGATCGAGGCAGACCGTCTCCTCGGCGGGCAGCGTCTTCAGGAGCGTTGTCTTGCCGACGCCGGGCGGACCGAAAATGGCGAGGGACGTCTTGTTCTCGGCGACCGAGAGCCGTTCGTCGGCGGTGATGATGCAGAAGGCCATGGGGTTCTCCGGGGTGTGAATTCAGGGTGCGCGGCGGCGGGGGTGACCGGGTGCCGAAGGGGAACCTGCCCGGCGTTGCCGCTCGGGCGTCCCGCCGCCGCGCGTCACCGGTCTCGAGCTTCGAGCCGGAAGACCGGTTTGCCGGTGGTCTCGCTGCGCGCGTCCGCGAAGCCCTCGCGCATCGCCGCGGGCCAGGCGCCGTAGCGCCGCTCGGACACGCGATAGGCGATCTCGAGATACTCGGTCGGATCGTCGCCGGCGGCGCGGATGCGCTCGGCCATGGCGGCGAGCCGGTCCTGGTCCCACGTGACCTTCTTCGGCAGGTCGGCGACGATCACGACACCCTCGTCCTCGACCCGCACGGTGCCGCTGGTCTTGCCCTGCGCAGCCCGTTCCGCCGCGGCGGCGGCCTCGTAGCGCTGTGCGATGCCGGCCTCGAGCCGGTCCCGCAGCCGCTTCACGCGGGCGGTCTCGGCGAGCGCCGTCGTCTGCAGATCAAGCAGCATCTCGGGCGGCAGCGCCGCGATGTCGCCGAGGGCAAGGCGTTCGAGGTCGTCGAATTGAGGGGCGTTGTCGGGGTGCGGCAAGGCGGGAACTCCGATGGAGGGAAACGGAACGGCCATCAGGCGGCCTCTGCGTCTTCGATGAGGCGGGCGAGCGGCACCGGCGTGCGGCGCGGCCTGGTCCGGGCGATGGCGAGATAGGCGAAGCGGTCCGGACCGAGCCGCACCTGGACGAGGTGGACGAGGCCGGCCTCGAAGGCCCGGTGCGCAGCGCCGGCCAGCGCGGCCAGCCTGCGGCGGTCCGGTTCCGGAAGCGTCGAGATCACGGCCGTCGTGTCGATTCCGAGGAACCCGCGGTGGTATTCCAGCCGGTCGCAGGGCATCGCCTGTCCGATCCAGGCGCAGAACTCGATATCGGTCAGCGGCCGGGGCCGAGCCGGGGTGAAAGCGGTGGGGGGCATGACGAGCATCTCCATGTCCTCCCTCTACTCACGCGGCTTCCGAACCGTCCCACCGCCCCCCGAGCCCGCGCATGGCGAGTTCGAGCCGGAGGCGTGCGAGGCGGCGGTAGAGGGCGGAGCGGGAGATGCCGTCGCGGCCAATCAGATCGGCAACGGCGCAGGTGCCGAGCGCGGCGCAGAGCCCGCGGACTTCCTCCGGCAGGTCGGCGAGCGCCCGGGCGAGATCGTGGCGGGTCTCCACGTCCGCCGCGGCGCAACGATCCTGGCCATGCCAGGCGGCCAGCCCGTCCGTCTCCGCCAGCAGGCAGCCCAGCGGCTCGGCGCTGCCGGCGACGGGCGCGTCGAGCGACAGCACCCTGCCGCCCTGCGCCCGGCGCTGGCGATGGTGCCGGATCGCGATACGCGAGCACTGGTTGCGCAGGACGACGTTCGCGAACGCGCCGATGGAGCCGCGGCGCTTGTCGAAGCCCGGCAGCCGGCAGACCACATCGACCAGAAGGTCCTGGCGGAGATCGTCGAGATCGGCCGCGGGGAGCGCCAGCTTGCGGTGCAGGCGTCGCGCCGCGACGTCGGTCTCGTCGATCAGCGTGGCGAGGTCGGAGGGGGAAAGCGGGGGATACATGGGTGAAAGCCTCGGAACATCGTTTCTGATGCTCCGAGACTGCCGACCTCCGCCGGTCGGCCGGTGTGATTGGCGTGTGTTTGATGTGTGCCGGGTGTGTGACCGACGGCACTCAGTCCTCTATGGCGACCTCTGACGACGCAAGGCCAAGGCGGTACCCGCGCGACCGGACGGTCTCCACGAGCGTTTCGACCGACTCTTCCGAGAGCCCGCAGGTGACCAGGGCCCTGCGCAGGTCCCGGACGATCTCTCGCGGTGTTCGCTGAAACTGCGCCTCGATCTCCTGTGCCTTGAGCAAGGGGTCGCGCTGCACCGACCGTTCGACAAGCATTCTGAAGAGAGCGAACATCTGCGGGGGAAGATCGAGCCGGTGACCGTCCAGCACCGCGAAGTGCCCTTGGTGATGCAGGACGAGCCTTACCCCCCCGGTCGATGTGCGCCCGTCGTCGAGGATCAGGCGGTCGACACCCTCCGGATCTGCCTTGACCACGTCGGCAAGCGCACGGACCTCGATCCCGGCCTCTCGTAGGCGCAGCACCAGCGCCGGATCCGGCTCCTTGGCGATGACCGTCAGCGGCTGCGGTGCCGCCGCGGATTTCAGCGCGAGGATTGCGCCCGGCGCCTCCAACCGGTCCGCGACGTCGCACAGCATGAGCACCCGACCGGCAGGCCCGGAGCCGATCGCCCAGACTCCGTCCACGACTGTGGTGACGGCCCCGGCGAGACCGCCGCTCGCGCCGATCTGCCCCGCAAGCCGATTGGAATCGACGCCGAACCGCGTCAGGTCGCCATCCTCAAGCACCACGTCCTCTGCCGCATCGTGCGGACAGCATGCGCGCAGTTCGTCGCCGATCTGCCGGATCGGGCGAACATCGAGGCCGCAATCACAATGCACACAGACCGACCAGCTGTCCGCCTTCGGATGCTCGATCAGCACACGCGCTCGGAGCAGGCGTTCGACCTCGCGCTCGGGAAATCGGCGCAGCGCCCGGCCCGAGATCGAGACCTGCGGGCCGCCGTCACTCAGCCGCGTCCACAACCATGCCAGCATCGCGGTCTTTCTCCAGCCCGTGGCGCGCGATCAGCTTGTGGACCGCCTTCTCGAACCGCGTGCGGCGGAAAGCGAGCGTCCCCGGCGGTTTCAGCCTCGCGGTGACCTGCGCAGGCCGCTTGCCCTCCGACTTGAAGAAGACGCGGAACGAGATCTCGCCGAGCCGCCAGCCCTTGCCGAACTGCACTTCGCTGCCCTTGAAGTGCCGCAGCGCGCCGGTTGCGTCCTTCGATTCCCAGGTTCGCACGTAGCGCCATTTCGCCTCGTCCTCGTCCCACTCGAAATGGTCGGCGGCGGCGGCCACGATCCGCACGTCGAGGATGCGGTCGTCGTAGCGATGATCGAAAGCGAAATCGGGGCCGGCCTCGCTGATCGGATCGAGGGTATAGAGATCGCGGGCATCCTTGCCCGAGAAGAAGCCGGGACGGCCAAGGACGTGCTTGGCGAAGATTTCGGCGAGATCCGCCTGCTGGGCCTTCACGACCCCGCCGATGAACAACCGAGCCTCTGCCGGGGAGTAGCGCAGCGTGGCGTATTTCACGGCGCGCAGTGGGATGATCTTTTCCTTGTCGCCGTCCACCACGGGTGTCGTCGCGACCGGGGCGCCGTGGCTGACGACGAGGTTGATCTCGCCGTCCTCCTCGTAGGGACCGAGGCGGCAATACTCACCCTGGAGATCACGAGCGAAGAGCTTCATCGCCGCGACCTTGAATGCCTCGGTGATCTCCGCGGTCAGGTCGGCGCTGACGTCGCGCTCCGGCCCGCGAAATTCGGCCAGCGCTGTCGGTGCCCGCAGCGCGTGGAAGTCCGCCGCCGCCTCGAAGACGCTCTTGTGATGCAGGTAGGTGTGCAGCGCGACATGCTTCGGGTCATGCTTGGCGGGTGCCGAATTCTTCTCGTCTGTTTCGGGATCGGGATAGAGCGCCACGCCCTGTCGCCGCGCCTCGTTCAAGATGATCTGCATTCCCTCGTTGCTGCCAAGGTCTGCCACCCTGTGAAGATCGGCCACCATGCCCTCGTTCCAGGCCGTGACAGCCCCTTCGAAATGCTTCGCGAGCGCGGCTCGGATTGCGGAATCTTCACCGTCGAAATCGATGGGCACGTCCTCTGGCTCGAAATGCCGTGCGAAGAGTTCCTTGATGAGGCCCAGATCGATGGTTTTCAGGAACTTCGGATTGACGAATTTCTTGAGATCGGAACCCATTTTTTCACCTCGCAAATGCCGGACATGTTCTGATTATGTTCTACCCGACCAGACAACCGGGAGTCGAGTCGGTGACAACGCCACCCGTGCCTTTCCGGGCCCCGTGGGACGGTTCGCGAATGCGATGAGTAGGAGAAGGGCGAGACATCACGGACCCGCTCTTCATGAAACGCCCCAATCCCCTGCCGCCCGACCAGATGA
>JBMYPI010000157.1:0-5705 GCA_049600155.1 Rubricella sp.
TCCGTGGGGGCGGTGCTCTCCCGCGGTGCCGGGCCTGTCGGCCCGGCGGCTTCGGCAGGGGTATCCGGTTCGGCCTCGTCCGCCTCGATGGCGATCTCGGCATGCTCGGTATAGAGCGCAACGACCGCCTCGACCTCCTCGTGCGGCGCGTCGGTTTCGAGCGTCAGGCTCCATGCGGCCGTGATCGAAGTGAGATCTAGCAGATCGGGCTCCGGGGGGTCGAAAACGAAACCGATATCGATCAGCCCCAGCGGGCGCAGTTCCCGGATAAGCCGGATCGGGTCGAGACCCGCCTCGAAGAAGCCGGGACGGAGCGCTACCCGGACCGTCAGGGCCCGTTTCGCGCGCGCCTCCCCGACAGGGGGTTCGGCCGGAGCGGTGGCCGCCGATGGCGCATCGCTGCCGCTTTTCTGCAGATCGTTCAACTCCGACAGGACCCGCGCGATCATCGGATCGTCGGCCGCGGTCTCCGTGCGCGCGGCCTCGACGAGGACGTCCATCGCATCGCCTGCGCGGATCAGGACGTTGCAGATATCCGGTACGATCGCCAGTTCGCCGGACCTACAGCGATCCATGACCGTCTCGAACTCGTGGGCGAACCGTATCAGGTCATCGAAGCCGAAGGCCGCCGCGCCACCCTTCACGGAATGAACCGCACGGAACGCCGCGTTGACGGTCTCCGTGTCGCCATGGCCGGCTTCGAGCGTCGCGAGGTGCTCCTGGAGATCGTTCAGCAGTTCGGCGCACTCGGCGAAGAACAGCGATTTGTAGTCTTCCTCCTCGGTCATCGTCGTGGCCTCAGGTCAGGCGCGCCACGAGGCCGAGGATCTCGTCGGGATCGAACGGCTTGGCGATCCAGCCCGTGGCGCGAACGGCGCGGGCGCGATCCTTGAGGTGCTGTGCGGTCTCGGTCGTCAGCAACAGCATGGGAAGGCTGCGGCCTTCCGGCCCCTTGCGCGCCTCCTCGATGAAATCCAGCCCATCCATGACCGGCATGTTGAGATCGGTGATGACGATGTCCGGCCTGTGTTCGCGAAGGCGTTCGAGGGCCTCCCGCCCATCGGCAGCCTCGATCACGTCATGCCCCGCTCCGCGCAGGCAATCCACGAGCATGTTGCGCAAGGCGCGCGTATCGTCGACGGCGAGAATGAGGCTCATGCCCGGAACTCCATCTTCATCATGTGGCTGAACGCGCCGAGATCCGTGAAGGCCTCGACGAAGGCTTCGCTGGCGCCGTGCACGATCATCGGCGGTGTGAGCGCCTCCCGCACCGAGAGTGCCGAGACAAGAGCGATGACCGCCGGCGTGCCCAGTTCCTCGACCTCCGCCGCGGCAAGGGTGACGGGGCGATCGGGCGGAATGTCCCGCAACCGGGCGAGAAGCTCTTCCGCCTGGGGCAGGCGAATCCGCGCGGGAAGGAGAATCGTTTCGTCCGTTTGCGTGCTCATCCTGCCGGTTTCCGCATCCGTTTCGGTGTTGGCCGTGGAGGATGGCGGGCTCGCGTTACCGGGGCGTAAACGCCTCGACGAATTCCGATCACCCACGCGCTCTCGGGGTTGACCCCGGCTCCGACGCGCTAGGTCCATATCGCGGAAAGAGAAAACGGGGGCCCGATGCTATTTCTTGCTGCCTTTGCGATCGCGCTCGTTCTGTTCGTCGCGGTCGACGCGGTCTGGCTGACGAAGATCAGCGCTCCGGCCTTTCGCCGCGAACTCGGGCCGGTGCTGCTGGAGAACCCGCGATTCGGTGCGGCGGCCGGATTCTACCTGATTTATATCGCGGCCCTTGTCGGGCTCGCGATCCTGCCCACGCTGGCGGAGGGATGGCTCGCAGCGGCGCGGACGGGCGCACTGGTCGGGCTGGCGGCCTATGCCACCTACGAGTTCACCAACATGGCCACGGTGAAAGGCTGGAAATGGCACCTTGTCCTGACCGACACGGCATGGGGCACGGCCCTTTCCGGGTTGGTTTCGGCGCTGACCGTGCTGGCGCTGGGCGCGCTCGGATTCTGATCTGTCATCCACCCATGCGGTGGACCGATTTCCGCGCCCTGTGCAGGCGCGCGCGCATCGCGGCAGCGCTGCACCCCTCGATCTCGGCGGCGCTCCGGTGGTCATGCCCCAGAAGCGCGACGAGAAGCAGGGCGCGCGCCTGTTCGGGAGGGAGCGCACGGAGCACCTGTCGCAGGAAAACGGCGCCTTCGGCCCCGGCAACTTCGACCACCGGGACCCGATCATCGCCCAGCGGCGCCTCGCGCCGTCGCCGGAAGGAAGACGCAGCCGCGTTGCGCAGGATCGCATGAAGCCAGCCGCGCGCCTTTCGCGGGTCGGCGAGGGTGTCCCTGCTCGCCCAGGCGCGGAGGAAGGTCTCCTGAAGGAGATCGTCGGCCAATGCCACGTCCCCGGAAACGCGCCTCGCCCGCGCACGGAGCGCGCGGCTTTCGTCACGGTAGAGCCTGTCGAAATCGATCGACGTCATGGAACGGGCGCCTCGGCGACTGGCGGCCGGGGAAGCCTCGCGCGCGGCAGGGGGCTTCACACCGGACGGCGTGGAAAGCCCGTGCTGGGCGCGTTCATCCGCGTTCCTGCGTCAAGGGGGATCCTCGCACCAGTCCGTTCAGAGGAGGTTAAGCCCGCTTCAGATCGAGAGCGGGTGCGCCTTGGCGAGCGCATCGAAGGCGGCAAGCTCGGTGATCAGCGCCGGCATCCGGGCAAGCGGGATCATGTTCGGCCCGTCGGATGGCGCGTTGTCGGGGTCCTCGTGGGTCTCGATGAACACCGCGGCGACACCGAGGCTGACCGCCGCCCGCGCCATCACCGGCGCGAATTCCCGCTGCCCGCCGGAGGAGCCGCCCTGCCCGCCCGGTTGCTGAACAGAGTGGGTGGCGTCCATCACCACCGGATAGCCCGTCTTCGCCATGATCGGCAGGCCACGCATATCGGCAACCAGCGTGTTGTAACCGAAGGAGGTGCCGCGCTCGCAGAGCATGATGTTCTCGTTGCCGGTGCTCGCGATCTTCGCGGCGACGTTCGGCATGTCCCAGGGCGCGAGGAACTGCCCCTTCTTGACGTTGATCGCACGGCCGGTGCGCCCGGCTGCAAGGAGGAGATCGGTCTGACGGCTCAGGAATGCGGGGATCTGGAGGATGTCCGCGACCTCGCCGACCGCGGCGCATTGCGCCTCGGTATGCACGTCGGTGATCACCGGGCAGCCGACGGCATCGCGCACGTCGGCGAGGATGCGCAGCCCCTCCTCCATCCCGAGTCCGCGCTTGCCGGAAAGGGAGGTGCGGTTCGCCTTGTCGTAACTTGCCTTGAAGACATAACCGAGCCCGGCTCCCGCGCAGGTCTTCGCCATCGCCTCGGCGATCATCAGCGCGTGGTCGCGACTTTCGAGCTGGCACGGACCGGCAAGGATCGCGACGGGCCGGTCGTTGGCGATCGCGAGCGAACCGGCGGTAACCGTGCGGGGCGTTGTCATGGCAGTCTCCGGGCGTGGGTGTATCAGGACGTGACCGTGCCGTAGCTCATCTGCTCGCGCAGGATCGAGACGGTCAGCGACGCGATCATGTAGATCGCAAAGAAGATGATGAACGACAAGACGGTGTATTCGAACGCGCGCGGATAGCTCGGCACCTCCGGAAGGATCGGATTGACGACCATCGCCAGGTAGAGCGCCTGCTGGGAGGCCTCCCGCCGGGCGACCTCGCGGCCCTCCAGCGCGGCCACGAGACCCATCTGCTGCAGCTCCAGTTCGGCCTGGGCGCGTTCGAGTTCGGTGTTGATCCGGGCGAGCGATCCCTGCTCGGCCTCGGCATTGACGATCAGCGCGCGCTGCTCGGCGATGGCCTGCTCGAGGCGCGCGATCTCCGCTTCCAGCACCCGCAACTGCGCCTGATTGGGCCGCTCGTTCTCCATCAGGGCGGCCATTGTCAGGCGGCGCTCCTCGAGCTGGCCCGTAAGGCTGGCGATATTGCCCTGGATCAGGGCAAGCTCGGTCTGCGCGGAGAAAATGCCGAGTTGCTCCTGAAGCGCCAGCACCCGTTCGTAGGCGGCGTCGACCTGATCACGCGCCTCCTGAACCGCGTCCTCTGCGGCGCGGACCGCATCCGCCCTGTTCCTGTCGGACATCGTGGCGACACGCTCCTCCGCGAGCACGATGAGGCGCTCGGCCATCCGCAGCGCCATCTCGGGATCGGCCGCGATCGTCTCCAGCCGCAGGACGCCCTCCGCCATGTCGAGCCCGACGAGAACTCGGTCACCATACATGGCATAGGCTTCGTTCTCGGTCGCGCCGGGGGGAAGGCGCTGGATATCGTCGATCGCCGGATCGGAGAAATGCTCCAGAAGGTCGAGATCGCCGTCGACGATCCGCATCGCCTCTCTGGAAACGAGAAACTCCTGCACGGAAATCGACTCGCGCTGTGCGGCGAAGGCAGTGCCCGAGAACAGGCTCCCGGCACCCGAGAGCGCCGAGGCCGCGGTGCCCCGCTCGATCACGAAGGCCGATTTCGTCGAGTAGAACGGTGTGGCGTGATTGTAGAAGAAATTGCCGATCAGGAATGTCGGCAGGGCGATGAAGAAGGCAAGCCGCAGCCACAGCAGGAACCAGCGGCGCCTGCGCCGGAGAACGAGTTCACGCTGGATCTGCGCGATTTCAGCCTCGCGCTGGGCCTCGGTGTAGAGGATCGGGCGGTCATCCTTGGGAGCAGCGGCCGGAGCGCCGGCCCGCGGCGGCCGCTCGCTGCGCGCAACCGGAGGTGGCGTGGCATCTGGAGGCGGGGCACCATCCCGGCGCGCTTCGGGCGTTTCATCGTCCGTTTGACCGCCACGTTTTTCATGAAGCCGGCGCGCCGCCGTCATGACATCCCTGCGCTTGCGCGGCTTCTCCGGTGTTTCGTCGGGCACTTCCGCCGTCTCGTCGGACGTCCCTCGATCGGTTTCGGTCGATGCCGCCTCGGCCCGCCGCTTCTGGCGGAGTTTTCGACGCTCCGCCCGGCTGGTGCCCCTGTCGGACGCGGATGTCTCCTCGACGGTGGGTTCGGCCGATGAATCGGTCTCGCCGGGATCCGACCGGTGCGCGATATCGCGCTCTTCATCCGACATAGTCATACATCCGCCGCGCCTCGGAGATCGTGTCGAAGAAGTGCAGCCGTCCGTTTCGCAACACGGCCGCCTCCTGGCAGAAGGCTTCGATCTGCCTTGGATTGTGGGATACCATCACAAGGGTCGCGGTTTCCAGCCGTTGGCGCAGAACTTCCCCCGCCTTGCGCACGAACGAGACGTCCGCCGTGGTCGGCATACCCTCATCCACGAGATAGACATCGAACTCCAGGCTGAGCAGCAGCGCCATCGAGAGCCGCCCTCGCATCCCTGAGGAATAGGTGCCCACGGGCTGATCGAAATACTCCTCCAGCTCGCACAGCCAGCGGCAGAACGCCTCCACATAATCGGGATCGACCCCGTAGAACCGCGCCGCGAAACGGGCGTTCTCCGCGCCGGAGAGCTTGGCATCGACCACGCCCTGGAACCCCATCGGGAAAGATATGCGGGAATAGCGGTGGATCTGCCCCTCGTCGGGTTGGGCAAGTCCGGCCATCATGTTTATCAGGGTCGTCTTGCCCGTTCCGTTGGGGGCGAGAACGCCGAGGGATCGGCCAAGTTCGACCCGGAAGGTCGCCCGATCGAGGATCACCTTGCGGCGCT
>JBMYPI010000158.1:0-5687 GCA_049600155.1 Rubricella sp.
GAAGCTGACCGTCACACGGGACGGTCACATCGGCCGCCCGATCGATCGAGCCATCCGCTGCGCTGGCGAAGAGCTCCAGAACCAGAGTGCCACCGCCGCGATTGATGATATCCTCGGCCTTGAGGTTGTGCCGGTGCATCGGGCTCAACTGATCGCGGCGGGAAATCATGATCTTCTCCGCGTAGAGCATGCCCCGTCCCCGCGCGAGATCCTCCATCCGCCCGTTGCGGACGGTGAACAGGAACAGGCCCATCTCGTCGAACCGGCCCTGCCCGTAGTCGGTGATATCCCAGCCGAGCCGCGCATCCACGATACCGGCCGGGCGCTTCGCGCGCAGGTCTTCCGGCGACCAGTGGGCGAAAGGGGGCATGATGTAGCCGAAGGACCGGATGAACGCGTCGCCTTCGCGGATGATCTCGTTGACGCGGCTGCGTTTCATGGCGCTCTCCCCGGTTCGGCGGATTCCACACGCGGAATGTGTTACTCTGCGACAGCTTCCTGAGCACCAGCACTGTCCCGAGGACCAGGCCGATGTCAAACCCGCTGCACAGTCTTGTCGGCACGACGAAAGGGGCGTCCATCAGGCACATGCGGTGAAATGGTGACCCCGGCGCGATTCGAACGCGCGACCTCCAGATTAGGAATCTGCTGCTCTATCCTGCTGAGCTACGGGGCCCCGATACGCGTCGGGTCTAGCCGGACGGGCGCGCGTGCGTCAATCTCACCCTCGTGTTTGGACGAATACCGTCTCGGGGGCTAGGCTTCATCCCATGCTCAAGACAGTGAAATTCCTTCTCGTCGCGCCGCTCGTCTTCGCACTGGCCTGCGCGCCGCTGCCCGATACCGCCACGACGCCGCCGGTCATCGATACGGGCAACCGCAGCCCCGTCGCCTATCCCGGCTCGCAGACGGCGGGAGCGCCGGCCTCCACGGTCACAGAACCCGCCGCGACCCGGACGATCCCCCGCGGCAGGGAAGAGGCCCGGATCGGCGCGGAACAGCACATGCAGATCCTGGCGGCCTTCGGCGGTGAGAGCGACGATCCCGACCTGCGCGCCTATGTCGACCGGATCGGGCGCGATCTTGCGCGCCGTTCCGAACAGCCCGCGGAGTTCTGGCGCTTCACCGTTCTCGACAGCCCCGAGATCAATGCCTTCGCGCTACCCGGCGGGTATGTCTACGTTACGCGTGGGCTTCTCGCGCTCGCCGATGACGAGGCGGAGGTCGCTGGCGTCGTCGGGCACGAGATCGGCCATGTCACCCTGCGCCACAATGCAAGCCGCCAGGAGCGCCGTTCCGAGGCGACACTTGGCGTTCTCGGCGCGATTCTGGTTGGCGGACTTCTCGGCGGGGAGGAGGGTGCGCGGCTGGGCCAGGACCTCGGAAGCGTGCTCGCGGGCGGATCTGTCGCGCGCTACTCGCGCGGTCAGGAATTCGAAGCCGATCGCGCCGGGATCCGCTATCTCGCCGCCGCGGGTTACGATCCCTACGCGCAGGCGGATTTCCTTCTGTCGATGCAGGAGCGCGCGGAACTCGATGCGGCGCTGGTGGGCCGCGCCTACGATCCGAACCGGGTGAGTTTCTTCGCGTCACACCCCGCAACGGGCGAGCGCGTTCGAGAGGCGCGCCAACTCGCGGCGACGGTCGATCGGCCGGGTGTCACGATCCAGCGGGATCGCGGCGAACACCTTGCCGCCATCGACGGTATGCTCTTCGGCGACAACCCCGAGCAGGGCGTGATCCGCGATGGCGGGCGCTACATCCACCCCGTTCTCGGTTTCGCCTTCACTGCACCGCAGAGCTGGCGGATCGACAATCGCCCCGATTTCGTGGGCGTCGCCGGGCCGGGCGGGGCGCGGATGATCCTCGATGCGGGATCCGACCCCGGCGGCTCGCTCGCCGCCTTCGTCGGGGAACGGTGGCTTCCGGCGATCGCGCGGGATTACGGCGCCGGCCAGCCCTCGGCCGTTCGGACCGAGCGGGTGAACGGGCTGGAAACCGCGCGGGCCGCGATACCGGTTCGGATCGATGGAGGTCTTCTTGTCGCCGATCTCGTCGCGATCCGACACGGCGGACTGATCTACCGTTTCTCCGCCCTGACCCCGGACGGCGCGACCGGCCTGCGCCGGGAAGCGCTCGGCGCCATCGCAACGTTCAGCGAGCCCACGCGCGCCGATCTCCGTCTTGCCGAGCCCGAACGCCTTGTGATCCGGACGGTGCAGCGCGGCGACACGATCGACAGCCTCGCGGCGCTGATGGTGCCCGGTCCGCTCGCTCGCGAACGTTTCATGGTGCTGAACTCACTCGACCCGGGCGATCGCGTCGCGCCCGGGGATCGGGTCAAGATCGTGGTCCGCTAGAACCCCTCAGGCCTTGCCACCGACCCGGCCGAGAAGGCGTGGATCGATGCCGATCTCTTCCATGCACCGGGTCCATTGTTCATCCGGCGCCGTGTCGAAAACGAGCGACGGCCTTGCGGGAAGGGTCAGCCATGCATTCTCGCGCAACTCCTCCTCGATCTGGCCCGCCCCCCATCCGGCATAGCCAAGCGCGAGGATCACCTTCCTGGGGCCGCCCCCGGCCGCGATCTCCTGAAGCGCGGAAACGCTCGCCGTCAGCGCGAATCCGCCGGGAATGGACAGGGTGCCTTCGGGAAGCGCGAACTCGTCGCTGTGGATCAGGAAACCCCGGTTGCGGTCGACCGGGCCGCCATCGAACACCGCAAGATCGCGGAAGTCAGCTCCCTTTCGGATCTGCAACTGCTCCGTGAGATCGGCGAACCGGAGGCCGGGCGACGGCTTGTTTAGAACGAGGCCCATCGCGCCGTCTCCATCGTGGGAACACAGGAAGACGACCGTCTTCTCGAAGCGGGGATCGCCCATGCCCGGCATCGCCACCAGGAGATGGCCCGCAAGGCTGTGCGTCGTCGCCGGTTCTGCGCCTTCGGAAAGCAATTCCGCCCCCATTGCATGTTCCGCGCGCTATCTCGCAAAAGTGACTCCTGAAACGCGCCGTTCGATCTTACATATGCGTCATGCGCAGCGTGAACAGTCTTTCTGCGGCCGTGGCCGCCCTATGCCTTCTGACCGGACCGGCAATCGCCGACATGCCCGAAACGGATGTGCGCCTTCTTCCGGGGTGGATGGAGGACGATGATCGCTACGTCGCCGCCGTCAGTATCGAGTTGCCGAGCGGCTGGAAAACCTACTGGCGCACCGCCGGCGAAGGCGGGATTGCACCGGTCTTCGACTGGACCGGCTCGACCAACATCGCGGAAGCCGAACTGATATGGCCCACGCCCACGGTTTTCGACGCCTGGGGAATGCGGTCCTTCGGATACGAGGGCGGGGTCGTCATTCCGGTTCGGTTCGAGTTGATCGATCCGGATCGCGATGCGCGGGCCGATCTGCAACTCGAGTTCGGCGTCTGCGAGGACATCTGCATCGCCGCTGAAGCGACCACGACGGCAAACCTGCCTGTCGGGGAAAGCCACAATGCCATCCTGATCGAGACGATGCTCGCGGACGGGCCGCGCGATGCCCGACAACACGGTTTGAGCATCGCCAACTGCGTCGTGGACCCGGGGGAAGATGGCAGCGATGTGCGCGTCACGGCAGATCTGCTTTTCGCGGAGGATGTATCCGAGGTTCCGGTGATCGTGCTCGACTCGACCGACTCCGGCCTCTGGTTCGGCGAAACGGTCGCTGCACAACAGAACGCGCGCCTCTTCAGTGCCGTCGCGCCCGTCGTGCCGCTATCGAGCGGGCCGCTTTTCATCGAGCGCGGATCGCTGCGGTTCAGCGTGATCACCGCATCGGGTGTATTGGAACACTACGGCTGTTGACGCGGGCCCAGAGCCGCAGCAACGACGAACGCCGCCAGATTCACGACGAGAACGCCCGCGATCATCGCGGCGACGGGCGGCATCCCGAGCGTCAGCACGGGCAGGGCCGGCACCAGCCCCGGGCCGAGCGTGACGAAAACGACGACCGCCGATGCAAGCGCCGCGCCGATCGAAACGATACGGATGACAGAAGGCGCCCGCCGGGCCGAAATCATCCTGCGTGCCGCACGAATGGCGATGGCGATATCCCGCTGCACGACGACAAGCGCGGGAACGACGAGCAGCACCAGCACCATTCCGAACCCCAGGCCATAGACAAGCGTGATCACGGTCGGCCTGAGGAACTGGGCCTGCTGACTGGTTTCATAGAGCAGCGGTGAAAGCCCCATGACCGTCGTGAGCGTCGTGAGCAGGACAGCGCGGAGGCGGTCCGCCGTCCCGTCGATCACGGCGGGCACCAGCGCGCGGGTCTTCGCCTTCTCCTGGATCGTGGTGATCAGCACGATGGAATCGTTGATGATGATTCCCGTCATCCCGATCAGGCCGACAACCGTGAACATGGACAAGGGCACATCCCAGAGCCAATGGCCCCAGATGGTCCCGACGAGACCGAAGGGGATCACGCTCATCACGACGATCGGGCGGAACCAGCCCGAGAAGATCCAGGCAAGCGTGATGTAGATCCCGATGAGGCAGAGCACGAAACCGACGAGCGCCTCGCTGAGGAACGCGCGCTCCTGCTCTGCAAGCCCCTGTTCTTCGTAGCTTACGGCGAACTCGGCGGCGATTGCGGGCAGGATCGTTTCGCGCATCGTGGCGGTCACGGCGGCGGCACGCTCGGGATCGTCTTCGGATATCTCGCCGGTGACGCTGACCGTCGCAAGGCCATCGATCCGTCGTATCGAGGCGAACCCGGCACGCTCCTCGACGGTCACGATCTCGCTGAGGCTCAGCCAGCCACCGTCGGGATTACGGACGCGTGTCCGCTCCAGGAAATCGGCGGCGCGGTCCTCGGCGCGCAGTTCGACGCGAACCGTGGCGGTCCGAACGCCGTCGGGGAACCGCGCCGCTTCGATTCCGGCGAGCCGGTTTCGCAGCACACGACCGAGCTCCTCGATATCGAAACCGAGCGCCTGGCCGAGCGGCGTCAGCTGAAGCGAAAGCTCGGTGGAATCGTAGGGAAGCGAATCCTCCAGCCCGCTGACTTCGGGAATACGCTCCATCCGGGCGATGAACGCTTCGGCCGCGCGCTTGAGCACTGCGATATCGGCCCCGTAGAAGGCGACGTCGAGGTTGTCGCCGCCGGGACCGCTGCCCCAGCTTCGGAAACTCAGGGTTTCGAGAAGTGCCGCGCGGCTGACCTCGTTCTCGATGCGCCTGACGATCTCGCGCGAGGATACGCTTCGCAGATCGGCATCGATCAGTTCGATGGTGATGGAACCGAGTTGATCGGGGTCTTTCGCGCCCTCGCCCGACAGCCCACGACCCGTTGTCGCCCCGACGGTCGTCATCACGAAGGCGATCGGATCCGTCCCGGTTTCCTCGACGATCCGTTCCGCGACCGCGAGCGTCGCGCGTTCGAGTTCCCGAACCATCGCGCGCGTGTCGGCCCGCGTCGCGCCCGGCAGCATGGCGATATTGCCGGAGACGGATGTCTCCTCCGGGTTGTTGAAGAAACGCCAGGTCACATCGCCGTCGCGGAACATCGAAACCGCGCCGGCGAGGGACAGCACGGCCAGCGCCAGAACGGGATAGCGCGCTAGGACGACGAGTTTCATGAACGGCCGGAAGGCGCGATCCCGGACGGAGCGGAACCCCCTGTTCACGAGGGCGCTGGGGGCAT
>JBMYPI010000159.1:0-5684 GCA_049600155.1 Rubricella sp.
CTCCACGCCGTCGATCTCGAAGAAGGCGCGGCAGAACTCCTCCAGCACCCATTTGAGATTGGCCATCGAGATGTCGCGATCGATCGCGAGCCCCTCGACCTGATGGAACATCGGCGTGTGGGTCTGGTCGTAATCGGCGCGGTAGACGCGGCCCGGGCAGATCACGCGCAGGGGCGCGCCAGCCAGTTCCATCGAGCGGATCTGAACGGGCGATGTGTGGGTGCGCAGAACATGGGGCGGGCGATCGTCGCCCTCGGCACGGGCCATGTAGAACGTGTCCATCTCGGCGCGGGCGGGATGGTGGCCGGGAATGTTGAGCGCGTCGAAATTGTACCAGTCGCTCTCGATCTGCGGGCCCTCGGCGACGGCGAAGCCCATGTCGGCGAAGATCGCGGTCACCTCGTCTGTCACCTGGCTGACCGGGTGGATCGAGCCCTGCCGCGCGGGGCGCGGGGACAGGCTGACATCGAGCCATTCGGAGCGCAGCCTCTCCTCCAGCGCGGCATCCGCGAGCGCGGCCTTCCGGGCAAGCAGCGCGGAGTTCAGCTCCTCCTTCAGCGCGTTGAGCGCGGGACCGGCCGTCTGCCGTTCCTCCGGGGTCATCTTGCCCAGTTCGCGCATCTTGAGGCTGACCTCGCCCTTCTTGCCGAGCGCGGCGACGCGCACCTCCTCGATCGCGGCCTCGTCGGACGCGTCGGTGATGCGGGAGAGCCAGGTCGCGCGAAGCGTGTCGAGATCGGTCATCGGTCCTGCCTTCTGAAACGGTCGGCAGCGGGGTAGCATAGCCGCCGGGATTTGCAAGACGAGGGGACGCTCGCCGCCGCCGCGAGGCGCTTTGAGAAACGGGGCGCGGCCCTTACACTGCACCTCCGGCGTTGCGGATCGCGATGTCGGCCACCGGCGCGACAGTCGGCTTACATGCAGGGAGTGTAACGGTTTGGCTTCGAGGATACCGATAGTATTGATCGCGCTGGCGCTTGCCGCCTGCATGGAACCGGGCGGAACGGGAAGCGCGCCACCTCCGGACCTCGCCGCCCCACCGGCACTGGCCGAGCACGTCTCGGGGCCATATTCCACGCGCGGACGCGTCGTGACGACGACCGACGTGAGAACCCTCGGATGCCCGCAATGCGATCCCGTGCCCAGAATACTCGGAGCGGCCGATCTCGACGGCAACGGCACCGATGAGTTCATCCTCACGCACGAAGCCTTCGACGTGACAGGCGCGCCAGTCGATGTGCCGACGCGGATCGTGATCGCGACGACCTCGGGCGCGGCCTATCGCGGCATCGGAACGGTCCCGTCGATGGTTCACGCCCGCGAGGCCGTCGTTGCGGATTTCAACGGCGATGGGCGGGAGGATGTCTTCCTCGTCGGCGCCGGGCAGGACGGCCCGCCCTTTCCGGGAGAGCAGAACCGCCTGTTGCTGAGCCGCCCGGGAGGTGGCCATGTGGACGCGACCCAAACCGATCTCCCCCCGCTTCTCGATTTCGCGCACGGCGCCGATGCGGGCGATATCGATGGCGACGGTGACGCCGACATCGTCGTCATACTGAATGGACGCGGGGGCGCGAACCTGACGGAGAACTACTTCCTCGTGAACGACGGAAACGGCCGCTTCAGTTTCTCGCGTGCCTCGAACCACTTGCCGGCCGGCGCGCCCCGCAGGCTCAACGCCTTTCTCACCGCACGCCTTCAGGATGTCGACGGGGACGGGAATATCGACCTTCTCATGGCCGGCAACGGAGACGAGCGCCAGGCGAGCCTTCTCCTTGCCGGCGATGGCAGCGGTCGTTTCGCGCGGCCGATCGCCCTGCCGCGGGGGCCTTTCGGCGCTTCGACATGGACGACGGATATCGATGTCGTCGATCTGGATCGGGATGGCGCGCGGGACCTCGTCCTGCTCAATACCGGGCGCTTCGGCGGAGCGCGCTACACGGGACTGCAGATCCAGATCCTGATGAGCGAGGGCGGCCGCTTCGTCGATCGCACGAACGAAAGGATGTGGGGGCAGGACTGGCCGAACCAGCGCGATTTCAACATTCCTCACAACGTGACGCTCGCCGATCTCGATCGCGACGGCCATCCCGACCTCGTTGTCCAGTCACTCAATCCCGTCTGGGCGGAAACGCCCGGAGACGTGGCCACGCAAATCGGCCTGAATGATGGAACCGGCCGGTTCCGGCCGGTCGACCCGCGCTGGTTGTCCCGCTCCTCGGGCTACGAGGCGCGCCAGCTTCTTCCCTTCAGGACGCAGGGCAGATGGGCGCTCGCGGGCCATTCCCTCTACGGCCAGGAGACGGGAACGGGTTTCCGGGTCTACGGCCAGAGGCTGACCCTCTACCGCTGAGATCCGGCGGACCCGACGAAAAAAGGCCCGCCTTCTCGGGCGGGCCTTCGAACACCGTATCGGCGTCGAGCCGGATCAGGCCAGTGCGGCCTTCGCCTGGTCCACGATGGCGTTGAACGCATCGGGCTCGTGCACGGCGAGGTCGGCGAGGACCTTGCGGTCCACTTCGATCCCGGCCAGCGACAGGCCGTTGATGAAGCGGGAATAGGTCATGCTCTCGTCATGGGCGCGCACGCCGGCGTTGATCCGCTGGATCCACAGCGCGCGGAAGTTCCGCTTGCGGACCTTGCGGTCGCGGGTCGCGTATTGCTGCGCCTTGTCGACGGCCTGCGTGGCGGTGCGGAAATTCGTGCGACGGGCGCCGTAATAGCCTTTCGCCTTGGAAATGACCTTCTTGTGGCGCGCGCGGGTGACCTTGCCGGATTTCACTCGGGACATTGTTCAGGCCTCCTCAGCGGTCGTAGGGCATGTAGGACTTGACGATCCTGGCATCGGGGGCCGACAGGGTCGTAGTGCCGCGTGCCTGGCGGATGAACTTGTTCGTCCGCTTGATCATCCCGTGCCGCTTGCCGGCCTGTGCCGCCAGCACCTTGCCGGTGCCGGTGACCTTGAAGCGCTTCTTGGCGCCCGATTTCGTCTTCATCTTGGGCATTTCGGTTCCTCGTCTTCTGGAAACGTGATCAGGAGCGCTCGGCAGCCCATACCGGCCGGCGCCCCGGTGAAGTGGCGCGGGAATAGACCCAAAGCGCCGGAATGGCAAGCCCCGATGCCCCGCTCAGATCACCTTGGCCGCAAGGAAGATGAAGCCGCGCATGACCCCCTCGAAGGACGCACCAAGCGGCGCGCGGATCTCCAGCGCCAGCGCGAAGCCCAGCGTGAAGAGCGCCCAGAGGAGCGGGCGCAGCATCCGCCCGCCGCTCACCCAGGCCACGCCGACCCGCGCGATGGTGCCGATGCAGACCATCCCGAAGATCGCCGAGGCCCAGAGCGCGGTTTCGGTCATCCGCGCTCCCCTTCGAAGATCTCCTGCTCGCGGCAGGGGGCGACGCGCAGGATGTTCGTCGATCCCGGCACGTTGAAGGGGATGCCCGCGGTGACGATGATCTTGTCGTCCTCCGTCGCGAATCCCTCCTCCCGTGCGGCGCGGGCGGCGGAGACGACGGCGAGCTTGAAGCGCTCGACCTCCGAGGTGATCACGCAATGAAGGCCCCACACGAGCATCAACCGCCGCGCCGTGATCTTGTTGGGGGTGAGCGCGATGATCGGGACGCGCGGGCGCTCACGGGCCATGAGCCGCGCGGTCGTGCCTCCATGGGTGAAGGTGCAGATCGCCTTGACGTGCACCGTTTCGGCCACCTCGCGCGCGGCGACGGTGATCGCGTCGTTGACCCCGTGGCCCGAGCGGGTGCGGGAGGCCTCGATGATCTGGCGGTAGATCTCGTCCTGCTCGATCTCCTGGGCGATGGCATCCATCGTCTGGACGGCCTCTATCGGATAGGAGCCGGCAGCCGACTCGGCGGACAGCATCACCGCGTCCGCACCCTCGTAGATCGCCTGTGCGACGTCGGAGACCTCGGCACGGGTCGGCACGGGCGCCTGGATCATGCTCTCGAGCATCTGGGTCGCCACGATCACCGGCTTTCCGGCCGCCCGACAGGCGCGGATGAGCCGCTTCTGGATCGGTGGCACGCGCTGGACAGGGAGTTCGACCCCGAGATCGCCACGGGCGACCATGATCCCGTCGGCGACTTCGAGGATCTCGTGGAAGGAGCCCAGCGCGGCGGGCTTCTCGATCTTGGCAATGAGGCCCGCGCGCCCAGCCGCGAGGTTGCGGGCCTCGATCATGTCGTCGGGGCGCTGCACGAAGGAGAGCGCGAGCCAGTCGACGCCGAGGTCGCAGACGAACTCGAGATCCTTGCGGTCCTTCTCGGAGAGCGCCGCGAGCGGGAGCACCACATCGGGCACGTTCACGCCCTTGCGGTTGGAGATCTCGCCGCCGACGATCACCTCGCAATCCGCCGAGGTGGCGTCGCACTCGAGCACCTTCAGCCGGATCTTGCCGTCATTCACCAGCAGCGTCGCACCCGGTTCGAGCGCCGCGAAGATCTCGGGATGGGGGAGCTGGACGCGGCTCTCGTCGCCCGGCGCATCGTCGAGGTCGAGCCGGAACCGCGCGCCCTCCTGCAACTCGTGCGGACCGTTGGCAAAGGCGCCGACGCGCAGCTTGGGGCCCTGGAGGTCGGCGAGGATCGCGGCGGGGCGGTTCGTCTCCAGCTCGATCTCCCGGATCAGGCTGTGCCGCTCGGCGATCTCGGCATGGGTGCCGTGGGACATGTTCAGGCGGAACACATCCGCCCCGGCCTCGAACAGGGCCTTGATCGTTTCCCGGTCATTGGACGCCGGACCCAGCGTTGCGACGATCTTCACCCGTCGGTCGCGTTTCATGCGATTGCTCCCCGAAACTGTCTTTTCCGTATTGCCTAAAGCGCTTTGGATGGCTGGTGTCTACCCCCTGCCCGTGACGCTGTCGCGGGAAAACCGGGTAATGATCGGTCTTTTCGCGCAAGGCGGCGCAAGGAAGGATGCGTGCCCGGCGCCCACGCGAGGAAACCGCCCCGAGCCTCTTGCCGGGGGCCGCGCGCGGGCCTACACCGTGAGCCATCATGGATGCCATGCCACACTCCGACAGTGTCGAACGGATTGCGGGGGAAGCCGGATCGCGGCTCATCCTCCTGTGCGACCACGCCACGAACGCGGTGCCAGCGGAGTTCGGCGGAAGCCTGGGCCTGCCGCAGGAGGATATGGATCGCCATATCGCCTATGATGTCGGGGCGCGGGGTGTCACGCTCAGGCTTGCCGAGCGGCTCGGCGCGGTGGCGCTCCTGACGCGCTATTCCCGCCTCGTGATCGATCCCAATCGCGGCCCGGACGATCCCACGCTCGTGCGCCGGATCTATGACCGCTCGATCATCCCCGGCAACCGCCATGCGGGGGTGGAAGAGGTCGCCCGCCGCAGGGCGCGCTACTACGACCCCTACAACGCCGCGATCGCCACCGAGATCGAGGCAACGCTGGCGCGGGGGCAGGTGCCGGTGATCGTCTCGATCCATTCCTTCACCCCGCAATTCAAGGGCCGCCCGCCGCGGCCCTGGCATGTGGGCATCCTCTGGGACGAGGTGGACGGGCGGCTCGCCCTGCCGCTAATGTCCGCGCTGCGCGCCGAGGGCGATCTTTGCGTCGGCGACAACGAACCCTATACAGGGAAATACGAGGGCGACACGCTCGACCGGCACGCCTTCCGCCGCGGCCTGCCCGCCGTCCTGATCGAGTTGCG
>JBMYPI010000160.1:0-5670 GCA_049600155.1 Rubricella sp.
TGATCTTCTTCGGGGTCCTCGGCTACGCGGCGCGCCAGGAAGGCGTGTCGCGAATCGGCATCCTGCACACGCAGGACGCGGGCGGAGAGGCGGGGCGCGACGCGATCCGTGCCGCGGCGGTCTCCAATGGCGTGCAGGTGGTGACGCAGGCATCCTACGAACGATCCCAGACCGGTATCAACGATGCGGCGGAAGCCTATACCGATGCATTCATCAATGCGGGTCTCGACGGTCTTTTCTTCACCGACGGCGGCAGCGGTGTCGTCTATGCGGTTTCCTTCCTGCCCTATTTCGGGCTCGATATGGACGGGATCCAGACGATGTCGATCCAGCCGATGGACGGCGCCGAGTTCTCGGCGGAGCGCCCCTTGCGCGGCACGCTCTACGCCGTACCCGACCCGCAGCTCGTCGAGCTGTTCGGTGTGCGATACCGGCAGGCCTACGGTGCGGCGCCCGATCCGCTCGCCAGCCTTTCCTACGATGCCGTCGCCGCCGTCGGAGCGATGATCGCGACCGCGCGGGAGGCCGAGGATACCGCGCCCTTCGACGCGGAGGATATTCGCACGCCGCTGGGCTTCGCCGGAGTGAACGGGATCTTCCGGTTCAGCGAGGACGGCGCACTCGAACGCGGGCTGAGCGTGATGCAGGTCACGGAAGACGGCCCGGTGATGGTTTCCCCGGCACCGCAGGGCTTCGGCTTCGGGAGCTGACCTTGACCGTCGTCTCGCAGCGGCCGCTCGCCGATCCCGCGGAGAGCGTCATCGACGCCGGGGCGCTGCTCTCGGAATGCCGCGCGGCGCTGGCCGATGCCGGTGCGAACGGGACGCGGGCGGCGATCGTCGCGGTCCTCGGGGCCGCGATGGACGACGGCCGTGCCCGGATCGCGTCACAGCTTGCGGCGAGCCCGCTCTCGGGGCGTCTCGCGGCGCGCACCTATGTCGAACTGACCGACGCCATCGTCGCGACGGCGCTCACGCTCGCCTGCGAGGACATCCATCCCAAGCCCAATCCGACGGCGGCGGAACGGATGGCCGTCCTGGCTGTCGGTGGCTACGGGCGCGCCGAGATGGCGCCGTTCTCCGATGTCGATCTTCTGTTCCTCACGCCCTGGAAACAGACCGCATGGGGCGAAAGCGTCATCGAGACGGTGCTCTACATCCTGTGGGATCTGAAGCTCAAGGTCGGTCAATCGGTGCGAACGGTCGATGATTGCCTGCGGCTCGGCAAGGACGACATAACGATCCGCACGGCGCTGCTGGAACGGCGGCTCGTATGGGGCGACGCCGATCTCGCGGCGGACCTCGACGACCGTCTCTGGCGTGAACTCTTCTCGTCCACCGGGCCCGAGTTCGTCGAGGCAAAGCTCGCCGAACGCGAGAGCAGGCACAGCCGGCATGGCGGCTCGCGTTACCTCGTCGAGCCGAACGTCAAGGAGTCGAAGGGCGGACTGCGGGATCTCCAGACCCTCTACTGGATCGGCAAGTATCTCTACAACGTCGATACGCCCGGGGAACTGGTGGAAAAGGGGCTCCTGACCGCCGACGAACTCGGGACGTTTTCCGAAGCGGAAGCGTTCCTTTGGTCCACGCGATGCCATCTGCACCTGATCGCCGGCCGCGCGAACGAACAGCTCTCGTTCGACATGCAGGTCGAGGTCGCGCGGGCGATGGGTTTCGTCGGGAAGGACGGGCAACGCGGTGTCGAACGGTTCATGCAGACCTATTTCCGCCATGCGCGCGCGGTGGGTGAACTCAGCCGCATCTTCCTCGTCGCGCTCGAAGCGCTCCACATCAAGAGCAAGCCGACGATCGCGGGGCGGATCCGCGGCATGTTCGGTCTGTCGCGGGATGCAACGCCCGAGGGGTTCATCCAGCGTGACGGACGCCTGACCGTCGAGAACCGGGAGGCGTTCCTGTCCGATCCCGTCAACCTTCTTCGGCTCTTCGTGGCGGGTGTCGAAAGCGGGATTCTGATCCACCCCGATGCCCTGCGGATGGTGACGCAGAACCTCGATCTCATCGACGATGAGGTGCGCCGCGATCCCGTGGCAGTCAGGATCTTTCTCGATCTCCTGCTCGGCAACGAGAACCCCGAGCGCGGCCTGCGCCGGATGAACGAGACCGGGCTGCTCGGCGCGTTCATCCCCGAATTCGAACGCATCGTCGCGATGATGCAGTTCAACATGTATCATCACTACACCGTGGACGAGCACACGATCACCTGCATCTCCATCCTCTCGAGGATCGAGAAGGGCGTGATGGGAGACAGCCTCCCGATCGCGACGGAGATCCTCCAGGACGGCATCGACCGGCGGCCGTTGTTCGTTGCGCTTCTGCTGCATGATATCGGCAAGGGAGATGTGCGCGATCATTCCGAATTCGGCGCGGAGATCGCCGCCGAGGTGTGCCGTCGCTTCGGGTTCGAGGAAGCCGATATCGAGCTTGTCGTCTGGCTTGTCCGCAATCATCTCCTGATGTCGGACGTCGCCCAGAAACGCGATATCTCCGACCCGCGCACGGTGGCCGACTTCGCCGCGCAGGTCGCGAGCGTGAAGCGCCTCAAGCTGCTGCTGGTGCTGACGGTCTGCGACATCATGGGCGTCGGGCCGGGGACATGGAACAACTGGAAGGCGACCCTGCTTCGACAGCTCTACCGCGCGACGCGCGAGGTGCTCACCGGCGGTATCGACTCGCTCGAGCGCGACCGGCGCGTCGCCGATGCGCAGGAGGCGCTCGCCGATGCGCTGTCGGATTGGCCGGACGAGGCGCGAAACGCCGAACTGGAGCGTCACTATCCGCCCTACTGGGTGGGGCTGGGCACGAATGCCCATGTCGCCATCGCGCGCATGATCCGCGATCTTTCGCAGGACGAGGTGCAGTCGGAATTCGTCGCCGACGAGGAGCGCGCGGCGACGCGGGCGACCTTCGTCATGGCCGACCATCCGGGGGTGTTCAGCAGGATCGCGGGCGCGCTCGCGCTTGTCGGCGCGAACGTGCGCGACGCCCGCACCTACACGACGTCCGACGGTGTCGCGATCTCGGCGTTCTGGATCCAGGATGGCGAGGGCTGCCCCTACGACACGGGGCGGCTCGCACGGCTTTCCAAGACGGTCTACCGGACCCTCAAGGGCGAGGTCGTGGCTCGCGACGCGCTCAAGCCCAAGGACAGGATCAAGAAGCGCGAGAGCGAGTTCGTCGTGCCCACCTCCATCACCTTCGACAATTCGGGTTCGGACATCTTCACCATCATCGAGGTGGACACGCGCGACAGGCCCGGTCTTCTCCATGATCTGACACGCGCGCTTGCGGCGGCGAACGTGAACATCTTCTCCGCCATCATCGCCACCTATGGTGAACAGGCGGTCGATTCCTTCTACGTGAAGGATCTGTTCGGGATGAAGCTCCATTCCGAGAGCAAGCGCCGCACCGTGGAAGCCGCCCTTCGCGAGGCGGTGATGCGGCGGCCGGAGGGAACGGTCTAGGAACCGGGAAAGGGAGCCCGTCATGTGCGGTTTCGTATGCCTTCATCGCACCGGAAACGGCGAAATCGCTCGCCGGATGATCGAAAGACTCGCCCATCGCGGCCCGGATGAAGTGCAGGTTCTGGAGCCCGATCACCTGCCCGTGACGATGGCGCATTGCCGCCTCTCCATCATCGGAACCGATGACGGCACCCAGCCCATTCACGTCGGGCCGGACATGCTCGTGGCCAATGGCGAGATCTACAATCACGAGGATCTTCGGGCGATCCTGGGAGAAGCCGCCTTCGAGACGGAGAGCGACAGCGAGACGATCGTGCACCTGTTCAACTCCGGGCGCATCCGCTGGATCTCGAAGCTGGACGGGATGTTCGCCTTCGTGCTCGCCACGCAGGACCGGATCATCGCGGCCCGCGATCCGCTCGGCATCAAGCCGCTCTACATGGCGCGGGTCGGAGATGGCACCATCTTCGCGTCGGAACTGAAGGCCTTCGACGGGATCGTGGAGGCGACCGACGTGACGACCGTGCCGCCGGGCAGCCTCTACGACAGCCGGCGTGGTCTCAGACAGTGGTACAGGCTGCCTCACGGCGCCGCCGTGCCGGAGCCCGGGCTCGACATCGCGCGCACCGCGCGGGAACTGCGCCTGGTGCTGGAAGCGGCGGTCCAGAAATGGATGGTCGCCGATGTCGATGTCGGCTCCTTCCTCTCCGGCGGGCTGGACAGCTCGATCATCGCGGCGCTTGCGGCGCGCTGGTCGCCGCGCCGGTTGAAGACCTTTTCGGTCGGCACCGAAGGCGCGCCCGATCTCCTCGCTGCTCGGGCCGTGGCGGAGCATATCGGCTCGGACCATCGCGAGTACGCCTTCACGGCGCAGGACGTGGCGGAGGTCCTGCCGCATGTGATCTACCATCTGGAATCGGCGGATGTGGATCTCGTCCGATCCGCGATACCGACGCTTTTCGCCGCGCGGCTGGCGCGTCGGCACGTCAAGGCGGTGCTGACCGGCGAGGGCGCCGACGAGCTTTTCGCCGGCTATGCCTACCACCATTCCTATATCGACGCGCCGCGCGGGCTCGCGGATGAGCTCACCCGCAGCCTCGGCGCGATGCACAACATCAACCTCCAGCGCGTGGACAGGATCACGATGGCCGAAAGCCTGGAAGCCCGGACGCCATTCCTCGATACCGATCTGATCGATTTCGCCCAATCGATACCGGCCACGCTCAAGCTTTCGCGGACCGACCCGAACGCCGCTGAAAGCACCGGAGAAACCACGGAAAAGTGGATCCTGAGAAAGGCCTGCGCCGATCTCCTGCCCGAGGCGCTGGTCTGGCGCAAGAAAGCGCAGTTCGACGAGGGTTCGGGCACGGTGGATGCCCTCGGCGAGGCGCTTCGCCTGCTTTCGGGCAGCGCCCGGCCCCTGTCGCGCGCGCAGGAGGCCGATCTCTACGCTGGAATCCTCGAAGACGTTTTCGAGGATCCCGCGCTCATCCACGCGAATGCGGGAACCTGGGCGGATCAGAGGGTCGCCGTCTAGCGGCAGCTTGGCGCGATGGGCGCTGGCTGCTAGCAAGGGCGAACCCCTCCGGAGCCGCCCCGTGACCAGACCGATCCGCCTTCTCTCTGCCTTCCTGACCGTCGGCGCGTGGACGATGGCGAGCCGCGTTGTCGGCTTTATCAGGGACATCCTCATCGCGGCGACGCTCGGATCGGGTCCGGTCGCGCAGGCGTTCCTCGTGGCGTTCAGCCTGCCCAACATGTTCCGCCGCTTCTTCGCCGAAGGAGCCTTCAACACGGCCTTCGTGCCGATGTTCTCCAAACGGGTGGAAGCGGGGGAGGGCGCCGAGGAATTCGCCCGCGATGCGTTTTCCGCACTCGCGGCGTTTCTCATCGGCTTCACGCTTCTGGCGCAGATCGCGATGCCCGCGCTCGTCGTCGCGATGGCCAGCGGCTTCATCGGGGACGAGCGGTTCGATCTCGCCGTCGATTACGGGCGAATCGCCTTCCCGTACATCCTGTTCATCTCGCTCGCCGCACTTCTGTCCGGCGTTCTGAACGCGCTCGGCCGTTTCGTCGCCGCCGCTGCCGCTCCGGTTCTGCTCAACCTCATCCTGGTGTTCGCCCTCGTCCTCGCGCAGCGCACGGGCGCGGATGCGGGCCTCTACCTCACCTGGGGTGTGCCGATCGCG
>JBMYPI010000161.1:0-5590 GCA_049600155.1 Rubricella sp.
GGATGCGCCCTGGGCCCCGGTAGCCGAGTTCAAGCGCCTCCTGATCGAGACACTTCAGGACGAGAGCACGGCGATGCTGCTCGACCCGCATTTCGCCCTGCCCGTGGGCATGGATGAGCTCAAGCCCACCAAGGGCCTGATCGTGACGCTGGAGGATTCGATCTTCAAGGAGACGCCGGGCGGGCGGCTCTCTTCCGAGATCGATCAATGGTCCGTTGGCAAGATCCGGCGGGTGGGCGGCGACGCGGTGAAGGTGCTCGCCTGGTATCGCCCAGACGCATCGCGGGACGTTTTGCGCGCCCAGCGCGATTTCGCCAAACGGGTTGGCGAGGCCTGCGCCCGCTACGACATCCCCTACCTGTTCGAGCTTCTCGTCTATCCCCTCGCGGGGGATGCCGACCAGACGACCGAATACCGGGAGATGGGTGGCAAGAAGGCCGAGCATGTCCTGCAATCGGTCGAGGAATTCGCCAGGGCCGATTACGGGATCGACGTGTTCAAGCTCGAGTCGCCCGTCAACGCGGGGGATGTGCCGGAACACGATGCCGGAGTGCAGGCGCTGTTCGATGAGATGGGCCGCCTCGCAGGCCGCCCGTGGGTGATGCTGAGCGCGGGCGCGGGCAAGCCGCAGTTCCGCAACATCCTGGCCCATGCCTACCGGGCGGGGGCGAGCGGTTACCTCGCGGGGCGCGCGATCTGGGCCGACGCCTTCCGCGCCTATCCGGACTGGGACGCGATCCGCGCCGGGCTGGAGGGCGATGGTGTCGCCTACATGAAGGAGATCAACGCCCTCACCGATGCCAAGGCGCGGCCGTGGAACACCCATCCCTGCTACGGCAAGGGCGGCGCGCGCTTCTCCCCCCGCGATGACGGGTTCCGCCAGCGTTACGGGGATATCTGATGGCACGCATCGGGATTCTTCCACTCGGGCGACCGACCTTCGATGTGCCCTTCGCGGAGGAAAAGCTCGGCCGGATGCTCGCCGCGCTCGATGGATCGGGGCACGAGATCGTCGGCCCGCGCGCGCTGTTGTTCGACGCCGACGCGACGCGCACGGGGATCGCGGATCTTCAGGCCGTGAAACCCGATCTCCTTCTTCTCCTGCAGGTCACCTTCACCGACGCCTCGATGACCGTAGCCGCGGCAAACGCCTTTCCAGAAACCCCGCTCGCGCTCTGGGCCGTGCCGGAACCGAGGCTCGGCGGGCGGCTGAGGCTCAACGCATTCTGCGGGCTGAACCTCGCCGCCCATGCGCTCGGCCTCAACGGGCGGGATTTCGGCTGGCTCTACGCCGATCCCGCATCACCGGAAGGGCTGGCCGAGCTTCTCGCCGCCGGGCGAAAGGCCGGGCATCTGCCCACCGCCAGCGCCGAAGCCTTCGCCTGCGCGGAAGGCGAGGCGGCGGTCGAGCGGCTCAAGGGCCGCCGGATCGGGCGCATCGGGGAGCACCCGACCGGTTTCGACACCTGCGCCTATGACGGGCCGGACCTGCGCCGCCTGACGGGCATCGAGGTGGAGGAATTGGCACTCGACGCGCTTTTCGATACCGCTCGCGCCGCTGATGACGTGCACGTCACGACAGTGCGGGATGAGGTGCGCGGCCTGCAGGGCCTCGACGATGTCGATCAGGCGGAACTCGATCGCTCGCTCCGCCTCAAGGTCGCGCTCGACACGCTGAAGTCCAGCAAGGGCTTCGACGCCTTCGCGATCCGCTGCTGGCCCGAGACCTTCACCGAATACGGCGGCGCGGTCTGCGGGCCGGTGTCGATGATGGGCGAGGCCCGCGTGCCCTGCGCCTGCGAGGCGGATGTCTACGGTGCTGTCTCGCAGATGATCCTTCAGGAAGCGTCCGGCGCGCCCGTCTTCCTCGTCGATCTGGTGGATATGGACGAGGCGGACGACACCGGCGTCGTCTGGCATTGCGGCCAGGCGCCCGTTTCGATGCGGGACCCGGATACGCCCGCCGCCGCGACGATACACACCAACCGCAGAATGCCGCTTCTCTACGAGTTCCCGCTCAAGCCCGGCCGTGTCACGCTGATGCGGCTCAGCCAGGCGGAAGGCACGGTCAAGATGGTTCTGGCAGGGGCGGAAGTGCTGAAGCGCCCAATGGCCTTTACCGGCACCTCGGGCGTTCTGCGCTTCGACAACCCGGTTTCGCAAACCCTGCCCGCGATCATCGATGCGCGGCTGGAACACCACATGGCGCTCGCCTATGGCGAGCAACGCGATGCCCTGCGCGCGATGGCCGCAAGCCTGGGCGTGCCCCTTCTGGAGATCTGAGACGATGTTGCGTTACGGGATTATCGGTGCCGGCATGATGGGGCAGGAGCATATCCGCAACATCGCCCTTCTGGAGAACGCGACGGTGACGGCCTTCGCCGACCCCGATCCCGATATGCGCGTCGCCGCCGAGAACCTCTCCGGTGCGCGGGGCTTCACCGGCCATCATGACCTGCTGGAGGCCGGGGTCTGCGATGCGCTGGTGATCGCGGCGCCCAATCATCTTCACCTGCCGATCCTGCGCGAGTGCCTCGCCTCCGACCTGCCCATCCTCTGCGAGAAGCCGATGGGCATCAGCCGCGCCGAATGCGAGGAGATCGAGGCCATGGCGGCGCGCCGCGCCGCCCCCGTGTGGGTAGCGATGGAGTATCGCTACATGCCTCCCGTCGCGCGCCTGATAGAGGAGGTGAACCGCGGCACCGTCGGGCACCTCCACATGCTCTCGATCCGCGAACACCGCTTCCCGTTCCTCGCGAAGGTCGAGAACTGGAACCGCTTCGCGGCGCAGACGGGCGGCACGCTGGTGGAGAAATGCTGCCACTTCTTCGACCTCATGCGCGTCATCACGGGGGCGGAGCCGATTCGAGTCTACGCCTCCGGCGCGATGGACGTGAACCATCGCGATGAGGATTACGGCGGGCGCAAGCCCGACATTCTCGACAACGCCTATGTCGTCGTCGATTTCGACGGGGGCCAGCGCGCGATGCTCGATCTGTGCATGTTCGCTGAAGGCTCCGAATGGCAGGAGATGATCTGCGCGACGGGCGATGTTGCGCGCGTCGATGCCCTTGTGCCCGGCCCGGCGCGGTTTTCCCCCGACGGGGAGGAGCGGCTTTCCCGCGTGGTGATCTCCCCGCGCGCGACCAAGCGGCCCGTGATCGAGGATATCCAGGTGGATGAGCGCATCCTGCATGCCGGGGACCACCACGGTTCGACCTTCTACCAGCACCAGCGCTTCCAGCGGATGGTGCTGGAGGGCGGACAACCCGACGTGACCGTGCGCGACGGCCTCATCGCGGTCGCGGTGGGCGAGGCGGCGGAGCTTTCCGCACGCACCGGGCAAGCCGTCACCCTGCCCCAGTTCAGGAAGGTCGCCGCCGCATGAGCACCATCGTCATCACCGAGTTCATGGACGAGGCCGCCGTCGATCGCCTGCACGCCGCCCATGACACGCTCTACGATCCCGGTCTCGCCGACAGACAGGACGATATCCCTGCGCTACTGGAGGATGCCCGCGCACTCATCGTCCGCAACCGCACGCGGGTCACCGCACGGCTGATGGATGCAGGGCCGGGTCTTTGCTGTATCGGTCGGCTCGGCGTGGGACTCGACAACATCGCGGTGCCCGAGGCGGCGATCCGAAACATCACCGTGATCCCCGCGACCGGTGCGAATGACGACTCCGTCGCGGAATATGTCGTGACGACGGCGATGATGCTCCTGCGAGGGGCATATCTTTCGACGGAGGACGTTGCCGCTGGCTCCTGGCCCCGGCAGCACCTCATCGGGCGGGAGATCGGTGGAAGGACCGTGGGCCTCGTGGGTTTCGGTTCGATCGCGCGGCAGGCCGCTCGCCGGTTCCGCGCGCTCGGAACCCAGGTCATCGCACATGACCCCTTCCTCGCGGCGGACGATCCGGTCTGGAGCGAGCATCGGGTTGCCCGTGTCGCGCTCGAAGCACTTCTCGAACGCGCGGATGTCGTCAGCCTCCATGTGCCGCTGACCGATGCGACGCGGAACCTGATCGGAGCCGAAGCCCTTGCCCGGATGCGAGACGATGCCGTGCTGGTGAACGCGGCGCGCGGCGGTGTCGTCGATGAGTCCGCACTTGCAGCGGCCCTGCGCGATGGAAGCCTCGGCGGTGCCGCGCTCGATGTTTTCGCCGAGGAACCGCTCGGCGCGGGCAGCCCGCTCGCCGGCTGCCCCAACCTGATCCTCACACCCCATATCGCGGGGGTGACCGGGGAATCGAATGTCCGCGTCTCGACGATGATCGCCGATCGGGTTCTCGCGGCCCTCGGCTAACCATCCGGTAAGACTCGCGGCGTATGCCGGTCGGCAATCCCGAGCTGACCGGAGAAGCCGCGATGCCGCATATCCTCACCCGCGCGGTGATCCTCTTCATCCTGTTGGCGGGGCCGGCACAGGCGAGCGCCGAGGCCTGCCTCTCCGCGGCAAGGGCGGCGGCGGATCGCCATGGCATTCCACGCGATGTCCTGGTCGCTCTCTCGCTCGTCGAGACGGGGCGCACGCGCGCGGGGCGGTTCGAACCCTGGGCCTGGACGATGAATGTCGCCGGGCGCGGCTTCTGGTTCGATAGCCGCGCGGAGGCGGAGGCCCACGCCCGACAGACCCTCGCGACGGGCCAGCGCAGCTTCGATGTCGGTTGCTTCCAGCTCAACTACCGCTGGCACGCGCAGAACTTCGCCTCCCTTTCGGCGATGTTCGATCCCGTCGCGAATGCCGATTACGCGGCGCGCTACCTCCTGTCCCACTACGCGGTGACCGGGAACTGGCCGCAGGCGGCGGGCCGCTACCATTCCCGAACCGAACGCTTCATGCGCCGCTATGCGCGACGCTTCGTCGAGACGCTGGCCCGACTCGATACGGATGACGGGCCGACACGCCTGGCCACACCCGCACCCGCGGCTGCGCCGCCCCCGCAGCCCCCTGCACCACCGCCACCTGACGTGCAGATCGCGGTGAGGGCGACGGGTGCGGTCGGGCTCGGCCCGATCCTGCGCCGCGCATCGCGACCGCTCATCGGGGGAGAGGGATGAACGGACTCTCTCTCCGGGCGCTCTATCAGCCGACCGTCATGCTCGCCGTCGCGCTCATGGCGGTCATCGTGATGATGATCCTGCCCATGCCGGCCTGGGTGCTGGACATGGGTCTCGCGGTCTCCTTCGGTCTGGCGATCCTCATCTTCACCACGACGCTTTTCATCGAGCGGCCGCTCGACTTCTCCGCCTTCCCCACGATCCTCCTGGCGAGCCTCATGCTCCGCCTCTCGCTCAACGTCTCCTCCACCAAGCTCATCATCGGCGAGGGGCATACGGGCACGGCGGCGGCCGGCGGCGTGATCGAGGGTTTCGCGATGTTCGTGATGGGCGGCTCGGTCTTCCTCGGGCTCGTGGTGTTCTGCGTCCTGATGATCGTGAACTTCATCGTCATCACCCGTGGCGCGGGGCGGATGGCCGAAGTCGGCGCGCGCTTCGCCCTCGACGCGATGCCGGGCAAGCAACTCGCCATCGACGCGGACGTGGCGGCAGGGGCGCTCACCCATGAAGAGGCCAAGGCCCGGCGG
>JBMYPI010000162.1:0-5576 GCA_049600155.1 Rubricella sp.
CACCGCCAGGAGATGCAAAGTCTTTGCAGGAAAATCTGCGCACTGTGCTATCAAGGCCTGAGGAACGGCGCGCGCTGCGGAATGCCGCGCTCAACGCGCGGGACGGCTTATCCGGCTGGCCCGATGCGGCGGCGTTGTCGGAATACGGGTTCGGCAGGCTGTTGCCGGGCGGCACGTCCATCAGGATGAACGGATAGAAGGTCACGCGCAGACCGCGGGCCTTCATCTCCTTGATCGCCTGCACCACGGCGAAGTCGGCCGGCGTGCCGCCATAGACCGGCCGGTCCTGATCGTCGCGGCTGACGAGATGGGCGGCGGCGCGCGACACGCCGTTGACAGACCATGTCTGCGGACTCGTGGTCTTCGCCGAGACCTCGACGCCCGGCCGGATCGTGCAGTCGGCCACGCGGAGATCGTTCCCGAACCAGGCGACGACAAGGCTGACGCTCTCCACCTTCGGCGCCATGGCCTGCAGGCGGTCCAGCGCCACAACCATGTCGGCGGTGTCCGAGAGCGCGTTCAGGTTCTCCGGCACCTGCGCCCCACCGCTGCCCTTGCGGATGCCCTGCGTCGCGTAGGTGAACTCGCCCGAGGCCGGGATCATCGTGACGGCCAGCGTCAGCCCCTCGGCCGTGTCGGGATCGGCGAGCGGACGGAACACCTCGAACGACAGCTGCGGCAGGCGGTTGCCGTAGTTCCCGAGCGGCAGATCCTCGAAGACCACGTAGGCGGTGCCGCGATAGGCCGCCGTGTTCGCCGCGCCCATCTTCGCGGCGATGAACGGGTCCGCGGTCTGGCTCTCGTCGCCCGGATACCAGCGCCAGGTAATGCCGGCGGTGTCGAGAAGCTTGCCGTCCGCCCAGATGCGGCCGATGCCGGTGATCGGGCCATCGCAGAGGGCCACGGCGAAGCTCGCGTAGTAGAGATACTCGGTGGTCTTGACCTTGCCGCCGCCTCCGCCGCCCTTGCCGCCACCCTGCGTGGTGGTCTTGGTCTCTTCGCGGAAGTCGGTCGCCCAGATCACGTTGCCGCCCATGCGCATCCGACCGTAGACGCGCGGGATGACGGCGCCCTCGGTCGAGGACGTGATCCGGAGGCTGTCGAGCCTCGGCCCCTCGATGCGCTGGGTGGGCGCGAGCGAGGACACGATCCAGCTGTCGACCACCGAGCCGATGGTGGAGCCGACGAAGCCGCCGATGGTCGCGGCGCTCACGCCGAGGATGGCGCCGCCGATCGAGCCGCCAATGGCGGCGCCAGCGGCACCCAGGACAAGCGTTGCCATGTCGGGGTCTCAGCGTTGCGAAAACAGGAAGGCGAAGGCGATGCGCCGCCGCCAAGACTGCGTGAGCGGTTCCTCGATCACGCCGAGCCGCTCGTAGGCGTGGAGGAAGGCACCGGGCCCGGTGAGGATCCCGACATGCTTGGCGATGGCGCGCGGCATCATCCGAAAGAGAACCAGCGAACCGGGAGCGGCCTCGACGGGCGACACCTCGATCATCATGCCGCGCGCGCCCTCGGCCAGCACCTCGCGCGGGCCGGTTTCGCCCCAGTCGCGGCTATAGGGCGGGATCGGGAACGGCTCGGGGCCGACGACCTCGCGCCACACGCCACGGGCGAGTCCGAGGCAGTCGCAGCCGACGCCACGGAGGCTCGCCTGATCGTGGTAGGGCGTGCCGAGCCATGCGCGCGCCGCGGCGATGACCCTGTCTGGATCGGCCGGCGTCACAGCACGCCTCCGTCGTGGCCGCCGTCCTTGGTCGCGTAGCGCAGTATCGTGTCCTGGCCCGGTATATGCGGGAAGCCGCGGAAGTTGGCGGTGTTCGCGAACTTCGTGCCGCAGGTCTCGATCCGCTTGTCGCAGCCCGCGTGGATGGTGAAGGCGTCCGCTTCGGCGATCGCGCGCACCGGCGCCTCGAGCAGGGTCAGGATCGCGACGCCATCCGTCACGTCGTGGGCCAGCACTTCCGCGCGCCGACCGGCGTTCGCCCCGCTCGTCCATTCGACGGTGCCGAAGGTGAACCAGCCGGCCTCAAACCCGCCGAGACCGAAGGCGGTAAAGGCGCGGTCGCGCAGGAGATCCATGACGGCCCCGGTTCCCTTGTAGGCCGGATCCTCGAGATCGACGCCGCACCGCGCGTCGCCGAGCGCAGTGTCGCAGGTCGCCTGGAAGGTCCGCCCGACCGTCTGGCTCAGCACATGCGCGAGCGAGCGGACCTCCGCCACGAAGGCCAGCCGCCCGCGCCGGATCTGGCCGAGGGCCCCGCGGCGCATCAGCACGCGCTGCCCGGTGTCGGCCCAGTTCACCCGCCAGACCTCGACCTCCGCATTGTCCCAGCGGCCGTCAAGGATGTCGGTCTCGGTAATCCGGTCGGAGGTCAGCACGCCCTCGGCGTCCTGCGCATCGACCGAGAGGTCCGAGCCGGAACGGACCTCGGAGGCGGTCAGCCCGCTCTCGGGCTCGAAGTCGGTGCCGTCGAAGCTCAGCGTCCGGTCATGGTCGGTGAAGCCGAAGGTGACGCCATCGGCGCGACTGATCCGCCAACACCAGGCCAGCGTCGTCGTGCCCTCGTCGAGATGGGCCTGCAGTGCGGGCGAGAGGGATTTCATCGGCAGGTTCCCGTCATGCGGTCGTCGAGATCTGCGATCCAGTCCGCCCATGCGGACGGCACCTCTGCGACGGTCTCTGCTGCAGGCTGCGCGAGCCGCGCCTCGGCATAGGAAGCACAGCCGGCGTCACCAGCGCCCATCGTTGCGGCGCAGCCGGTCAGCAGGATCGCCAGCGCCGCGGCCATCGCGAACCGCATCCCGCCCGCGCTCGACACGGTTGTTCTTGTCTTCCATGGCATCGCGTTCCGCCTCCCGTTTGCCTGCGCGTTCCCCTTCCACGCGGCCCCAGACCCGGCCGAGGACGACGCCCCCGACCGCGCCTAGAGCCGCGACCAGCCAGATGAGGAGATCAGCCATCGTCCTGCTCCCCGCGCGCGGCGGCGACGCAGAGGGCTGCGACGAAGACTCCGAGGCAGCCACCCACGACCACACCTGCGAGGAACTCAAGCATCGCCGCGGAACCCGCGCTCGATCCGGTCGCGCAGGCCGATGAGGCCGAGCCCGAGGAACATCAGCCCCGCTGGCGAGGCATCGCCCGAGCCGGCGAGTAGCGCGACGAGGCGGGACAATTCGGCGAATGGCCCGGTGGCGGGCAGCGCGAGGGAGGCGATGCCCGTGACCATGGCGAGGCATCCCGCCCACCAGGTGAGCGAGTTGGGTCGGACGTAGCGCATGAGTCAGGCCCTCCGGATCAGGGTGGAAAAGAAGGCGGCCAGCCGGGCGAGCCAGCCGGTCGGCGCGTGGGGCGCAGGATCGAGGACCGGCGGCCTCGTCAGCGGCGACGGCCGCAGCAGCGCCAGAGCCTCGTCTTCGGTCAAGCGACGGATCGGCCGCGAGAAGTCCACGCGGCCCGTGCGATCCATGGACCAGACCGGGATGGTTCCGCCGGGATAGCGACCATGGCGGAACAGGGCGCATTCGGCTTCCCGGCGCGGAATGACCGAGGCCGGTCGCCGCCAGTTCATAAACGCATCGGCGGCTGCAACGCGATTGCCGGCGTTCAGATGCCGGGTCAGCGCAGCCTTGGCGATGCCGCCAGTGTTGTAGTGGAAGCTGACCAACGCGTCGAACTCGTGCGGCTTGAGCGGCACCTTCACCGCGCGCAGGACGGCGGCCTCGTAGCGCGCGAGGTCGGTGCGGAAGACATGGAACGCCTGCCGGATCCCGGCGTCGAGGTCCGCAGGCATGCCGCGGGGCATGGTGGCCGGATCGGGTGGCCCGGCCGCGGCCGTGTGGCCGATGCCGAAGGTCCAGACCTGTTTCACATCGAGATAGGGCCCGGGCACGAGTCCTTCGTGCCGGACGAGGGCCAGCAGGCCCCGGTCGGTCATGTGCATGGGATTACCTCAGAAGCGAGAGGATCAGGATCAGCGCCGCGACGGCGAGGCCGATGCGCAGACGGTGGGCAAAGGCCTGTCGGGCATCCGTGGGATCGCAGCGGAGGGAGCGCGCGCGGCGGAGAAGGTCATTCATCGCCGTCGCCTTCGTTGGCGCGGCGCAGGCGGGCGAGCAGCATCTCGATGAAGGCCGGACCAAATACGCCGACGAGATAGGCCGCCGAGCCCGCCGCCCCGCCTGCGGGGATCGCCTCCGTCGGCAGGCCCATCCAGCTCGTGATGACTGCCATCGACAGGCTGCCCATGCCCGCGGCGATCAGACCGCCGAGCAGGATGTGCCGCAGCGCGTCGCGCAGGTGCATCTTCGTGGTCAGCGCGTTGGTCGCGCCGCCGAGCGCGCCCCAGGCGGCGAGGATCACAGCGGTCGAGGCCGCGAGCTCGCGTAGCACGGCTGCGACGAAGCTGCCGGTGTCGTTCATCGCCGGATCTCCAGAAGCGGGATGGAGGTGATCGAGCCGAGCCGCTCGAGGTCGAGCGTCACGTCGAGCGCGTCGGCGTTGAAGCGAACCGGCACGTCGAACTCGAAGCCCGCGGTGATCGCGACACCTGCCGCGGGCGCGCTGTCGAAGGTCACGACGCCGGTCGTGGTATCGACTGACCAGCCGACAAGCTGCTCCGCGCCATCAAGCGCGACCCGCACCGTGTCGGCGACCGCCTTTGTGATCGTCCGGGTCCAGGTCTGGCTGCCCGAGGCGTAGCGCTTGATCAGCTGGAAGGCGGTCGTCGTTCCGTCTCCGGTGCCGATCGCCTGGTCCGTTGGCCCCGGCGTCTGCGACGGCAGGCAGGACTTGTGGTCGGCCCAATCCTTGAAGCGGAAGCCGTGCAGCCGCCCGTTGCGCGCCTCGAAGAAGGCGACGACCGCCGCCAGATCGTCGGCGCGGCGGATGCCGTAGGCGACATCGTAGCGGCGGCGCGAATTGGCCCAGCTGGCGTTGCGCTCCTCGTCGCCCGAGGCCAGCTCGACGATCTGGGTGCGCCGCTCCGGCCCGCCCCGCGCGCCGCGGCTGATGTCGTCGGGAAACCGGACCTCGTGAAACGCCATCAAGTCTCTCCATGGTTCGTGCTCTGGCCCCCGCAACCGGTTCCCACTTGCGGGGTCGGACTCACATACCCCTCCGCCCGAGCGACACGGCGCGGGCAATGTCGGCCGCGACCTGTGTGCGGGATTGGCGGAAGCTTTCGGCGTCGCGGGCCATGATCGTGACGTTCACGCCGCCGCCCGCGCCGTAGCTCTGCGCCTCGCGGCGCGACAGCACCCGCTCGCCGCGCTGCAGGATCGCGGGCACCTCGTCGTGGCGAAGTCCGGCCATGCCGCCGCCATGCATGCGAGGCGCGGCAGCGAAGGCGATGGCCGGGACCAAGCGCGACGGCCCGGCCGAGCCGACCATCCCGCCTGCATGCAGGACGCTGGCGAAGATGCCGCCCGCCCCGGAGAACACGCCGGAGAGCGCATTGGCGATCGGCCCGAGGATGAACCGCCGCGCCGCGAGTTGGGCGAGATCGGCGAGCAGCGAGGTGACGAGGTCGCGGAAGTTCAGCTTGCCGGTCTTCACGAACTGGCCCACCGCGTTC
>JBMYPI010000163.1:0-5568 GCA_049600155.1 Rubricella sp.
AATACGCTATGAACACGGGCTGTTCCGCCAGAGCTTCGAGGACGGTCGCCAGATCGAGGCGCCGGAGACCTGGCTCCAGCAGAAGCACGCCTGGGAATTCGAACGGCCAGAGGCGCGCTTCCCCATCGGCTTCGGCGGCTCCGTCTCGGAGGATACCGGCACGACGATCTGGACCCCGGCGGAAACCGTGATCGCGGCGGCCTACGACACGCCGGTGATCGGCTGGAACGGCGGTTGGGCCAACACGCTCCGGCTCTGGGCCGCGAAACCCGTGAAGCTCTTCGATCTCGACCGGTTCAATCGCGGCGAATACGAGGCCGCAGCGGAACCCGAGGCGCTCGCCCGCACGATCAGCCGCGTCCTCTACCCCGACGACACGACCGAGCGCGGCAAGGAACTGCGCCTCAAGCAGGAGTTCTTCTTCACCGCGGCCTCGCTGCGCGACATCCTGCGCCGCTTCGAAAGCGAGCATCAGTCTCTCGCCGATCTGCCGAAGAAGGTCGCGATCCAGCTCAACGACACCCACCCCGCCATCGCGGGGCCGGAGCTTGTCCGGCTTCTCCATGACGAGCGCGGCATGGGCTTCGAGGACGCGGTGGAAACGGCGCGCGGCTGCCTGTCCTACACCAACCACACCCTGCTGCCGGAGGCGTTGGAGCGGTGGTCGGAAGGGCTGATGACCCATCTCCTGCCCCGCCACATGACGCTGATCGAACGGATCGACGCCTCCCACGCGAAGCAATACCCCTCCCGCACGATCACGGCGCTCGAACATGGAGACGTGAAGATGGGCGAGTTGAGCTTCATCATGGCCCACAAGGTCAACGGCGTCTCCGCGCTCCACACCGAGTTGATGAAATCGACGGTGTTCAGCGATCTGCACGCGCTCCATCCCGACCGGATCGTGAACCAGACCAACGGCGTCACGCCCCGGCGCTGGCTGCATTCCTGCAACAAGGCGCTCGGCAGCCTGATCACATCCCGCATCGGCGAGGGCTGGGTCGCCGATCTCGAACAACTCGTGGAACTGGAAACGCATATCGACGATCCGGCCTTCCTCGACGCCTATGGCCGGGCCAAGCGCGCCAACAAGGAGGCGCTGTCGGACTGGATCGCGGCGGAGCACGGGCTGCGGCTCGACCCCGCGGCGATGTTCGATGTGCAGATCAAGCGCATCCACGAATACAAGCGCCAGCATCTCAACATCCTGGAGGCGATCGCCCATTGGCAGGAGGTCAAGGACGATCCGAACGCGGGCTGGACCCCGCGGGTGAAGATCTTCGCGGGCAAGGCCGCGCCGGGCTATGTCTTCGCCAAGGAGATCATCCACCTCATCAACGACGTGGCTCGGGTGATCAACGCCGATCCCGAAACGCGGGATGTGCTGCAGGTGATCTTCCTGCCGAACTACAACGTCTCCCTCGCCGAGCGCCTGATCCCCGCCGCGGACCTTTCCGAGCAGATCTCCACCGCGGGCAAGGAGGCTTCCGGCACCGGCAACATGAAATTCGCGCTCAACGGTGCGCTCACGGTCGGCACGCTCGATGGCGCGAACGTGGAAATCCGCGAGCGCGTGGGTGCGGAGAACTTCTTCCTCTTCGGGATGACCGCCGACGAGGTGGTCGAGCGGCGCAGGGTCGAGGGTCACGCCGCCGAGGCCATCGCCGCCGATCCGCGGCTGGCACGCGCGATCGAGGCGATCCGGGAGGGCGTCTTCTCCCCCGCCGAGAAGGGGCGCTACGCCTCCATCGTGGAGAACATCACCGGCGCGGACTATTTCCTCGTGTCCTCCGATTTCAGCGATTACTGGCGCGCCCAGCGCGAGGTGGATGAGGCCTTCCGCAACGAGGCGCACTGGCTGCGGATGGCGGCGTTCAACACCGCGCGGTCGGGCTGGTTCAGCTCCGACAGGACGATCCGCAGCTACATGGAAACCATCTGGGGGGCGGAGGCGTTGCGCTCGTGATGCCGGGGCGGCCTTGTTCCGGCGCGAAACGGTATTAGGCTGCAACCCATGACGACAGATCAAACCGCCGACCGCCCCGCCTTTCTGACCGATGACGACATCGCCCGCCTTCTTGCGGGCCGGCATGGCGATCCCTTCGCGGTGCTCGGCCCGCGCGAGGAGCGCGGCACCCGCTGGATCACGGCTCTCGCGCCGGGTGCCGTGCGGCTCTCGGCCAGTTTCGGGGGGGAGCATGCCGCGCTGTCGCCGGTGGCGGACGGGCTGTTCACGGGCCGCGTGGATCAGGACGGCGCCTACACGCTCCACGCGACGGGCGCGGATGGCGCGACCTGGGACTTCGACGATCCCTACCGCTTCGGCCCGGTCATCTCGGGGTTCGACGAATACCTCATCGGCGAGGGCACCCACCGCAAGCTCTGGACGGCGCTCGGCGCCCATGTGATGGAGCACGAGGGGCGGCGCGGCACCCATTTCGCCGTCTGGGCGCCCAACGCGCGGCGCGTTTCGGTCGTCGGCGATTTCAACCTCTGGGACGGTCGCCGCCACCCGATGCGACGGCGCGGAGCGACGGGCGTATGGGAGATCTTCCTGCCCGATCTCGGCGAGGGCACCGTCTACAAATACGAGATCGTGGGAGCGAGCGGCGATGTGATGCCGCTCAAGGCCGATCCGGTCGGCTTCGGATCGCAGCACGCGCCCGAGAACGCTTCGGTGGTGCGCGATATCTCCGGTTATGGCTGGCATGATGGCGCGTGGATGAAGGAGCGGGCCGCGCTTCAGGACCGCTCCGCGCCGATCTCGATCTACGAGCTCCACCTCGCTTCCTGGCGGCGCAAGCAGAACGGCAGGCCGATTTCCTACAAGGAAGCGGCGGAGGAACTCGTCACCTATGTCCGGGACATGGGCTTCACCCATATCGAGCTTCTGCCCGTCAGCGAACATCCCTTCGACGGGTCATGGGGCTACCAGCCGGTGGGCCTTTACGCGCCGACGATCCGTCACGGACCGCCCCACGAATTCCGCGATCTCGTCGATGCCGCCCATCGGGCGGGGATCGGCGTCATCCTCGACTGGGTGCCCGGCCATTTCCCGACGGATGCCCACGGGCTCGGTCAGTTCGACGGCACCGCGCTTTATGAACATGCCGATCCGCGCGAGGGGTTCCACCAGGACTGGAACACGCTGATCTACAATTACGGGCGGATCGAAGTCGCGAATTACCTCACCGCCAACGCGCTCTACTGGCTGGAGGAATACCATGCCGACGGGCTGCGCGTGGATGCCGTCGCCTCGATGCTCTACCGGGACTACTCCCGCAAGGAGGGCGAGTGGGTGCCCAACAAGGATGGCGGGCGCGAGAACTACGAGGCGATGGACGTGCTCAAGGCAATGAACGTCATAACCTATGGCGAGATGCCGGGCATCATGACCGTCGCCGAGGAATCCACCAGCTTTCCGAAGGTTTCCCACCCGGTCGACCAGGGCGGGCTCGGGTTCGGCTACAAGTGGAACATGGGCTGGATGAACGACACGCTGGAATACATCAAGCGCGACCCGATCCACCGCCGCCACCATCACCACCAGATGACCTTCGGACTGCACTACGCCTTCTCGGAGAACTTCATCCTGCCGATCAGCCATGACGAGGTTGTCCACGGGAAGGGATCGATGCTCGCGCGGATGCCGGGCGGCGCGTGGGAGCGCTTCGCGAACCTGCGCGCCTATTACGCCTTCATGTGGGGCCATCCGGGCAAGAAGCTGTTGTTCATGGGCCAGGAGTTCGCCCAGCCCGCCGAATGGAACCACGCTGCCGAGATCGACTGGTCGTGCCTGGAACGCGACGAGCACCTCGGCATCCAGCGGCTGGTGCGCGATCTCAACACGCTCTATCGCGGCACACCGGCCCTCCATGCGAAGGATTGCGAGGAGGACGGTTTCGCCTGGATCGAGGCGAATGACGCGGACAATTCCGTCTTCGCCTGGCTGCGTCGGGGGCGTGAGGGCGATCCGGCGGTCGCCGTGGTGTGCAATTTCACGCCGATCGAGCGGACGGGCTACCGCATCGGCCTGCCCAACACCGGCCGCTGGCGCGAGGCGCTCAACACCGATGCAGCGCTTTATGGCGGCGGGAACCGGGGCAACATGGGCGGCGTGACCGCCGTGGCGGGCGAGCACAGCGGCTTCCCGGCCGTGGCGGAGGTGACGGTGCCACCGCTCTCCGTGCTTTTCCTCGTGGAGGAAGGCTGACACCATCCGGTCACCCGACAACGACAGAACAAGCCATCCAAGGGAGGATCCATGAGCCCCTCATCCAACAGACTGGCGAGCCGGACGATGGCCTTCGTCCTCGCGGGCGGGCGGGGCAGCCGGCTCAAGGAACTGACCGATCTGCGCGCCAAGCCCGCCGTCTATTTCGGCGGCAAGACGCGGATCATCGATTTCGCGCTGTCGAACGCGCTCAATTCCGGCATCCGCAAGATGGCGGTCGCCACGCAATACAAGGCCCACAGCCTGATCCGCCACTGCCAGCGGGGCTGGTCCTTCTTCCGGGCCGAGCGCAACGAGTTTCTCGATATCCTGCCCGCCTCCCAGCGGGTGAGCGAGGAAAAGTGGTATGTGGGCACCGCCGACGCGGTCGCCCAGAACATCGACATCATCGACAGTTACGGGATCGAGTACATCCTGATCCTCGCGGGCGATCACATCTACAAGATGGATTACGAGTTGATGCTCCGCCAGCATGTGGACGCGCGGGCGGATGTGACGGTCGGCTGCCTGACGGTTCCGCGGGAGGAAGCGACCGCATTCGGTGTCATGGCCGTCGACGGGGAGGATCGCATCACGAGTTTCCTCGAGAAACCCGCCGATCCGCCGGGCACGCCCGACGATCCCTCCGTCGCGCTCGCCTCGATGGGGATCTACGTCTTCAAATGGAGCTTCCTGCGGGAGCTTCTGCAACGCGATGCGGACGATACCGGTTCCGCCCACGATTTCGGGGGCGATATCATCCCGCATATCGTCAGGCACGGCAAAGCGGTCGCCCATCGCTTCGCCGACAGTTGCGTGAAGCATGATCCCGGCGTGCCGGCCTATTGGCGCGACGTGGGCACGGTGGATGCCTATTGGCAGGCCAATATCGACCTGACCGGGTTCACGCCCGATCTGGACCTGTGGGATCGCAACTGGCCGATCTGGACCTATTCCGAGTCCGTTCCGCCGGCGAAGTTCATCCACGACGAGGCCGACAGGCGCGGCAGTGCGATATCCTCGATGGTGACGGGAGGATGCATCATCTCCGGCACCGAGGTGCGCAATTCGCTTCTGTTCACGCGCGTCCACACCAATTCCTATGCCTCGCTCGATCATGCCGTGGTGTTGCCGGATGTGGTGGTGGAGCGGCACGCGCGCCTGCGCAACGTCGTGATCGACCGGGGCGTGCGGATTCCCGAAAGCCTCGTCGTCGGCGAGGATCCCGAGGAGGACGCGCGCTGGTTCCGGGTGACCGACACCGGCGTCACGCTCATCACCCAGGACATGCTGGACAGGCGGGCCGCCAGCCTATGACCCGCGTGCTCTCGGTCGCGTCGGAATGCGTGCCGCTG
>JBMYPI010000164.1:0-5513 GCA_049600155.1 Rubricella sp.
CGGCCTCGCGCGAGGAGGGCTTCCGCTTTCGCCCCGGCATCGCGGAGCCGGGGGCCGAGGTGGTGCTCGGTCGCCGCTACGGCGGCGCGCCGCGGGCACGTCTGGACGAGGTGACGGCGGCGCTCGACGTGGTGGAGGCGATGATGCCGGATGAGGGCTGGTGCTCGGGCACCGATCAGCCCCACGGGCCGGATATCGCGGCCGTGATCGCCATCGATTTCGTGGTCAACCAGCACCTGCACCTTGTCGAGGGGCGCTATCCCAAGCTGCACCGGCTGACGGAGGCTTCCCACGCCATACCGGCCTTCGCCAAGACACGGCCCGGCGCGTGAGCGATCCGTTCCTCTTCGATCCCCGACCCTGGGAGGATCTGCGGGCCAGGTTCCGCTGGCCGCGTCCGCGCTTCTACAACATCGCCGAGGCGATCTGCGAGCGCTGGGCGCGGGCCGCGCCCGAGCGCGTCGCGCTGACCTATGTCCGCCCCGATGGCGAGTTGCGCGACTACTCCTACCTCCAGCTCTCCCGCGCGTCCTCGCGGCTCGCCAATGCGCTTGAGGCGCGGGGCGTGACCCGGGGGGATCGCATCGCCATCCTTCTGCCCCAGACGCCGGAGGCGCTTCTCACCCATCTCGCCGCCTACAAGATCGGGGCCATCGCCGTGCCCCTCTTCACGCTTTTCGGCGAGGACGGGCTGCGCTACCGGCTCGGGCAGGCGGGCTGCAAGGCGCTCGTCACCGATCGGGACAACCTGCCCAAGATCGAGGCGATCCGGGGCGATCTGCCGGAACTGTCCATCATATACTCGATCGACGAACGCGTCGGCGGCACCTTCGGCTTCTGGCAGGAACTGGGCAAGGCGGCGGATCGGTTCGACATGGCCGAAACCGGGCCGGACGATCCCGCCTTCATCTCCTTCACCTCCGGCACGACGGGGCCGCCCAAGGGCGCGCTCCACGGCCATAGGGTATTGATGGGGCACCTGCCGGGCGTGCGGACCCATCACGGCTTCCTGCCCCAGCCCGGAGACAGGATGTGGACACCGGCCGACTGGGCCTGGATGGGCGGGCTGATGAACGCGCTGATGCCCGCGCTCTACTTCGGTGTGCCGGTGATCTGCCACCGGGTGGGCAAGTTCGATCCCGATCACGCCTACTGGCTGATGGACCGGATGCATGTCCGCAACGCCTTCCTGCCGCCCACGGCGCTGAAGCTCATGCGCCAATCGGATGGGCGCGCGGCGCTGCGGTCGGTCGGTGCGGCGGGGGAGGCGCTGGGTGCTGAGATGGCCGAATGGGGGCGCGAGCATCTCGGCACGACGATAAACGAGTTCTACGGCCAGACCGAATGCAACGCCGTTCTGGGCAATGCCCACAGGGTGTTCCCGGCCCGACCCGGCTCCACCGGCAAGCCGGTGCCGGGCTATGACGTCGCGATCATCGACCGGCATGGAAACCGGCTCGGGCCGGGCGTTCCGGGCGAGATCGCCATCGCCAGGGGCGGCGCGTCCATGTTCCTGGGTTACTGGAACCGCCCCGACCGGACGGAGGAGAAATTCCGGGGCCAGTGGATGCTGACGGGCGACGAGGGCGTGATGGACGAGGACGGGTATTTCTGGTTCCGGGCCCGGGCCGATGACGTCATCACATCGAGCGGATACCGGATCGGCCCGTCAGAGATCGAGGACTGCCTCTCCGGCCATCCCGCCGTCGCGATGGCGGCCGTTGTCGGTGTGCCCGATCCGGTGCGCACGGAGATCGTCAAGGCCTTCGTCGTGACCCTGCCGGGAGCGGATCGCGAAGGTCTCGCCGATGCGCTCACCGCCCATGTGCGGGACAGGATCAGCCCTCATGTCGCCCCGCGCATCGTGGAATTCGTCGATGCGCTGCCGATGACCGCCACGGGCAAGATCATGCGAAAGGACCTCCGCGATGGCGGTGGCTGACGGGGCGGGCCTTTCGCCCATCTCTGTCTTCGCGATGGTGGGGGTGATCGGCGTGGGCGCGCAGTGGCTCGCCTGGCGGATGCGGATGCCGGCCATCGTGCTGATGCTCGCGGCGGGGCTGATCGTGGGGCCGGTGACGGGCGTTCTCGATCCCGGTGCCGCGCTCGGCGACCTGTTGCAGCCGATGATCGCGCTCGCGGTCGCGGTCATCCTCTTCGAAGGCGGGCTGACGCTCGACCGGCGCTCGCTGCGGGATGCCGCGCCGGGGGTGATGCGGCTCGTGGTGATCGGCGCGCCGCTCGGCTGGCTCCTTTCCACGCTCGCGGTGCGGTACGGCGCGGGCCTGCCCTGGGAAGCCGCGATCGTCTTCGGCGGCATCCTGATCGTCACCGGGCCGACTGTGATCGCGCCGCTTCTGCGCACGGCTAGGCTCAACCACCGCCCGGCGCAGCTTTTGCAATGGGAGGCCATCGTCAACGATCCCATCGGAGCACTCGCGGCCGTTCTCGCCTTCGAGGTGGTGAGCGCGCTCCTGACGGCGGAGACGGTGGCGGCGGCGATGGGCCATCTCGCGCTCGGCCTCATCGTCGCGCTCGCGGTCGGAGGGGCGGCTGGCGTTGGCCTATCGTCGGCGTTCCGGCGCGGGATGGTGCCGGAATACATGAAGGTGCCGGTGATGTTCGCCGCCGTCATCGCGGCCTTCGCGGCATCCGATGCGGTCCTGCACGAAAGCGGCCTTCTGGCGGTTACGGTGATGGGCGTCATCATCGCCAACGCGGATCTGCCGAGCTACCGGGAGATCCGCCGCTTCAAGGAACACGCGACGGTGCTGCTGGTCTCCGGCGTGTTCGTTCTGCTCGCGGCCAATCTCGATCCGCAGGCGGTTCTCTCGCTCGACTGGCGGGCGGCGCTCTTCGTGGCGCTCACGGTTCTGGTCGCGCGCCCGGTAACCGTTCTTCTGTCGCTGGCCGGGACGGACATTCCCTGGAAGGAGCGCGCGCTCATCGCCTGGATCGGCCCGCGTGGGGTGGTGCTCGTCGCCGTTGCCGGGCTTTTCGGGGAGCGGCTCGCGGCGCTCGGGATAGAGGGCGCGGGCAGCATGGGCGCGCTCGCCTTTCTCCTCGTGGCGGTGACGGTCGTGCTCCACGGCTTCTCGCTCGCCCCGCTCGCCCGTGCGATGGGGCTTGCGGGATCGGGCGTGCCGGGGCTTCTGATCGCGGGCGCGGCGCGCTGGACGACCGATCTTGCCACCACGCTCAAGGGTGCGGACCTCCCCGTCCTGATCGCCGATTCAAACTGGTTCCGGCTGCGCCACGCAAGGGAGGCGGGCATCCCCGTCTTCCGGGGGGACATCCTTTCCGAGGCGGCGGAGCATCACATCCAGCTCATCCGCTACGACACGATCCTCGCCGCGACCGACAACGATGCCTACAACACCCTCGTCTGCACCGATCTCGGGCCGGAATTCGGGCGCGACAAGGTCTTCCAGATCGGACGGGAGGAGGGCGGCATAAGGGCCGAACTGCCTTCGGGTCTCGGCGGCATCCGCTTTGGCGACGGTGCCACCTATGGCCGTTTCGTGCAGCGCCATGCGCAGGGCTGGCGCTTCCGTGTCACACCCCTGACGGAGGAATTCGGCGTGGAGGACTGGCGCGCAACCCATGGCGAAGGCGTGATCCTGGGCAGTATCGGCAAGGATGGCCGGTTCACGCCGGCCGTGGATGACGGCTTCACCGCAGCGCCGGGCGCGCGCATCGTCGGCTTCACCCCGCCCGCGCCCGATCAGGAGAGCTGACGCGCGGCATCCTTTCGCGCGAAGGCCTTCATCCCCGCGCCATGCTCGGCGAGGAAGGCACGGACGCGGTCGGGATCGTGCTTGGACAGGCTTCTGAGCCACCACGCGATGGCCTTCTGGATGAACCAGTCCCGATCCGGCACGTAAGCGGAGGCCCAGCCGAGGATCCGCTCCCGCCTTGCGATATCCTCGGGGGAGGGGTGGTGCATCTTCGCCCAGGGCAGGGTGAAGACGAGCGCCGCACGGCGGACCCACATGTTCCCGTCCAGCGTCCAGCCTTCCACGATATCGAGCCGCGTCGGATCGGCCGTCAACCGCCGCTCTCCGGCATTCGCGGCGGCGTCGGCGATGGCCCAGGCATCGAACTGCGGAACCCAGCGCCGGACCTCGGCCCAGACTGCGTCATCGGGCCTGATCCGGGCCTGGGTCAGCAGCTTGGCCGCGCCGATCCGGGCCTCGTGCACGTCGCTGTCCCAGAGTGCGGCCGCGAGGTGCACGCGCTCCTCGATGCCGAGGCCCTCGCGCCACCCCTTTACCAGATCGTTGATCTGCGGGTTTCCGACACCGAGATACCGGCGTTCGGCCTTGTGATACGCCGCCATTTCCGCCGCGCGCGCGGGATCGGCGCGCGCTTCGAGTTCCGCGAGCGCGGCATCGGGCGTCATTCGACCCGGGTGAGGATCACGCGGGAAACGGTGCCGTTGGGGTTGGCGCGCCAGCCGTGCAACTCCGAACCCTGCAGGACATAGGCGCGCTGGTCGCCGTCGCCATCGAACAGGATCCTGCCATCCTCGGTGATCTCGGCGTCACGGCGGAAACCGGTCGCCCGCAGATCGCCATAAGGCGCATGCGTGTCGATCACGACCGCGGAGCCGTCTTCATAGACCCGCGCGACGTGGATCTCGTGGCATTGGCCGCCATCCCAGGCGCCCTGTCCCCAGGTGCCGGAAAGCGTCTCCGCAACCGCGGGCGCACCCGCTTCGGGGGCCTCGATCCGGTCACTGCCGAACGCATCGGCATAGATGTCGACCGTATAGCAATCGGGCTGCCGCAGATCGCCGACCTGCGCAACCGGCAGGCCGATGAACTGGCAGGCGGAAACGAGGGGCAGGATAGAGATCAGGGCAATGCGGGACATCGGACGGGTCTGGGCGCGTTGTTTCATGTCGGGACTATCGCCCATCCCCTGAGCCTTGTCATCGGCTTTGCGAGCCGGACGAAGCCCGCTTTCACTCCACGGTCACTGATTTCGCGAGGTTGCGCGGCTGGTCCACGTCGGTGCCCTTCTGGACCGCCGTGTGATAGGCGATGAGTTGCGCGGGCACGGCGTAGACGATCGGGGCGAGCAGCGGCCCGACACGCGGCATGACGAGCGTTGCGTGCGCCCCGGCGGAGGCTTCCGCCGCGCCGTCCTCATCCGTAACGAGCAGGACCTTGCCGTCCCGCGCCATGACTTCCTGCATGTTGGAGACGGTCTTTCCGAAAAGCCCGTCGCGGGGCGCGAAGACGATGACGGGCACGTTCTCGTCGATCAGGGCGATCGGCCCGTGTTTCAATTCGCCCGAGGCATAGCCTTCGGCATGGATATAGCTGATTTCCTTGAGCTTCAGCGCACCTTCGAGCGCCAGCGGATAAAGCGCGCCGCGCCCCAGGAACAGCACGTCGCGCGCGTGGGAAAGCCAATGGGCGATCGGCCCCGCGATCTGGCGTTCGAGCGCAATCGCCTCCGTCATCAGGCGGGGGATCTCGAACATCTCGGTGACGATGCGGGCTTCT
>JBMYPI010000165.1:0-5446 GCA_049600155.1 Rubricella sp.
ATCGCCGAGGCCGACGAGCCAGCGGGCCCCGCGCCCGTCGGGCACATGCCAGTGCGCCAGCGCCAGCGCCGCGCGGCCCAGATCGCCACCGACGGCCTCCACCGCCGCGAGCGCGGCGAGCGCATTGAGGGCGAGATGCGTGCCGGGCGCGCCGATCTTGAACAGGAGCGTTTCACCGCCCGCGCGGGCCTCCACAAGGGTCGCATCATCCGAAAGACGCGCCTCGCGCAACCGGAACGCGGGCCGCCCGCCCGCGCCGAAGGTCACGACCCGCGCCTTCTGCCGCAGCGCGCGGCGGCGCAGGATCGGATACGTCTCCACATCGCGGTTCAGGATCGCGGCACCGCCCGGCGCGAGGCCCGCGACGATGGAGGCCTTCTCCCGCGCGATGCCCTGCAGGTTCTCGAAATTCTCGATATGGACGGGCGCGACCGTCGTGACGATCGCGGCATCGGGGCGCGCCAGTTCCGAAAGGGGCGCGATCTCCCCCGGCGCGTTCATCCCGATCTCGATCACCGCGAAATCGCTCTCGCGCGGCATGCGTGCAAGCGTCAGCGGAACGCCCCAGTGGTTGTTGAAGCTCTTCTCGGCGGCATGAACCCGGCCCTGAACGGCAAGCATGGTGCGGAGCATCTCCTTCGTGCCGGTCTTGCCGACGGAACCGGTGACGCCGATCACCTTGGCCCGCGTTCGCGCACGGGCCGCCAGCGCCATGTCTCTCAGGCCGTCGAGCACATCCGCGACGAGGACGAGGGGCGCTTCGTCCGAGACGCCTTCGGGAACGCGGGAGACGAGCGCGCCCGCGGCGCCCTTCGCAAGCGCTTCGGCGACGAAATCATGCCCGTCCCGTGCCGCGGTCAGCGCCACGAACAACTCACCGGGCGCAATCGTGCGCGTATCGATGGAAATGCCCGAAACGGCGAAGGGCGTGGTGGCCCGGCCTCCGGTCGCGCTCGCGATCTCCTCGCTCGTCCAGAGCGCTGTCATGGTTCGCCCCCGTCAATGGCTGCAACTGCCTTTCGCGCCTCATCGGCGTCATCGAAGGGAAGCACGGTCTCGCCGACGGTCTGGCCGGTCTCGTGCCCCTTGCCCGCGATCAGCAGCGCGTCCTCCGGACCGAGCAGATCGACGCCTGCGCGGATCGCCTCGGCCCGGTCGCCGATCTCGGTCGCGCCCGGGCAGGCGGCCAGGATCGCGGCGCGGATCATGGCGGGATCCTCGCTGCGGGGGTTGTCATCGGTGACGATGCAGCGATCCGCGAAGGCGGCGGCAGCCTCTCCCATCATCGGGCGTTTGCCCGGATCGCGATCGCCGCCTGCGCCGAACACCACGACGATACGCCCCGGCACATGGGGCCTCAGCGCCTTGAGCGCGGAGGCGAGGCCATCGGGGGTATGGGAATAGTCGACATAGATCGCGGCACCGTTGGCGCGCACCGCCGCGCGCTCCATCCGCCCGCGCACGCCGGTCAGGTGCGGCAGCACCTCGAAGACGCGCCCGGGTGCTTCACCGGCAGCGATGGCGAGGCCGGCCGCCATGAGAACGTTCTCCGCCTGGAAGCCGCCAACAAGACCGAGTTCGCCGGTGCGTTCGGCGCCATCCCATGCGAAACGGATCGTCTGGCCCGTATCGGTGAACCGGGTTTCGATGAGGCGGAGGCGCGCGGCCCCCGCACGCCCGGTCGAAAGCACGGGGCAACCGCGTTCCGCCGCGATGACGCCGGCCCGGGTCGAAACCGGATCGTCGAGGTTGACGACGGCAGGCGCTCCCTCCGGCAGAACCCGGGAGAACAGGCCGAGCTTGGCCTCGGCATAGGCCTCCATCGTGCCGTGATAGTCGAGATGGTCACGGCTGAGATGGGTGAAACCGGCCGCGGCGAGGCGCACTCCATCGAGCCGTCGCTGATCGAGCCCGTGGGAGGAGGCTTCCATCGCGGCGTGTGTCACGCCCCGTTCCGAGAGATCGTGCAGAAGACGGTGCAGCGCCACGGGTTCGGGCGTCGTGTGCACCGCGCCGGCGGTCACCGCGCCTTCCACGCCCGTGGTGCCGAAATTGACCGCGCGATGGCCGATCGCCGCCCAGATCTGCCGCAGGAACGTGGCAACGGAGGTCTTGCCGTTCGTTCCGGTCACCGCGACGATCGTGCCGGGCTGCAGATCGTAGAACCGTGCCGCGGCGAGCGCGAAATGCCGCCTCGGGTCGGCGGAAAGAACCAGCGTCAGATCAGCCGGAAGGGTCTCGCCGCCGATCCGTGCGAAGCCTTCGGCATCGGTCAGGATCGCGCGGGCGCCGCGTTCGAGGGCCCGCGCGGCGAAGTCGGCGCCGTGGACGCGCGATCCGGGCAGCGCCGCGAAGAGGAAACCGGGCTCGACGGCGTTGCTGTCGGCGGTCAGCCCCGCGATCGGCGGGCGCAGGCCTTCCGGGCCGAACAGCGCGGTGTCCTCGCCGAGGCCGAGAGCATCGAAATCGCGTTCATGGACTCTTTCGGCCACCGACTGCTCCCCGGACGATACGCCCTACTCCGCCCCTGTCACCTGAACCCCACGAGGGTCACGCCATCGGGATCGGCCATCGGGGCCGCATCGCGTGGGCGCAAACCGAGGATCGGGGCGATTCGGCGAATGACATTGGCCGATGCGGGCGCAGCCGTCCATCCCGCCGTCCGCCGGACAACGGGGCCGGACCGATCCTCCGGTTCGTCCAGCGTGACCACCAGCACATAGGCGGGATCGCTCGCGGGGAAGAAGCCCGCGAAGGTCGAAATCACCGCATCCTCCGCATAGCCCCCGCCGACGGGCTTTTCCGCCGTTCCCGTCTTTCCCGCGACCTCGAAACCCGGGACCTCCGCGAAATTGGCGGTGCCCTCCGGGATGGCCACGACATCCCGCATCATCGCGCGCAGGGCGGCGGTGGTCTGCTCGCGCATCACGCGGGACTCCTCGCCGGGAGGGCGCGCGCCCGCGACGAGCGTGGGCTCCACGCGCAAGCCGCCATTCGCAATGGCCGCGTAGCCCGCAGCGAGGTGCACCGGCGAGACGGACAGGCCGTGGCCGTAGCTGATCGTCATCATCGAGATTTCCGACCAGCGTTCGGGCAGGATCGGGCGTGCGGTTCCCGCTTCGGGCAATTCCAGCCCGGTGGGCTCGAGGAAGCCGAGCCGCTGGAAGAACGCGCGCTGCGCGTCGATCCCGGTGAGCTGCGCGAGCCGCGCCGTGCCGACATTTGAAGAGCGCACGATCACGTCGTGCAGCGAAAGCTCTGGCCCCATCCGGTGCACGTCATTGATGGCGAAACGGCCCCAGCGCAGGGGCGCGCGCGTGTCGATCATGGTCGATGGCGTGGCGACGCCCGCTTCCATGGCGATGGCCGCCTGGAACGGTTTGAAGGTGGAACCCAGTTCGTAGACCCCTTGCGCCGCGCGGCTGAAGAGGGGGCTATCGCCGGCATAGCCGCTTGCGAGCGGTCGGTCGTTGGGATCGAAATCGGGCAGCGAGACCATGGCGACGATCTCGCCGGTGTGGGGATCCATCAGGATGCCCGCCGCACCGCGCGCATCGAAGCGCTCCATCTCCTCGACAAGGACATCGCGCATCGCCGCCTGCACCCGCAGGTCGATGGACAGGGCAAGCGGCTCGGCCAGGCTGCCGGGATCGGAAAGGCGGCTTTCGAAACCGTGCTCCACCCCCGCGATACCGATGATCTCCGCCCCGTCGGCGGAAAGACGTTCGAACCGCGCTCCGCCGATGAGATGCGCGACGGGGCGTCCGGCGGGATAGATCCGCATCTCGCGATCGCCGAGGAACAGCCCCGGCTGCCCCAGATCATGGACGGCCTGCGCTTCCTCGGGGCTGATCGTGTCGCGGATCCAATGGAAGTTCCCCGGCCCGGTGAAACGCTCATACAGGGTGTCGGCATCGAGATCGGGGAAGACCCGCGCCAGGCCTTCGGCGGCGGCCAGCGGATCGACCATCTGCCGCGACTCGGCGAAGAGCGAGGCGACGGGCAGGTTCGTGGCGAGCACCATCCCGTTGCGATCCACGATATCGGCACGCGCGTTGCGCAACTCGTCGGCGGAATGGGCCGATCGCAGCGGTTCCGGCGTGCTCAGCGCGAGATCGGTCATCTGGGTTGCAACAGCGCCGTAGGCGAGCGCAATGACCCCGGCGACCATCACCAGCCGGTTGGCCGAGCGGGAACGCTCCCGCGCGCGGCGGGCGCGCAGGGCGGAGGCGCGGCGCTCGGCCTCCTCGAGATCGGGGTCGCGCCCCTGTTCCCGGGCGGTGATGATGCGCGCGAGCGGTCTGAGCGGGACACGGATCATTCGGCCACCTCTCCGCCCCGGCTGAGCATCAGCGCCTCGTCGAGCGTCATGGGCAGAAGCGGCCCCCGGCCGGGCTGGGGAACCGGGCGCGGCGCCAGCAGGTCGTCGACGGGATAGGCGACGGTCCGGATATCGCCGTAATGGGCGGGGTCGAGCGGCATCAGACCGAGTTCCGTGTTGTAGCGCGCAACGAGGCCCGTCAGCCGTTCGGGGCGGTTGAGCCAGGCCCATTCCACGGCAAGCACCCGCAGCGCCCGCCGTTCCTCCGCGATGGCAGCCTCCAGCGCCTCGACCCGCTCCTCGGCCGCGATCGCGGCGTAATTGACCGAGTAGGCCCAACTCGCCACCGCGACGACGACCGCGACGACGCCGATATGGAACAGGCCCCTCATGCCGCGCCCTCCTGCATCAGCCGGATATCGCGGCCCGGCAGGCCAAGACCCCTGGGATCGAGCGGACGCGCCGGGGCAACGGTACGGATGGCCGCGCGCAGCTTGGCGGAGCGGGCGCGCGGATTGCGGGCGAGTTCATCCTCGGATGCGAGGACGGCCTTGCGGGTCAGGATCTCGAACCGCTGCGCGTCGGCGGCCTGTGCTGGCGCGTATCGGCTCGTCCCGGCCCCGCGCCCGGAAGCGGCCTGAAGGAAGCGCTTCACGATCCGGTCTTCAAGCGAATGGAAGGTCACCACGACGAGCCGCCCGCCCGGTGCGAGGATCGCCTCGGCGGCTTCGAGTGCGCGGGCGAGCTCGGTCAACTCCCCGTTCACGGCGATCCGCAGGGCCTGGAATGTCCGGGTCGCTGGATGGGGATCGCCCGGCCTGGGGCGTGGAAGGGCGCCCGCCACGATCTCCGAAAGCGCCAGCGTGCCAAGGAGGGGGGCGGCGCGCCGGGCCTCGACGATGCGGCGGGCGATGCGGCGGGAGGCACGCTCCTCACCGTATTGAAAAAGGATATCGGCCAGGTCGGCTTCAGGAAGGGTGTTGACGAGATCGGCCGCGCTCTCGCCCGACCGGCTCATCCGCATGTCGAGCGGCCCGTCGGCGCGGAAGGAGAAGCCGCGCTCCGGCTGGTCGAGCTGCATTGAACTGACGCCGATATCGAGAACGACGCCATCGACATGCGCGA
>JBMYPI010000166.1:0-5392 GCA_049600155.1 Rubricella sp.
CGGTGATCGGGCTGCTCGTCAGCGTCATCGCCCTTTCGCCTCTGGAACGAAACTGGTCCGCCGGGCAGGATCGCGTCTTCGTCACGAGCGCCGACGACATCATTCTCATGTCCACGCGGGACGACTGGCGCTTCCGCGCGCTCACGCCCTTCCTCGATGCCGCAGCGGTGCCACCGGGCGTGGCGAGGCGCAATTTGTTGCCGATGCTGAACATCGGCTCGGAAGGAAGCGTGCCCGTCGTCGCCATCGAGGGCACCGAGTACTTGCGGGTGACCCGACCGCTGGAGTTCCGTGGATGGACAATGACCTACCTTGCGCCGCTGTCGGAGGCGCAGGCGCGGGTCGGGGCGGTGCTCGCGCTGGAAGTCACCTTGTTCGCCGTGCTCGCGGCGCTGACATCCTGGGTGACGGCGCGCCGCGCCTCGCGCCAGACCCGCAGGGTGGAACAGGAAAGCGTGGAGCTGCGCGCGCTGAACGCGCGGCTGACCCGCGAGATAGAGGAACGCACGCGCGTGGAGCAATCGCTGGCCATCGCCGAACGCACGCTGGAGCAGTCGTCCAAGCTCGCCGCGCTGGGGCAGATGTCGGCCGCGATCGCCCATGAACTCAATCAGCCGCTGGCCGCGATGAAGACCTATCTCGCCGGCGCGCAACTGCTGATGAAACGCAATCGCGCGACCGAGGCGGTCGCGTCCTTCCAGCGGATCGACGACCTGATCACCCGGATGAACGCGCTGACCCAGCAGTTGAAGAGCTTCTCGCGCAAGGGCGGCACGGATCTCAAGGAGGTGGACCTGCGCACGGTTGTTCTCGAAGCGCTCTCGATCATGGCGCCCCAGATCAAGCAGCGGCGCCTCGAAATCGTGCGCACCCTGCCGCCCGCGCCGGTGATCGTGCGGGGCGATGCGCTGCGGCTGGAACAGATCGCGATAAACCTGATTCGCAATGCGATGGATGCGGCGAGGGCGCGCGATGATGCTCGGGTCGAGATCGAGGTTATCGGCGGCGAGGAGCTCGCGCGGATGCAGGTCAGGGATAACGGCGAAGGCATCACGGGCGATCCCGACCGGCTGTTCGAACCCTTCTACACGACCAAGGAAGCGGGCGACGGCGTCGGCCTCGGCCTCGCGATCTCGGCGCAGATCGCGGGCGATCTCGGCGGCGCGCTGACCGCACGCAATCTCAGCGAGGGGGGCGCGCTCTTCGAGCTGTCGCTTCCGCTCATAACCGAGCCACGGGGGCAGGCTGAATGACCAACGAAACGGCGACACCCGTCGCGATCATCGATGACGAGGCGGACATGCGTTCGTCCGTCGCGCAGTGGATGGAGCTCTCGGGCTTCGCACCTCAGGCCCATGCCTCGGCCGAGGAGGCGCTCGAGACGATCTCCGCCAACTGGCCCGGCGTCGTCGTAACCGACGTGCGGATGCCGGGGATGGACGGGCTCGCGCTTCTGGCCAAGCTCGTGGAGATGGATGCCGAACTCCCCGTCATCCTCATCACCGGCCACGGCGATGTCGCGATGGCCGTCGATGCGATGCGGGCGGGCGCCTATGACTTCATCGAGAAACCGTTCGATCCCGACAGGCTCGCCGATCTCGTCCGCCGGGCGGCGAACGTGCGGCGCCTCGCCATCGACAACCGCCTCCTTCGGCGCGAACTGTCCGACAGCGCGCTCCTGATCCGCCGCATCATGGGATCGAGCGAACCGATCCGGGCCCTCCGGTCAAGCGTGCAGGACTACGCCCATGCGGATGCCCCGGTCCTCATCAGCGGTGAACGGGGCACCGGGCGCAGTCTCGTTGCCCGAGCGCTCCACGCAAGCGGCCCACGCCCCGAACAGCCCTTCATCGCGATCGACTGCGCGGCGGAAGCGCCCCAGCGGCTGGAAGAGGCGCTGTTCCGCCCCGACCGGTTCGGCAATCCGCCGCTTCTGGCCGCCGGTCGGGGCGTCGTCTGCATAGAGGGTCTGTGGTCGATGCCGGAGCGGTTGCAGGCGCTCCTGTCCGAGGCAGTGGACACCCGCCGCCTGCCGGACGGAACAGGCCTCACCGCGCGCCTCGTTCTCCTCGCCGACAGTGCGGAGGCCGAGAACGGCCACCTTCTGCCCCGGATGCTCGACGGAATCGCACCGCTCACGATCGAGGTGCCGCCGCTGCGCGCCTGCGGGGCGGATATCCTGACGATCTTCGAGCACTACGCCGACAGTTTCGCACGGGAATACGAGGTGGAACGCCCGGCGATTTCCGCCGAGGATGCCTCTGCACTTCTCGCCCAGGCCTGGCCGGGCAACATGCGCCAGCTCATCAACACCGCCGAGCGCTTCATCCTGCGCAACCGCCACGAAGCCCGGCCCGTATCCGCTGTGCTGGATGGTGCCCCCCTCCCGGAGGCCGCGGCGCCGCCCGAACCGGTCCGCCCCCTCAAGGAGCAGGTCGAGGCATTCGAGCGCATGACGATCGCCGCAGCACTGCGGCGCCATGGCGGGGCTGTTGGCAAGGTCATGGACGAATTGTCCCTGCCACGGCGCACGCTGAACGAGAAGATGGCCAAATACGGGTTGAGCCGCGCGGATTTCGTCTGACCGGGGAGAGATCCCGGAGCGCAGGAGCCTCCGGCGGAGGTATTCGAAGAACCGCGATAAGGCTTTGCTCCGCTAGAGGCCTGCAAGCGCCGTTCCAAGATCGCCATAGCCGGTGAACCGGCGCACATGCCTCAGGCCGAGGGTGCGTGCGTGCTGCCGGGCGAGGTCGTCGAGGGCGGGATCGTCGGTCTGGGCCAGGTGGACGAGCGTGGTGTAGTTGCCGAAATAGGCGTCCCGCAGGTCCGGGTGCCTGTCGAGTCCGAGCGGTTCTCGCACGAAGGCGTCGAACTGCCGGACAAGGAAATCAGTGAGGTAGAAGGCACGCATCTCGTCGCGGGCGGCGAAGCGTTCCACCCCGTCGAAGAAGGCGTAGCAATGCGGCCCGGCGATCCGGTCCACCCCCTCCTCGGAACAGACGCGGTCGAGCGCGCCGCCGGTGCCGCAATCGGCGTAGAGAATGACGATGCGGGTGAACCCGTCCGCACGCCCTGCCCTGATGGCCTCGCGAACGGCGGGCGCGATCCGTTCGGGGCGGTTGTGAAGAATGGCGGGCAGGCAGCGGAGCGTGAAATGCTCCGCGCCGTTGGCGGCATTGATCGCGATGATTTCGCGGGCGAGCGCGCCGCAAGCGATCAGGAGCACCGGGCCGGACCCGGCCTCCATCCCCGCGCGGGCAAGCGTGCGGTCGTCGGGGATGGGCCCGCCGGTCGGCGCCATTACCCGGCGGCCACGGCCTGGTTGTGCTTGCGGTGCATCAGTTCCTTGGCCGTCTCAACCGCGACGGCGGCGTCCCGGCAATAGGCGTCCGCGCCGATGGCGTTGCCGAATTCCTCGTTGAGCGGCGCGCCGCCGACCATCACGATGAAGCGCTCACGCAATTCGCGGGCCTTGAGTTCGTCGATCACCGTTTTCATGTAGGGCATCGTCGTCGTCAGGAGCGCGGACATGCCAATGATATCCGCCTCCTCGGCGATGGCCGTGTCGATGTAGTTCTCGGCCGGGTTGTTGATGCCGAGATCGACGATCTCGAAGCCCGCGCCTTCCATCATCATGCCCACGAGATTCTTGCCGATATCGTGGATATCGCCCTTCACCGTGCCGATGACCATCTTGCCGATCTTCGGCGCGCCCGTTTCCACCAGGAGCGGGCGCAGGATCGCCATGCCCGCCTTCATCGCGTTGGCGGCAAGAAGCACCTCGGGCACGAAGAGAATGCCGTCGCGGAAATCGTCGCCGACCACCTTCATTCCGGCCACCAGAACGCCGGTGAGGATGTCGTAGGGTTCCCAGCCACGTTCGAGAAGGATGTTCACGCCCTCCTCGATCTCGGGCTTCAGGCCGTCATAGAGATCGTCCATCATCTGTTCGGTGAGCTCGTCGTCGGACAGCTCGGACAGGATGATTTCTTCCTCGTCTGACATGGCGATGCCTCCGGATCGGCCTTGTTCGGGATTGCACGGTCCCTGCTACATGGGCCGCGTGTTGTCAAATGCGAATGGGATCAGCCCCGGCGGCGGCCGCGGCGCTCCCGCTTGCGGGGGCCTTCGCCACCGGTGACGCCATCGGTCTCCGAGGAAAACCCGCCAAGCGCGCCCGCGATGCTCTCCAGCGTCGGGCGTTCGGCGGGGGGCCGGGTTTCGAGCGCCTCGCGCATGGCGGCGAGATGTTCGGGCGTCGTGCCGCAGCACCCGCCGATGATCCTCGCGCCCGAAGCGCGGGCGAGCACGGCGTAGTCGGCCATGAGCGCGGGCGTTCCGTCATAGTGGATGTGGCCATCCTCATATTTGGGGATGCCCGCATTGCCCTTGGCGATCAGCGTCTTGCCCGGCGCGGCGTCGGACACGCCGATGACGGTGCGCAGAAGGTCGGACGCGCCCACGCCGCAATTGGCGCCGAAGGCGATCGGGGCGTGGGGCAGGCTCGCCATGAATTCGGCAAGGCGGGTGGAGGTCACGCCCATCATCGTGCGGCCCGCCGTGTCGAAGCTCATCGTGCCGCACCAGGGCGCGCCGAGATTGGCGATTGCCTCGGCGGCGGCGGCCATTTCCTCTTCCGAGGAAATGGTTTCGACCCAGAGCACATCTGCCCCGCCTTCAAGAAGGCCGGCGCCCGCCTCCTCGAAGATCTCCACGGCGGAGGCGTGGCTGAGCGCCCCGACCGGTTCCAGGATCTCGCCCGTCGGGCCCATGGACCCCGCGACGATGACCGTCCGCCCGCTGGCATCGGCGACCTCGCGCGCCAGTTCGGCGGCGGCGCGGTTGAGCTCCCGCACGCGGTTCTGGGCATCGTGCAGCTTGAGGCGGGACGCGTTTCCCCCGAAGGAGTTGGTCAGGAACAGATCGCTGCCGGCATCGACAGCGCCCTTGTAGAGCGCGCGGATCTTGGCCGGCTCGTCCACGTTCCACAATTCGGGCGCATCGCCCGAGGAAAGGCCCATGTTGAAGAGGTTCGTCCCCGTCGCGCCATCGGCAAGCAGCCAATCGCGTTCATTGAGGATATCTGTGAGGGCATCGGCCATCGGACGGTCCTTCAGGTGTTGTCGCGGGCGGCCTGGGCCACGCCGCGCACGCGCGCGATCATCGCCTTGAGCCCGTTGGAGCGTTGCGAGGAGAGGTGCTTGTCGAGGCCGAGGCGCGCGAATTCCGCCGCTGCATCCGTCGCGAGGATGTCCTCGACCCGGCGATCGGACATCAGCGTGATGAGGATCGCGATCAGGCCCTTGACGATCATGGCATCGGATTCGCCGCGAAACCGGATGACCGCATCCGCCCCCTGCCCCTCGACCTCGGGCACGAGCCAGACCTGGCT
>JBMYPI010000167.1:0-5358 GCA_049600155.1 Rubricella sp.
ACCCGCGCGTGGACGTGACGAAGGAGACGACAACGCTCTACGCCTCCGACCGCGACGTGTTCCTGTTTCTCGTCGACGACCTGAACCCGATCGAGGCGGGGCTGCTGCCCGACGGCTCACCCGACCTCTATTTCCGGGGGTTTTATTGCTGGAATTCGGAGGTTGGCGCCAAGACGCTTGGCATCGCCAGTTTCTACCTGCGCGCGGTCTGCCAGAACCGCAACCTCTGGGGCGTCGAGGACTTCCAGGAGATCACCATCCGGCATTCGAAATACGCCGCCTCCCGTTTCGCCCATGAGGCCGCCCCAGCGCTGAGCCGCTTCGCCGAGTCCTCGCCCGCGCCCTTCATCGACGGCATACGCGCGGCGCGGGAGAAGATCGTTGCACGGTCGGATGACGACCGGCAGGACTTCCTGCGCAAGCGCGGATTCTCGAAGGCGGAGACAGGGCGGATCGTCGAGACGGTGCTGGCCGAGGAAGGCCGCCCGCCCGAGAGCGTCTTCGACTTCGTGCAGGGCATCACGGCGGTCGCCCGGTCGAAGCCGCAGCAGGATGCGCGGCTCCAGCTCGAAGGCAAGGCCAGAACGCTTCTGGCGCGGGCGGCCTGATCGTCCAGGGCGGTCCCTCGGTCTATCCCGCGGTCCCCCGCTCCAGAGTGAGAGGGGGGCCGTGGACTTCGTGACGGGTTTGGAGGTCGAGAGAGAGGCTCCCGGCTGGCCCGTCTCGGAGATATCCCGATGACCAAGCTACAGAAGATCACCCTCAGCGCCTCGCGCGACATCCCCTTCAACAAGCTGATGCTCAGTCAGTCGAACGTGCGCCACGTCAAGGCGGGCGTGTCGATCGAGGAACTGGCCGAGGACATCGCGCGGCGGACGCTGCTCAGCTCCATCACCGTGCGGCCCGTGCTGGACGAGAGCGGCGCCGAGACCGGCATGTACACGATCCCGGCGGGCGGGCGGCGGTTCCGGGCGCTGGAACTGCTCGTCAAACAGAAGCGCATGAACAAGACCGCGCTGGTGCCCTGCATCGTCCGCACAGACGGGCTCGCAGAGGAGGACAGCCTCGCCGAGAACGTCCAGCGCGCGCCGCTGCACCCGCTCGACCAGTTCCGCGCCTTCCAGGCGATGCGCGAGAAAGGCCGGACTGAGGAGGAGATCGCAGCCGCCTTCTTCGTCTCGGCCAGCGTGGTCAAACAGCGGTTGAAGCTCGCCGCGGTCGCGCCGTCGCTGCTCGACGCCTATGCCGAGGAGGAGATGACGCTCGACCAACTCATGGCCTTCACGGTCAATCCCGATCACGCACGGCAGGAGCAGGTCTGGCAGGCGTTGCAGCGGCATTATTCGCGGCAGCCCTACGAGATCCGCCGCATGCTGACCGAGGGTGCGGTGCGGGCCTCGGACAAGCGGGCTCAGTTCGTCGGGCTCGACGATTACGTCGAGGCGGGGGGCGAGATCCTGCGCGACCTGTTCCAGCAGGACGACGGCGGCTGGCTGCAGGATGCCGCTCTGCTCGACGTCATGGTGCGCGAGAAGCTCGCCGACGAGGCCGAAGGGGTGCGCGCCGAGGGCTGGAAATGGGTCGAGGTCGATACCGAGTTCCCCTATGGCCACACTTTCGGGATGCGCCGGGTTCATGGCGAGGCGGTGCCGATGAGCGACGAGGAAGCCGCCAGCTACCAGGCGCTGAAGGCCGAATACGATGCGCTTGAGGCCGAGCATGCGGAGGCCGACGAGTTGCCCGACGACGTCGATGCCCGGTTGGGCGAGATCGAGGAGGCGATGGAGGCACTCGAGGCGCGTCCGATCTGCTGCGAGGCCGACGACCTCGCCCTGGCAGGAGCCTTCATCAGCATCGACAGTTCCGGGCGACTGCGGGTCGAACGCGGCTATGTGCGGCCCGAAGACGAGCCGGTCGAGGAGGTGGAGAACACCGGCGAGAATGCACCGGAAGCGGTGCCGGTCGAGGACGCTGATGACGCCGTCGCGTCTACCACGGACGAGGAGGAAGAGGATGACGGCCTGAAACCGCTTTCCGATCGCCTCGTCATGGAACTGACTGCCCATCGCACCCTGGCATTGCGCAATGCGCTGGCGCAGGATCCGCAGGTCGCTTTCCTCGCGGCCCTGCACGCGATGGTCCTGCGGCTCTTCTATCGCTACGCGGTCGATAGCTGCGTCGAGATCGAACCGCGCAACGCCGCCTTCGGATCGCAGGTGCCGGGCCTCGGCGACACGGCCTACGCGCAGGCCATCGACCAGCGTCACGAGACCTGGGCACGGAACCTGCCGAAGGCATCCGAGGACCTCTGGGAGGCCCTGACCGAGTTCGACAGTTGCAGCCGCGAGGCGCTCTTCGCCCATTGCGTGGGGATGAGCGTCAATGCCGTCAACGATCCCTACCAGCGCCGTCCGCGCGCCATCGCGCATGCCGATGTGCTGGCCGGGACCGTCGGGCTCGACATGGCCAAGGCGGGCTGGACGGCCACGGGTGACAGCTACCTCGGCCGCGTGACCAAGGCGCGCATCCTGGAGGCCGTGCGCGAGGCGAAAGGCGAAGACGCCGCTGACCGGATCGCCGGGCTGAAGAAGGCCGAGATGGTGACGGCCGCCGAGGAGCTGCTCTTGGGCACCGGCTGGCTGCCCGAACCGCTGCGCACGCCGCCGCTGCCGGAAGAGGACGCACCGGAGATCGAGCTGGTCGACGAGGCGGACCGCACCGACGATGACGGTTCCGAAGACGATCCCGACAGCGGCGAAGCGCAATCGGCGGAAGACGGCGGCGAACCGGCTATCGGAGACTCCGACCCGATGGAGGAAGATGATCCCGTCGCCGGTGACGCCTTCGCCAAGACAGCCGCCGAGTGACCTACGAGCAGCACGGGATCTTCCCCCCAAGGTCCAAAGTCAGGGGCCCGTCAGTCATGGCGGGCCCCTGATTGCGTCCAACCCTCTTGGAGGCCGCCATGACGAGCCCAGCCACCGAGCTTTCGCGCCAGCTTTCCCAGAACGCCGAAACGGTGTGCCGGCACTATCTGTCGAACGGCCGGAAGCAGGGTCATTACTGGCTGGTGGGAGACGTTCAGAACACACCGGGCCGATCCATGTTCGTTCGGCTGTCCGGGCCGCTGTCCGGCAACCGTGCCGCCGGAAAATGGACCGACGCTGCCACGGGACAGCACGGCGACCTGCTCGATGTCATCCGTGAAAGCTGCGGCTTGATCGACTTCAAGGACGTTGCCGATGAGGCCCGACGCTTCTTGAGCCTGCCCTTACCTGATCCAAACCGACAGCATTCTCCATATTCACAGCCACCAGCTGCCACCGGATCCCAGGAAGCGGCGCGACGCCTGTTCGCATTGGGCGTGCCGATCTACGGCACTCCGGTCGAAACCTATCTGCGCAGGCGTGGCATCGGAGCGTTTGACCAAATGCCAAGCCTGCGGTTCCATCCCGCCTGCTTCTATCGGCCCGAAGGCGGCGGGCCGATCGCGCGGCTTCCGGCCATGCTGGCCGCCATCACCGATCTCGAAGGCCGCCAGACCGGGACCCATCGCACCTGGCTGCGGCCGGACGGGAGCGCCAAGGCCGATATCGACACACCGCGGCGCGCGATGGGCGCTTTGCTCGGGAACGGGGTGCGGTTCGGCGCGCCCGCAGACGTGCTCATCGCGGGCGAGGGGATCGAGACGATTCTTTCTGTGCGCTGGGCCCTGCCTGAGTTGCCCGCCGTCGCAGCGCTGTCATCGGGACACCTGGCCGCCATCCGGTTTCCCGCTGGCCTGCGGCGGCTCTACGTGTTGCGCGACCGTGATCCCGCAGGCGCGGCGGCAAGGGATCGACTGGAGGCGCGCGCAGCCGAGGCCGGGATCGAGGCGCAGACCCTCACGCCGCGACTGGGCGACTTCAACGATGATCTCCGGCGCTATGGGCTGGCGGCCTTGCAAGCGCGGTTTCGGCTTCATCTCCACGTCGAGGACGCCGCGCGGTTCGTGCCGGTGTGACAGGGCGACAATCGGGCTGGCGCTGTACGGCTCACTGCATCGTTTTCGCAGGGGCATCCCGCGCGCGGTTCCCATCCACGGGAAAGGCCGGCGCGCACGGCCTTCTCAGAGGGCAGGAGGCCCACAATCGGGACGGCCCGGCAATGGCCGCGCTCCGGCTATTTTCCGCCGCGCCCCGTTGGGGCGCTTTGCATCGCGAGGCAAAATAGCCGGGCTTTGCCATCAAGGCCCTCGCGAAAGGCTCGGGCTGCCCGGCCGCCCCGCCCGTGGGCGCGTTCCTGCTACGAAGGCTGCGTGTGGCGCGCGGCTCCCCCGAGGAAGGAACCCGCAGATGACCCTCGATCCCGAAACCGATGCCCACGAGCCGCATCACAGCACGTCCTCGACCGCCCATGTCCTGACCGAACTCCAGCTCTACGGCTGGCGCCCCTACGAGGATGAACCCGATCCGCGACCCTTGCCCGAGGGCAGCCAGATCGCCGGAGCCGTCGCCGATATCCTCGACGCTCTTGTCGCGACGCTGGGTGATACGCGCCTCGAGCCTGATCTCGACGAACTGCTTTGGGGCGCGGTCAACCTCTTCCACCGCGCGCTGGTCCGCGCCGAGCGGCAACTCGACGACAACGAACAGGCGCAGCGCCGCCTGCAGCGGGAACAGGATGGCTCCGAGGTGAAATCTCTCGAACTCGAATGCCTCGTGGCCGAAGGGCAGTGCATGGTCGAACGGCGCACGGCGCTGGAACTCTTTCGCGACCTCGCAGCAGAGGGCTTCGAGCATCACCTCGGCAAGCCCTGGCACCCCCGGACCGGCTCGCGCGTCAGCCACCGCAACCTGACCGCCGCGATGATCGACAGCCGGGATTTTCTCGCCGCCCGCCGCCGGGCCGAGGCGCAGCTGCTTCTGCCCGTAGGACCCAAGGTGGCCGTGACCGGCGGGGCGGACTTCAACGATCACCGCCTGATCTGGGCGCGACTCGACCGGGTCCACGCCAAGCACCCGGACATGGTGCTGCTCCACGGCGGCTCACCCAAGGGCGCGGAACTCATCGCCTCCCGCTGGGCAGATCACCACATGGTGCCGCAGGTCGCCTTCCGGCCCGACTGGACCAGGCACGGCCGCTCGGCCCCGTTCAAACGCAACGACGCGATGCTGGATGTGATGCCGATCGGTGTACTGGTCTTTCCCGGCACCGGGATCCAGGAGAACCTCGCGGACAAGGCTCGCAAGCTGGGAATTCCGGTCCTGAAGCACGAGGGCGGCGCGTGAGCGCCGCGCTTTCTCGATATGCACTCGTTGAAGCAGCAAGTTCAGACCCGGCTGACGTCTTGAGCCCAATTCGAGCGTTCACACAGCG
>JBMYPI010000168.1:0-5331 GCA_049600155.1 Rubricella sp.
TCCATTGCGATCGCCGCCTGGGCCGGGGCGACCGGAGCGGACAACCTCATCGCGCGCGCCTTCACGGGCGCGCCGCTTCTGATGGTGTTCTTCGGCGCGCTTGCCGGTGGGCTGTCGCCGTTCTGTTCCTGCGGAGTGATCCCGCTCATCGCCGCGCTTCTGGCGATGGGTATGCCGCTCTCGGCGGTGATGGCGTTCTGGCTTGCCTCTCCTATCATGGATCCGTCGATGTTCGTGTTGACGGCAGGAGTCCTCGACATGGAATTCGCCGTCGCCAAGACGGTGGCGGCCATCGGGCTCGGTGTGTTCGGGGGGCTTGTCGTTCATGCGCTTGCGCGCGGCGGGGCGCTTTCCGATCCGCTGCGGGATGGCGTCGGCAACGGGGGATGCGGGGGCGCGAAGATCCGCGCGCCGAAACCCGTCGTCTGGCGGTTCTGGATCGATGGCGAGCGCCGTGCGAAGTTCGGGAAGACGGCGCTTTCGACGACCCTGTTCCTCGCCAAATGGCTGACGCTCGCATTCATTTTGGAAAGCCTGATGCTCGCCTGGATCCCCGCCGAGCGGGTGACGGCCACCCTGGGGGGCGACGGCCTCCTGCCGATCCTCACGGCGACGTTCGTGGGTGTGCCCGCCTATCTCAACGGGTATGCGGCGCTGCCCCTCGTCGGCGGATTGATCGAACAGGGCATGGCGCCCGGCGCTGGCATGGCTTTCCTCGTCGCCGGCGGCGTGACGTCGATCCCGGCGGCGATGGCCGTGTGGGCGCTGGCGCGTCCACCGGTCTTCGCGCTCTATATCGCGCTGTCGCTGACCGGCGCCTTCACGACCGGGCTCCTTTTCCAGCTCTGGCAGGTCGTCTGACGCGGGCGGGAACCCTCAATAGCCGAGCGCGCAGCCGTCCTTGCGGGGATCGCTCGCGCCGGTGAGGGTTCCATCCTCGCCGATCACGATGGCCTGTGCTCCGCCGATCGCCGTCTCCGGTTCCTTGATCTCGTGGCCCTTCGCGGCCAGTGCGGCGCGAGCCTCATCACCATAGCCGTGTTCCAGCTCCAACGGCCCGAGCGCGCCGAAGCTGCGTGGCGCGTCGAGCGCCTCCTGCGGGTCCATCCCGAAATCGAGCATGTTGGACAGAACCCGCGCATGGCCGTTCGGCTGGTAGGCGCCGCCCATCACGCCGAAGGGCATGGCGACGCGCCCGCCCTTCTTCAGCATCGCCGGGATGATCGTATGCATGGGGCGTTTTCCGCCTGCCGCCTCGTTGGCGTGGCCTGCCTCAAGCGTGAAGCCCGCGCCACGGTTCTGGAAACCGATGCCGAATTTCTCCGAGGCGAGGCCCGATCCGAAGCTGTGGAAGATCGAGTAGATCAGGCTCACCGCCATGCGATCCTTGTCGACCACGGTGATGTAGATCGTCTCCTTGTGGACATTCTCGCTCGCCTCCCGGGCGGAGGGCATCGCGCGGTCCGGATCGATCAGGGCCGCGAGCTTGGCGGCTGTCTCGTCCGACAGCATGTGATCGAGTCGCGTCGTATGGTCGGGATCGGCGACGAACCGGTCGCGGGCGTCATAGGCGAGTTTTGCGGCTTCGGCTTCGATATGAGCGCGCTCCGCCCCGAACGGATCCATCGACGCGATGTCGAACCGCTCCAGGATCTTCGCGATCAGGAGGGCCGTCGCGCCCTGACCGTTCGGCGGCAGTTCGACGATCTCCGCCCCGCGATAGGGCCCGGTGATCGGCTCCACCCAGTCGCAGGCCGTGTTCGCGAAATCCTCCAGCGTATGGGTGCCGCCGAGCGCGCGCAGGGTATCGACCATATCCTCCGCGATCTCCCCCTCGTAGAAGGCTGCCCGTCCGTCCTTCGCGATGCGGCGCAGCACATCCGCCTGGCCCGGCGCGCGGAAGACCTGCCCTGCCTTCGGGACCGCCCCGTCGAGAAGGAAATAGTCCCGGCCGCGACCGTGCAGGTTCTCCTGCGCCTTCGCCCAGTCGCTCGCGACGCGGGGGGCAACGGGCACGCCTTCCTCGAAATAGCGTATCGACGGAGCGAGCGAGGCAGCGAGCCCGAGCCTGCCCCATTCACGGGAAAGGCGATCGAACGCGTCGACAGCGCCCGGCACGGTGACTGAATGGGGGCTGCCGTAAAGCGGCATCTTCTCGTGACCGGCTTCGCGCAACGCGTCCGCTTGCAGCCCGGCGGGCGCGCGCCCCGATCCATTGAGGCCGAGGATCCGTTCCTCACCGGCCGGCTTCAGGAGGACGAAGCAATCCCCACCGAGCCCCGTCATCTGCGGTTCGCAGACGCCGAGCAGGATCGCCCCCGCAATAGCAGCGTCGACCGCGTTGCCGCCATCCTCAAGGATGCGGATCGCCGTGCGCGCCGCGAGAGGGTGGGAGGTCGCCACCATCCCGTTCACGGCATGGACGGTGGACCGCCCGGGCAAATGGAAATCGCGCATTCTGAATCCTCCCTCGTTTGCGCCGGACGGTAGGGCGGACGTTGCCATACGGCAAGCTGGCGTTTCGCTGTATGGAAGTGCGCCGCGGGAGAACGATCCTTGTCCAGTTTGGGGGCTTGAAGTTCGGACCAGAACCCCCGCGGCCTGACCACTTACAGGTGAGATTGGGGCGTGTCTTCGGTCGCTTTGGGAAGAATGATAGGCAGAATATGGCCAAAGCGTCATATTCGCAAAATGGAAACTTGTCTTTCCGCTGTGAGCGCATACCCTCGGTCAATGGCAGTTGTGCACGACACCCGTTTCGGCAGGGGTTCTGCGACGCAGGACATGGTCGCCTTCGACAGGCGGGAACTCTCTGTAATTCTTACACTTTACGGCCAGATGGTCGCTGCGGGGGAGTGGAAGGATTACGGCATCGCCCACCTTCGCGACAGGGCCGTTTTCGCCGTGTTTCGACGCACGGCGGAGCATCCCGTCTACACGATCGAGAAGAAACCCAAACTGGCGCGGGCGCAGGGGATGTACAGCGTTATCGGGATGGACGGGCAGATTCTCAAGCGTGGTCACGACCTGAAGACGGTCCTGAGGGTCCTCAACCATAAGTTGATTCGTGCCGTGGGGGAATGAGGCCGCCTATCGGCGCTTTCGATTGCGGCGCAGTTTTGCGGCAGGTTTTCCCTTCCGGCCGGGCCTCGCGGCGCCACGACGGCTGGTGCGCCGGATGCCGCCATCGTCGGTTTCGATCAGTTCCAGAAGCAGCCCGCCGGTGATCGGCGTCGCCTCCTCGATCCGCACGACGACGCGCTGTCCCGCGGACAGGACCCGGCCCGTGCGCTCGCCGGTCAGCGTCTGCGCCTCCGGATTATGGCGGAAATATTCCTGCCCTATGCGGCTGATCGGAACGAGCCCGTCGGCCCCGGTTTCATCGAGCTTCACGAAGATGCCGAACCGCGCGACGCCACTGATCCGCCCCCCGATCGTCGTTCCCACACGCTCACTGAGATAGGCGGCGAGGTAGCGGTCTATCGTGTCGCGTTCCGCCTGCATCGAGCGGCGTTCGGTTTCCGAGATGTGCTCGGCGGTGCTTTCGAGATGCTCGATCTCATCGCCCGCAAGGCCGTCATCGCCCCAGCCATGCGCCGCGATCAGGGCGCGATGGACCACAAGGTCCGCATAGCGCCGGATCGGCGAGGTGAAATGCGCGTAGCGGCGCAGGTGTAGCCCGAAATGCCCGTAATTCTCGGGCGAATAGTAGGCCTGTGTCATCGAGCGTAGCACCGCCATGTTCACGGCTTCGGCGTTGTCCGTGCCGGCGACGGCATCGAGAAGCTGGTTGAGATGGCGGGTCTTGAGCACCTGGCCCTTCGGAAGCCGCAGACCGACGCCCTCTATCACCTCGCGCAACGCGTCGAGTTTCTCGGGGTTCGGCTGCTCGTGCACGCGGTAGAGGAGCGGTTTCCGCTTCCGCTCCAGCACCTCCGCCGCCGCGACATTGGCGGCGATCATGAGTTCCTCGATCAGCTTGTGGGCGTCGAACCGTTCCCGGAAGGCGACGGAGAGGACTTCTCCCGTCTCCGAAAGTTCGATCCGCCGCTCCGGCAGGTCGAGATGCAAGGGCGCGCGCACCTCCCGCGCGGCCTTCAGTGCGCCGTATGCGGCGAAGAGCGGCTTCAGAACGGGTTCGAGAAGCGCGGCGGTCTTGTCGGAGACGTGCCCGTCGACCGCCGCCTGTGCTTCGGCATAGGAGAGGCTGGCGGGGTTGCGCATCAGGCCACGTGTGAACCGCGCGCCGCGCCTTTCCCCCTGCGGCCCGATCCGCAACTCGAGCGCGATGCAGGGCCGGTCCACGCCTTCATGCAGGGAGCAGAGATCGCCCGAAAGCTGTTCGGGCAGCATCGGAACGACGCGATCGGGGAAATAGGTGGAGTTGCCGCGCCGCCGCGCCTCGCGGTCGAGGGCCGAGCCCGGGCGGACATAGTGGGCGACATCGGCGATGGCGACCCACAGGATATGCCCGCCGGGATTGTCCTCGGCCGGATCGGGCAGGGCGCATACCGCGTCATCATGGTCCCGCGCGTCCGGCGGATCGATGGTGATGAGCGGCAGGTGGCGCAGATCCTCGCGGCTCCCCAGTGCCACCGGCCGCGCGCGCAGCGCTTCCTTGACTGCCGCATCGGGAAACTCGTCGGGGATGCCGTATTCGTGGATGGCGATGAGGGAGACCGATTTCGGCGCGCCCGGATCGCCGAGCCGCTCAACGATACGCGCCTTGGGCAGACCCATGCGCCGGGGATTGCCGAACGCCTCGGCCTCGACCAGATCGCCATCGCGCGCGCCGTTGCGCTCGCCCGCGGGGATGATGAAGGACTTGTCCGCCTTCTTCTCGACGGGATCGACGCGCCCGCCCTCCGCCCCCTGGCGATAGATGCCGAGGATCCGGCGCGGGCCGGTGCCGATCTTGCGGATGACCCTTGCGACGTGGTGGTGCCGTTCCGGCCCTTCCTCCCGCCCGATCCGCGCGAGGATGCGGTCGCCCTTGCCGAGCGCGCCGTCGCCCTTGCGCTCGATCACGCGCAGATGGGGCGGCTCGTCACCCTCCCACTCGGTGGGTTCGGCGAGCAGTTCTCCGTCCTCGTCCGGCCCGAGAACGCGCAGGACAGCGACGGGCGGCAGGGTGCCGGCCTCACGGAAGGACTTGCGGCGTCCCCGCTCGATCAGGCCGTCCGCCTCCAGTTCCTTCAGCATGCGCTTGAGTTCCACGCGGCCCGCGCCACGAATACCGAAGGCCTTCGCGATGTCGCGCTTTGCGGAGTGGCCGGGATGCTCGCGCATCCAGTCGAGGATCTGGTCCTTGGTGGGAAGAGTGCTCATGCC
>JBMYPI010000169.1:0-5324 GCA_049600155.1 Rubricella sp.
CGCTTTCGGTGACGGGCATGACCGGCTCCGTCGGCGCCTCGGCCCGGGTGAAAAAGACCACGATCGCGATCGCGACGATGCCGACCACGCCGGCCAGCAGGAGAGCTGAACTGTTCTTCACGCCGATTGTCCCACCCGTTTTCCCGAAGACCCGGCACGCGGCGGGCCTTTCCCTCTAGACGTTTAGCGGGTTACATCTCCCCGGCCAAGTGAGCAGACGCGAGGACGCCATGCCCCAGACCATCCCCAAATCCGTCTGCGTTTTCTGCGGATCGCGCGCGGGCGACGATCCCGCCTTCCTCGCCGACGCAACGGCGCTCGGCGAGGCCCTCGGCGAGGCCGGTATCCGCGTCGTCTACGGGGCGGGCGATATCGGCGTGATGGGCGCGGTCGCCTCGGCCGCGATGGCGACGGGCGGGGCGGTGTTCGGCGTGATCCCGCAGCACCTCGTCGATCGCGAGGTCGGCAAGACCGATATCCAGACCTATGTCGTCACCGAGAACATGCACGAGCGCAAGAAAGTGATGTTCGCCAATTCCGACGCGATCGTCACCCTGCCCGGCGGCCCCGGCACGCTCGACGAACTGTTCGAGGTGCTGACATGGCGTCAACTCGGCCTGCATTCCAAGCCTGTCCTGCTGCTCAACACGGGCGGCTACTGGGATCCGCTTCTGGAGCTTCTCGACCGGATCATCGCGCGCGGCTTCGCGGAGCCGAGCTTTCGCGACTTCCTGGAGGTCTACACCACCCCCGAAGAGATCCTCGCCCGCCTGCGCGCCGCCCTCTCCTGACGGAAACTCTGCAGGCTGTAGAGCGCCAGCGCCGTCCAGATGAAGGGAAGCGCGATGGCGTGACCGCGTGTGACCGCCTCGCCCAGCGCCAGGACAGCCACCCCGAATTGCAGCGTCGGGTTGAGATACTGCACGAGGCCGAGCGCCGAATAGCGCATCCGCTGCGCGGCATAGGAAAACAGCAGAAGTGGCAGCCCCGTCAGCGGCCCCGACAGGATCAGGAGCAGGCTTTCCGGGCCGTCCCGGCCGAAGGCCGCCTCGCCCGGTGCGACCCCCGCGTGGACGAACGCCAGGAAGGCCACGGCGAAGGGCAGGATGAACAGGACTTCCACCAAGACCGTCAGCACCGGACCGGCGGCAAGCCGCTTCTTCATCAGGCCATAGACCCCGAATGTTCCCGCCAGCAGAAGGGGAATCCACGGCACCACGCCGAGATACCAGGTCAGGAAGGCCACCGCCGCCGCCGCGAGCGCAATGGCCGCCCAGTGCAGCGGCGCGGGCCGCTCGCGCAGCCAGATCACCCCGATCAGCACCGCCACGAGCGGAAAGATGTAGTAGCCGAGACTGGCATCGATCGCGCGGCCCGACTGGATCGACCAGATGAAGACGAACCAGTTCACCGAGATCATCATCGCGGTCACCACCAGCCGGCGCAGGCTGGCACGGTCCCGCAGAAGGGCCGCAAGGCGCGGCCCGCGCCCCGTCGCCGCGATGACGAAGGCGAAGAACACGAAGGACCAGACCGTCCGGTGCGCGAGCACTTCCACGGCCGGAACGTGGGAGAGAAGCGCGTAGAACAGGCCCGACAGGCCCCAGATCGTGCTGGCGCCCACCATCGCGAGAAGTCCCTTCAGGGAATCGGGCATCCGGCCTTGTCCTTGCGCTGTCCCGGATCGGGAGACCGCTATAGGCCCTGCGCGGGCGACACGGAAGCCGATTCCATCGCTGCCGCCGCCGCGCGCTCGACCATGGCGTAGGCGTGACGGCCAGCCGCCCCGCGCATACCGGCGAGCGTCGGCAACCGGTCATCGAAACGACCCGAATCAATTTCCCAGATGATGCGCAGCTGCGGCCCGGGATACACATCCAGAACCGGGCCCTTGTGGTAGCTGTGGAGAAGAACCGGCAACTCTTCCTCGAGGAAGGGCAGGAAGGCTTCCGCCGCATCGGGGCGGCCGTAATGGGCGGCGGCGAGCGCGGCCTGCTCCCGCATCAGCGCAGCGATCTCGGGATCCTGCCGGAAAGCCGCCTCGCATTCGGCGCGGATCGCCTCCGGCACCGCAGCGGCGAGGGCGCGCCAGTCCACCAGCGTCACCGAACCGCCCGAATCCCCCCGGATGCGCTTCTCGCACTGGCGCCGCCGCTCCGCCGAAAGCCGCTCCAGCCCCGCAAGCGCCCGGGCCCGTTCCGCGGGATCGGTGGCAAGGGCGGCGATGTTGTGACGATAGGGCTCATCCACGACGGTTATGCAGCCGCCCGCGGGAAAGTTGTCCCGCACCAGGTGGCAATAGGCGCGCAACAGACCGGTATCGAAGGCGCGATTGCGAACGCTCACGAACAGATGGGCGGCGCGATCGCGCACCGCGCCGATGGGTGCCGGTCGGTCGGCCAGGGATATCGCGAACCGATGCCCCGAGACGATGATCGGCGCGGGGCCGTTCACCGCTCACCTTCCCGCGCGAAGGCGATCAGGGCCTCGGTGCACTCCTCGATATGGCGTGCGACGAAGGGAAACGCCTCGATCCAACTCTGGTCGACCGTGTTCGTCTTGTTGACGTCGACGGGGATCGCACCGTCCTCGGTCTCGAAAAAGTCGATCGACCCGAAATCCAGCGCCATCGCCTCGCGCAGCGCGACGAGGGCGTCCGGCGGCGGCCCGGCGTCGCCGACCTCCCGAACGCTGTCCACGCCGCAAAGGGGATCGTCGTAGATCGACCGGGTCACGAGGCTCGCCTCCATCGCGAAATCCCAGCGGTGCTTGACGATCGGCCCGCCCAGCGCCCCGGGCAGGAAGCGTTCGACCATCAGCCGCGCGTCCGACCAGACCTCTTCCGGCACGTCGGAAAGCGCGGGCAGGATGCGATAGCGCGGGCAGAGGTCATCCTTGTAGTCGGGCGACCTCACGCGCGCGGCGAGCCTGCGCAAGCGGCCCGCGACGCCCGGACCGAAACCGTAGTTCAGCTCTGGCAGGCCGCGATGGTTCAGGACCGTCTTGACGATCACGGGCCCCGTCCAGTCGCTGTCACGCTCCAGCCGGGCGGCGGAATAGAGCCCCCGATGGATCGAGGCGACGGCCCCGTTGACGCATCTGTCGAGCCGCCCCGCCGCATCGAGGAAGGGCGCGGGCACAAGCGTGAGATCGACATGGAGGAATCCCGGCGCCCGGCCGGAGACCCGCTCGGGCCGATCCGTCACCTCGGCCTCGATCCCCGCACGGCGCGCGCCGGCGAGCATCCGCAACAGCTTGTAGCCGCTGTGACGCAGAAAGCTTGCCTGGCGCTCCACAAGCACGACGAGCATCAATCACTCCGAACGGACAGAGTCGACCCGACGGTATTGCAAAACGAAAACCCCCGCCAGCGGCGGGGGTGTCCGGCTTCCCGGGATGGTGAGCGGATCAGGCCGCAGCGAGGCGCGCGGCGACGTTTTCCCAGTTCACCAGCTTGTCGAGGAAGTTCGACAGGTAGGCGGGGCGCTTGTTGCGGAAGTCGATGTAGTAGGAATGCTCCCACACGTCGCAGCCCAGAAGGGCCGTCTGCCCGAAGCAGAGCGGATTGACGCCGTTCTCCGTCTTGGTGACCTTCAGGCCGCCATCGGTATCCTTCACCAGCCAGCACCAGCCGGAGCCGAACTGGCCCGCGCCCGCGGCGGCGAACTCTTCCTTGAACTTGTCGACCGAGCCGAAGGACTCGGTGATCGCGCTTTCCAGCTCACCCGGCATGCCGCCGGTGCCCGGGCCCATCATCTCCCAGAACTGGATGTGGTTCCAATGCTGCGAGGCATTGTTGAAGATCCCGTTCTGCGCCACGGCGCCGGGCTGGTAGGTGCCCGTGATGATATCTTCGAGGGACTTGCCCGCCCACTCGGTTCCGTCGATCAGCTTGTTGCCGTTGTCGACATAGGCCTTGTGGTGAATGTCATGGTGGAATTCGAGCGTCTCGCGGCTCATGCCGAGATCGGCGAGCGCGTCGTGGGAATAGGGAAGATCGGGAAGTTCAAAAGCCATCAGGGCCTCCCTCGTTGCGGTTTCCTGTCGCGCAACAGATGGAGCGGGCCGGGCGGCGAGGTCAACCCCGGCGGCGCCCGGACCGCCGCGCAGAAGCCCGGTTCTTCGTGCGCGGACGAAGGGGCGCGCGATCTCAGTGGTAGCCGACCGCCCCACCGTCCTTCGCGGACATGGCGAGCAGGTCGAAGACGTATCGCGCGACCGAGCGGAAGCAGATGACCCGCGCCTCGGTCTCGCTCTCGAACCAGATCGCGGCCGCCGCCTGCTGAAGTCGGGTGCGCCGCATCTCGCCCGGGCGCAGCGCGTCGGGGGCCATGTCCGCCGGCGTGACCTTGGCCAGCACGTCGCGAAGCGCCCCGGCCTCGCCCGACAGCGCGAACATCGCGCGGGCGTCCGAGACATTGACCGCGAGGTGGTGCCGCCCGGCCATTACCTGCGCCAGGTCCGCGGCGACGCGATCGGCGTCCCGGTGATCGCAGAGGATCAGCAACTCGTCCGGCGACATCCACGCGACCGCCATGCCGTCGCCTTGGGCGATGCCGCGCTGGCCCGGCATGTCCGCGCCGGTTACCTGCCGGATGGCGTCTTTCGCCTCCGACAGGTCGGCACGGAAGGTCACCATGCCCTGAAGTCCCGTCTCTCGGACGGCCACCAGCCCCCCGGCCTCCGCCCCCGGAAGCGCGCTTGCAGCGTCAGACATCCTGCCTCTCCCCGTCGGGATCGTAGAAGACCGGGTGGACGATCCGTGCCCTGACCGTCCGGAACTTGCCCTCCGGGTCCTTCTTGACCGTATTGAACTCGATGACCTCGTCCATCCTGTCCGGACCGTTCAGGACGAGGCCCATCGCGATGCCCCGCTTCAGCGTCGGCGACCAGTAGGTGGAGGTCACGCGACCCTGCGTGTTCCGCTGGCCGTTCTCGTTGACGCCCTCGGCGAGCGCATACGACCCGTCGGGCAGCACCGAGCCGTCGAGGGTCTCGAGGCCGACGAGCTTCCAGCGCGAGGGATCGGTCATGTGCGACCGCTCCTGCGCGCGTTTGCCGATGAAGTCGTCCTTCTTTTTCGACACCGCCCAGGACATCTTGAGGTCATGCGGGGTGACGGTGCCGTCGGTCTCGTCCCCGATCATGATGAAGCCCTTTTCGGCGCGCATCACGTGCAGCCCTTCGGTGCCGTAGGGCGTGATGCCATCCGCGGCACCTACGGCCAGCAGCAGATCCCACAACTCGCGGCCCCGGCTGGCAAGCACGGCGATCTCATAGCTCAGCTCGCCCGAGAAGGAGATGCGGTAGACCCGCGCCGGGAT
>JBMYPI010000170.1:0-5312 GCA_049600155.1 Rubricella sp.
TTCACCATGATCCCGCGGATCGAGCCGCGCAACATCGCCTCGTCGAGGTCGCGGCGCCGGATGCCGAGCGCGATGAACTCGTAGTAGTTGAGAAGCGCGCGGATGGCTTTCGCGCATTCGCGTCTGCGCAGCGCCTCGTCGTCGGTCAGCTCGGCGTTGCGTGTGGCCGTCAGGAAGGCGCGAAACTCTTCCCATGGAACGGTTTCGCCTTCGGCGAAGTAGCGTTTGCGCTTTGCCAAGAGCCTTTCAAAATCTTCTGAGAGTCGAGTGTTGAAGACGAGATCTAGTGTTCTCGAATTCCTATCAGCGCGATACTTAACAACGGTGGTCCAGATAAATGTTGCAACAGAAATGAGAAGTGCGAACGCACTGAGGGAGAGAGCGATGATATTGTATACTTCAGCTGTCATCGCTCTCTCCGCACACTAATCAGTTCTTCGCCTTGTCCACCAGCTTCCCGGCGGAGATCCACGGCATCATCTCGCGCAGCTTCTCGCCGACCTGCTCGATCTGGTGCTCGTCGTTGAGGCGGCGTGTGCCCTTGAAGAAGGGCTGGCCGACGGCGTTCTCCTGCATGAAGTCGCGCACGAACTTGCCCGTCTGGATATCGGTCAGGATCGCCTTCATCCGCGCCTTCGTCTCGTCATAGGGCAGGACACGCGGGCCGGAGACATACTCGCCATACTCGGCGGTGTTGGAGATGGAGTAGTTCATGTTGGCGATGCCGCCCTCGTAGATCAGGTCCACGATGAGCTTCACCTCGTGGAGGCACTCGAAATAGGCCATCTCGGGCGCATAGCCCGCTTCGACCAGCGTTTCGAACCCCGCCCGGATCAGCTCGACGAGGCCACCGCACAGCACGGCCTGCTCGCCGAAAAGGTCGGTCTCGCATTCCTCGCGGAAATTCGTTTCGATGATGCCCGAACGCCCGCCACCGATCGCCGAGCAGTAGGAGAGCCCGATCTCCAGCGCCTTGCCCGACGCGTCCTGATGGACGGCAACGAGGCAGGGCACGCCGCCGCCCTTCATGTATTCGCCGCGCACCGTGTGGCCGGGGCCCTTGGGCGCCATCATGATCACGTCGACGCCGGGCTTCGGCTCGATCAGGCCGAAATGCACGTTCAGACCGTGGGCGAAGGCGATCGCGGCACCCTCGCGCAGATTGTCATGGACGTATTTGCGGTAGGTCTCGGCCTGCAGTTCGTCGGGCATGGTGAACATCATCACGTCACACCATGCGGCGGCTTCCGCGATGCCCATGACCTGAAGGCCCTCGCCCTCCGCCTTCGCGGCGGAGGGGGAGCCCTCGCGCAACGCGACGACGAGGTTCTTCGCGCCGGAGTCGCGCAGGTTCAGCGCATGGGCGTGGCCCTGGCTGCCATAGCCGAGAATGGCGACCTTCTTGTCCTTGATGAGATTCACATCGCAATCGCGATCGTAATAGACACGCATGTCGTGTTTCCTTCCCCAGGGTTTCGATGGGGGAAGGATAGCGATAATACGCGGCAAGAGATTTCTTTGTTTGCTCGATATGGCCGTTCATGCAAAAAGACATTCTTACATAGATATCATTCGAGAAATTTCATGCTTGACGATACGGATCGGCGCATCCTGCGCCAGATGCAGGCGGACCCCGCCGCGACCGTTGCCCAGATCGCAGAGCGCGCGGGCCTGTCGCATGCGCCCTGCTGGCGACGGATCCGCAAGATGGAGGGCGTGGGCATCATCCGCGGCCGCCGCGCGGTTGTGGACCGCCGCAAGCTCGGCCTCGAGGTCGAGGTGTTCCTGCGGATCACGCTCGACAAGACCGAACGCAACGCCTTCGACGCCTTCGTCACCGAGGCCCGCAGGATCGAAGAGGTCGTCGCGATCCAGACACTTCTGGGCCGCGTCGATATCCGGATGGACGTCGTCGCCCGCAATCTGGCCCACTATCAGGAGATCTACAAGACCCGCATCCTCGCCTTGCCGAACATCCTCGATGTCGAGGCGCTGATGCTCGTGTCGGAACTGAAGAACACCACGGCGGTGCCCGTATGAGCACGCTCGACGCGACCGACCGCGCGATCCTGGCGCTGTTGCAGGAGGACGGCGCGCTCAACGCCAAGGAGATCGGCGACCGGATCGGGCTGAGCCAACCCGCCGCCTACCGGCGTGTCAGGCGGCTGGAGGAGGAGGGGATCATCGCGGGATACGCGCTCGACGTGGATGCGGCCGCCCTGGGGTATGGCGTGACCGTCTTCCTCGGTATCAAGCTTGCGGCGCGCGGGCGGACGGGGCTGGAGGATTTCGAGCGCGCGGTCGTCGCCATTCCCGAGGTCCAGCTCGTCCAGCACGTCCTTGGCGTCTACGACTACCGCCTGCGCGTCGTCGCCCGCGACCTCGCCGATTTCGAGCGGATCCTGCGCCGGCGGATCATGACGCTTCCGGGCGTCGGCGACGTGGAAAGCAACGTCCTTCTCAGCGACGAGAAGTGAGCCGCGTCAGCGGCGAGGGCCAGCGCCCCTCAGACCCCGCGTGCGATCGCGGCGACGCCCGTGCGGGCGACTTCGACGAGGCCGAGCGGCACCATGAGGTCCACGAAGGCGTCGATCTTCTCCGGTGCGCCGGTCAGTTCGAAGACGAAGCTTTCGAGCGTGGTGTCCACCACGTTGGCGCGGAAGACCTCCGCCATGCGCATCGCCTCGACCCGGTCGTTGCCCTTGCCCGCGACCTTCACCAGCGCGAGTTCACGCTTGACGGCCGGGCCCTCCACGGTCAGGTCATGCACGGCATAGACCACGACCATCCGTTCGAGCTGGCTCTTGATCTGCGCGATGACGGCGGGCGTTCCCGTCGTCACGATCGTGATGCGGGACCGGTGGCCGGTATGGTCCACCTCCGCCACCGTCAGGCTGTCGATGTTGTAGCCCCGGCCGGAGAAAAGCCCGATCACCCGCGCCAGCACGCCATCCACGTTGTCGACGATCACGGAGAGGGTATGGCGCTCGTGATCCTCGGGCAGGGGATTGCGAAGTTCGTAGGCGGATTTTCGGGAGGATCCCTTGCGGATGGAAAGCGCGTTCATCTCGGATGTCCTTGAAAAGGGTCGGGGGCGCCTGCGAAAGGCGCCCCCATTGTGAAGTCACACAAGCACCGCACCGCCGGCGTCGATCGCGCCCTTGGTCGTGGCTTCGCCCAGCAGCATCTCGTTATGGGCCTTGCCCGACGGGATCATCGGGAAGCAATTCTCGTGCTTCTCGACGAGGCAGTCGAAGATGACCGGCCCGTCATAGTTCAGCATCTCCATGATCGCGTCGTCGAGATCGGCGGGATCGGTGCACAGGATGCCCTTGCAGCCGAAGGCCTCGGCCAGTTTCACGAAATCGGGCAGCGCCTCGGACCAGGAATGGGAATACCGCTCGCCATGGAGCAGTTCCTGCCACTGGCGCACCATCCCGAGGCGTTCGTTGTTGAGGATGAACTGTTTGACCGGCGCGCGGAACTGCACCGCGGTGCCCATCTCCTGCATGTTCATCAGCCAGGAGGCCTCGCCCGCCACGTTGATGACGAGCGCGTCGGGATGGGCGATCTGCACGCCGATGGAGGCCGGCAGGCCATACCCCATCGTGCCGAGGCCGCCCGAGGTCATCCAGCGGTTGGGATCGTCGAAGCCGAGGAACTGCGCCGCCCACATCTGGTGCTGGCCGACCTCGGTGCAGATGTAGCGGTCCTTGCGGTGCTTGGTCAGAGCTTCGAGCCGTTCGAGGGCGTATTGCGGCTTGATCGTCTCCTTCGACGGTGTGTAGCGCAGGCATTCCACCTTGCGCCACTCCTCGATCTTCGACCACCATTTCGCGAGGCCCTGCGCGTTCGTCTTGCGCCCGTTGGCCTTCCACAGGTTCAGCATGTCCTCCAGCACATGGGCGACATCGCCGACGATCGGCACGTCAACATGGACGTTCTTATTGATCGACGAGGGATCGATATCGACATGGATCTTCTTCGATCCGGGGCTGAACGCGTCCAGGCGGCCGGTGATCCGGTCGTCGAAGCGGGCGCCGATATTGATCATCAGGTCGCAATCGTGCATCGCCATGTTCGCTTCGTAGAGGCCGTGCATGCCGAGCATCCCTACCCAGTTCTTGCCGGAGGCCGGGTAGCAGCCGAGCCCCATCAGCGTGGAGGTGATCGGAAAGCCCGTCGCCTCGACGAACTCGCGCAGGAGTTGCGTGGCCGCCGGGCCGGAATTGATCACGCCACCGCCGGTATAAAAGATCGGGCGTTCGGCCTTCTCGATGAGCGCGACCGCCTCGCGGATCGCTTCCATGTCACCCTTCACCTGTGGGCGGTAATGGCCCATCGAGGCTTTCTGCGGCGGGGTGTAGGCCGCTTCGGCGAACTGGACGTCCTTGGGAATGTCGACGAGAACCGGGCCGGGTCGCCCGCTGGACGCCACGTGGAACGCCTGGTGGATCGTCTCCGCCAGCTGCGCGGTGTCCTTCACCAGCCAGTTGTGCTTGGTGCAGGGGCGCGTGATGCCGACGGTGTCGGCTTCCTGGAAGGCGTCGTTGCCGATCATGAAGGTCGGCACCTGGCCCGAAAGCACGACGAGCGGGATCGAATCCATCAGCGCGTCCGTCAGGCCCGTGACGGCATTCGTCGCGCCGGGGCCGGAGGTCACGAGCACGACACCCGGCTTGCCGGTGGAGCGGGCATAGCCTTCGGCGGCATGGGTCGCGCCCTGTTCGTGCCGCACGAGGATATGCTTGATGTCGTTCTGCCGGAAGATCTCGTCGTAGATCGGAAGCACGGCCCCGCCGGGATAGCCGAATACGGTATCGACACCCTGGTCCTTGAGCGCTTTGACGACGATCCTCGCACCGGTCATCAACTGGCTGGCCATGCCTTGTCCTTTCCTTCAGCGACCTGCCCTTCCGGGCACAAAAAAACCCCCGTCCGGGGGTCACGCGCACCGTTCGTCCGGAGTGATCCGGGCGTCAGGTGCGCCTACCGAGAATTACGAGCGCGTGCATCCTGCACCTTTCGTTGCGTTCCCGAGGCGTTTTATCCATGCCGCGCCGGTGGTCAACCCCTCGCGTCGAAAAAAGTTGTGGGGGATGGCCTTCGCGCGCAATAATATTTCAAGAAGCGAGGGGCGCGCCCAGCGCGACATAGGCCCCGTAGCCGACGATCCCGAGCGCCGCGACGGCCCTGCCGAGGCCCCGTTCCATCAAGACGAGGGCAAGTGACACGCCGATCATCACCGGCAGGTCGACGGTGACGAACCGGGGGGCGACCGGAACGGGCGCCACAAGCGCTGTCACCCCGAG
>JBMYPI010000171.1:0-258 GCA_049600155.1 Rubricella sp.
CGTAGGGCGAGCCCGCAAGGTAGATCCTGCCTTCCCCCGGCGGGATCGCGGTGGCCAGTGCGCGCGTTTCCTCCTGCCAACCAGCCAGTGACCCCATCTGGATATGGTGCAGCCCGCCGCCCAGGACGAACCATGGCACCACGAGAAGTGCGATCGCGGCGCGGTATTGCGGCATGGTGCGCGCGAGGGTCCAGAGCCCCAGGAAAAGAACCGCGACGAAGGCCAGCCAGACAAAGCCGAGCGCGCGGGGGGGAACCG
>JBMYPI010000171.1:268-5288 GCA_049600155.1 Rubricella sp.
CCCTTGTGCCGCCACCACCGCGAAGCCGAGCACGAGCGAGGCGAGGATGTAGAACGCCTGTCCCGCGCGGTCCCGGACGATCACGGACAGGAGGATGAAGGTTCCCGCAAAGACCCATCCGATGGTGGGTATGCCGAAGGTGATGACCGTCAGGTTGTAGCGCATCCACTCGACCATGAAGCGCGCGTTCTCGGTCAGCGCCTCGATGCTGGTGCCCGGGTTCGGGCTGCGCCATTCGGCGACCTCGATCCCGAAGACGCCATGCTCGAGCCAGTTCAGGGTGAAGATGACCAGAAGGCCGAGGATGTAGCTCGAACAGAAGACGAAAAGCGTCCTGAACAGGTCGAGAAACCCGTGCCGCCTGTCCGCCGCCAGGAGCGCCACGGACGCGATCAGGAGCGGCTGGGTGCTGTGTGTCATCAGCGAAAGGGGCACGAAGACCGGCATGGCCCAGAGGGCCGCGCGCGGCCCCGTCATCAGCACCCAGAGCGCATAGAGGGCGAGGATCACCATTCCCGGCACCAGCGTGGAGAACCACAGCGAGATGAGCAGCGCGGGGATCGAGAGCGCCAGCAGCGCGGCGAAGCCCGCTTGGACGATCAACGGAGCGTTGCGGCCGAGCGTCGTGATCGCCGCGCAGGCACAGAAGACGCACCATGCGGCGATGTAGATCGCATAGTGTTGCGCGGCGGTGCCGGCCCATGGCCGGTTGAGCCAGGCCCAGTTGACCCAGCGGCCCTCCGTCAGCGTCTTGATGTAGTATTCGTCCGCCCGTTGCAGGAGCACCGGGTAGTCGTCATGCCGCAGCAGTGGATCGAGGAACTGCTGGGGCGCGAGCGCCACGAACCCCAGAAACAGCAGGATGGCGAGCCCGAGCGCGCGCAGAAGGAGGGGGCCCTGTCCCGCCGCCATCGCCCGCCTCAGCCCCGCGTCGCGACGAGAAGCTTCGCGCGAAGCTGGGCGAGATTCGTCACCGTCGATTGGGGCAGTCGGCCGAGGACGGCGCGGCGCAGACGCCAGAGCGGATCGCCGCCCTCGTCGATCGGCTGCTCCGCCGGGCAGGCGGCGGCGCGAAAAGCGGCCGAAAGGCGCTCCTGCCCGGCCTCGTTGGCGTAGAGAAGGCTGTTGTAGCGATACCACGGCGCGACATCGCGGTTCTCCCGCATCGCGGGGCGCAGCGGATCGAAGGCCGCATAACCGTGCGCGGCGAAGAGGTCACGCCAGAAGGTCAACGGGCGTTCGTTGACATGGAACTCGCCCCCCTGGCCGATGGTCGCGGCGGAGAACAGGATCACGTCGCCATGGGTCGTGAGGCTCTCGACGAAGGTTTCCGAGGCGTCGGGGGAGAGGTGTTCGGCCACTTCCAGCGATTGCACGAGGTCGAACCGGCGACCGAGCGACAGGGGCCTGGTGAGATCGGCCGCCGTGAAGGCTTCACCCGGAATTTCGAGCGTCTCGCGATCGACATAATCGCCGTCGACGCCCCGCAGATCCTCGATCCCGTTGCGCGCCCAGACCCGCAGCCAGGCGCCGCGCCCGCAACCCACATCGAGGATCGAGGCAGGCGTGCAGCCCTCCAGAACCAGCCGGATGAGCACGGCGGCGGAGCGGCTGGCGCTGTCGTCGATATAGTCGAAGAACGTGTCGGAATAGGTATGGCTCACGGGTGCGGATCCGATAGTTGCCCCTCGGCATAGACCCAGAGGCGGAAGGCGACGAAGTTGAGGACGGGCAGGCTGACGACGACGATCCCGGCCGCCAGCCAGTCGGCGAAGCCCGCGGCGGGCGCGACGACCGCCGTCACGATATGGGAGAAGAGGTAACCCGCCGCGATCACGGTCGCAAAGCGGCCGATCTGGTCGGGCAGGGCGAGCGGGCGGCGGAAGGTCCAGGCCGTCTGGGCGATATACTGGCCTATTACGGCAAGTGTGAGGGCGATGGCGTTGGCGATGCCCGGCGCAAGGCCGCTGCGCGAAAATGCCACGAAGAGTGCCGTGTAGAATGCCGCGACCGAAACGCCGACGATCGCGAAGCGGAGGAGCGTTCCCTTGTCGGTTCTCATTCCGCCGCCTCCCGCTCGGACGTCTCTCCGGGCTCCGCCCGTTCGGCCACATGGTAGAGCGGGCGCCCCTTCGCCTCCTGGTAGAGCCTGCCGATATACTCGCCCATGATCCCCAGCGCGAGAAGCTGCATCGCGGAGAAGAAGCTGATGGCCAGCAGGGTGGAGGCCCAGCCGGGCGCGGTCTGGTAGAACAGGATCGACCCGAAGACGTAGACGGCCATGGCGACGGCGATCGCAAGCGAGATGAAGGACAGGCCCGTGGCCAGCCGCAGGGGCCGCGTGGAGAAGCCCGTGATCGCATCGGCGGCAAAGCGGATCATCGCCTTGAGCGGGTATTTCGTTTCCCCCGCCGCGCGGGGGGCGCGAACGTAGTCGATCCCGATCTGGCGGAAGCCGACCCATGCGAACATGCCCCGCACGAAACGCGCCTTTTCGGGCATGTCGAGAAACGCGTCGAGGGCGCGGCGGCTCACGAGCCGGAAATCGCCCGTGTCCTGCGGGATCGGAACATCCGAGATGCGATTGATGAGGCGATAGAAGAGATGGGCCGATGCCCGCTTGAACGCGGTTTCACCGATCCGTTCGACCCGCCGCCCGTAGACGACATCGTAGCCGCGATCCATCAGTGCGATCATGTCCGGCAGGATCTCGGGCGGATCCTGCAGATCGGCGTCGAGCATGAGGATCCTGTCTCCCCGCGCCTCGGCGAGCCCTGCCGTCAGCGCGGATTGGTGCCCACGATTGGCCGCCAGTCGCACGCCGCGCAACCGGCGCGAGGCGTTCGCGGCCTTCTCGATCTCCGCCCAGGTTTCGTCGGGCGATCCGTCGTCGACGAGGATGATCTCGCTTTTCAGCGGCAGGGCATCGCACACCGCCTCGAGCCGCTCGACGAGAAGCGGGATCATCGGCTCTTCGCGATAGCAGGGCACGACGACTGACAGGTCCAAGCGCCTTTCCCCCAAACTCGGGCGGCCCCCTCAGGCCGCGATCCTTCCGCAATAGCGGATGCCGCGCGATGATCAAAGCCCGGAAGGGGAACGTCCATGCTTTGCAATCCCACATTCACGCGTGTATCGAGTGGAAATCGTGAACGTGATCATCCGCCCGGTTCTCCATGCTCGAAATAACCAGCACCGCCGCCCTCGAAGAGTTCTGCGACCGGGCGAGGGCACATGACTACGTCACGATCGACACCGAGTTCCTGCGCGAGCGCACCTATTACGCACAGCTTTGCCTCGTGCAGATGGCGTTTCCGGGCGAGGGCGACGACACCGCCGCGCTGATCGACACCCAGGCCGACGGACTCACTCTCGATCCGCTTTTCGATCTGATGCGGGATGCGTCGGTGGTGAAGGTCTTCCATGCCGCCCGGCAGGATCTTGAGATCTTCTGGCACAAGGGTGGCCTGATCCCCGAGCCGCTGTTCGATACGCAGGTCGCCGCGATGGTCTGCGGCTACGGCGAACAGGTCGGCTACGAGACGCTGGTGCGGAAGGTCGCCAAGGGGAGCATCGACAAGTCCTCCCGCTTCACGGACTGGTCCCGCCGCCCGCTGACGGACAGGCAGAAGACGTATGCGCTCGCCGATGTCACCCATCTGCGGGTGATCTACGAAAAGCTTTCCGCCACGCTCGATCGCACCGGCCGCCGCGCCTGGGTGGAGGAGGAGATGGCGGTCCTGTCGTCGCCGGCGACCTATGAAACCCACCCCGACGACGCCTGGAAGCGGATCAAGATCCGCACCAACCAGCCCCGCTTCATCGCCGTGGTTCAGGCGCTCGCCGCCTGGCGGGAGGCGGAGGCGCAGCGGCGCGACGTTCCCCGAAACCGGCTGATGAAGGACGACGCGCTTCTGGAGCTTGCCTCGAACAAGCCGCGCACGCCCGAAGACCTCGGCAAGTCGCGCCTCCTGCAGCGCGAGGCGCGCAAGGGGGGCACGGCCGAGGGCATCCTGGCCGCGATCGGCAGCGCGATGGACCGGCCCGAGGACGATCTGCCGAAGGTCGATCGCGCCGCACCGCAGCCGGCAGTCAGCCAGGCGCTGAGTGATCTTCTGAGGGTGCTCCTGAAGGCGCGGGCGGAGAAGTCGGGTGTCGCGCAGAAGCTGATCGCGACATCGGCCGATCTCGATGCCTTCGCGGCCGACCCGAAGGGCGACCACCCCGTGCTGCACGGCTGGCGCTACGAGATTTTCGGGCGGGAAGCGCTGGATCTGATCGCGGGCCGGATCGCGCTCGGCGTCTCCGGCGACCGGGTGGAGATCATTCAGACGGCGGAACGCTGACGGTCACGCTGTTCTCGCGGGCGCGGACGATGACCGTGGTGATGCCGCTCCCCGCGGGCAGGATATAGGGAACGATCATCCGCTGCCCGGCGGGCGCGCCTGAGCCGGCGGTTTCGTGAACGAAATCGAGCGTGAGCGTCTCCCCCGCGATCCCCGCCTCGATCAGTTCGGGGCTGTGGGCACCGGCGGCCTCCGCGATCCCGGTCACCGTGAGGATGTGGCCGCGGCGCGCCGTTCCGATCTCCGCCGAGGCGATGCTCGCCACCGAGACGGCAACCGGGCCGGACATGGCCTCATCGGTCTCGGGTTCGCAGGCGGCGAGGGCGCAGGCCATGACGGCGACGACGGCGAGACGCAGAACGGACATCGGGCAAACACCTGTTATCGTGATGACGCGCTCCATACCCGCTTCGCATGGGTCTGAGAAGGGGCAACGCGGCCACGGCCCATCACGATCCCGCGCCGCACTGGACGAATGGCGGGCAAGACCGTAAGTCACGCGCGACAGGAAAGGATGACGAAGACATGGCCAATGCCGCGTTCGAAGACCTCGTGGAGACGTTCGAGTTTCTCGACGATTGGGAGGATCGCTACGCCCATGTGATCGAGATGGGCAAGGCGATGCCGCCACTTTCGGAGACGGAGCGCAACCCGGCGACGAAGGTCGATGGGTG
>JBMYPI010000172.1:0-5220 GCA_049600155.1 Rubricella sp.
GCTTGCGCGCCTCGCCGCCGCGGGCCTGCCCGTGCCGGAGGGGCTGATCCTCCTGCCCGGTTTCGATCCCGCCACCGGGGCGGAGGTGCTGGAGGAGGAGATCGCGCGCCTTGGTCCGGCGGAGCTTCTCGCCCTGCGATCCTCGCCCGAACACGCCCGCTGGGGCGGGGCGGCGGCGCTCCTCAATATCGGGATCACCGATGATCGCCTGCCCGCCCTGATCGACCGGGTGGGGGAGAAGGGCGCTTGGGAGCTCTATTTCCGCCTCGTCGCCGGGTTCGCCGTGGCCGTCCGCGCGATGGACCCCGACGATTTCGAGACGCTCGTCTACGAGCGGGTGAAATACGAGGGCGTCGCGGGTGAGGCGGAGCTTTCCGCCGCCGCATGGCAGGCGCTCACCCGGGAGGCGCTCGACGTGTTCGCGGAGGATACCGAGGAACCGTTCCCCCAGTCGCCGCGCGATCAGCTTGTCGAAGCCGTCCGCGCCATGCTGCGCAACTGGTCCGGCGCCTCGGCCCGGATCCTGCGGGAGGCGCGGGGCGCGCCCGGCGATGCGGGCCTGCCGCTGATCGTTCAGCGCATGGCGCTCGGCATCGGGGAGCGGGCCTGCGGTGCGGCCATCGTTCATTTCAGCGACGAGCGGACAGGCCAGCCCCAGATCGGCGGCCGGTTCCTGCCAGCGGCACAGGGGCCGGACGTGCTGATGGGCCTGCGCACGCCGCACCTCATCACCGAGGCCGAGCGCGAAGGGGCGGGCCAGCGCGCGCCCTCGCTCGAAGCGCTCATGCCCGATGCGCTGCGCGCGCTCGAGGCGCATTGGTCCACCGCCTGCACGGCACTGGGCGACAGTTTCAGCTTCGAGACGACGATAGAGGACGGCGCGCCCGCGATCCTCGATGCCGCGCCGGCTCCGCGCTCGCCCCGTGCGGCGGTGCGCATCGCGGTTGATCTCGCCCGCCTCGGCGCGATCGAGCGGGAAGAGGCGATCCTGCGTGTCGATCCCCGCAACCTCGTCGAACATCTCCACCCCCAGATCGACCCCCACGCCAGCCGGGACGGGATCGGCAGGGGCCTCGCGGCGTCGCCCGGCGCGGCGACGGGCCAGATCGTCTTCACGCCGGAGGATGCGCAGGGCCTCCATGCGCAGGGCGAGCCCGCCATCCTCGTGCGGGTGGAGACGAGCCCCGAGGATATTCGCGGCATGCATTCCGCCGCCGGTGTCATCACCGTGCGCGGGGGCATGACGAGCCATGCCGCTGTCATCGCGCGCGGCCTCGGCCTGCCTTGCGTGGTGGGGGCCGGGGATCTGCGGATCGACGCGCGGCGGCGCGAACTTGTTGCCGGAGACGGGCGGCGGTTTCGCAAGGGCGATGTCGTGACGGTCGACGGCACGGCGGGGGAGGTGATCGCGGGCGCGGTCGCGATGGTTCAGCCGGAGCTGACCGGCGCGTTCGAGACGCTGATGTCCTGGGTCGACCAGATCCGCGACCTCGGCGTGCGCGCCAATGCCGACACGCCCGATGACGCCCGCACCGCACGCCGCTTCAACGTGGACGGGATCGGCCTGTGCCGGACCGAGCACATGTTCTTCCACGAGGATCGCATCAACGTGATGCGCGAGATGATCCTCGCCGACAGCGTGGACGACCGCCGCCGCGCGCTCGACCGCCTGTTGCCCATGCAGCGGGACGATTTCGTGGAGCTTTTCCAGATCATGCGCGGCCTGCCCGTCACGATCCGGCTGCTCGATCCGCCCCTGCACGAATTCCTCCCCCACGGCCGGGAGGAGATGCACGATCTCGCCGATGCGATGGATGTGCCCGTCTCCCAGATCGTGGCGCGGGCGGAGGATCTGCGGGAGTTCAACCCGATGCTCGGCAAGCGGGGGGTGCGCCTCGGCGTGACCATGCCCGAAATCTACGAGATGCAGGCCCGCGCGATCTTCGAGGCGGCCGCCATCGTGAACGCGCGCAACATGGATCAGGTCGTGCCCGAGATCATGATCCCGCTCGTCTCCGCCAACCGCGAGGTGGACCTCATCAAGGGGCGTGTGGATGCGATCGCGGCGGCGGTCATGGCGGAACGGGAGCTTGCGCTGACCTATCGCCTCGGCGTGATGGTCGAAACGCCGCGCGCGGCGCTGCGCGCGGGCGATCTGGCGAAGACCTGCGCGTTCCTGTCCTTCGGGACCAACGACCTCACCCAGATGACCTATGGTCTCAGCCGGGACGATGCGGGCCGTTTCATGCGCGATTACGTCGCCCAGGGGGTGTTCCCCGAAGACCCCTTCCACACGCTCGATATCGAGGGGGTGGGCGAGTTGCTTCTGATGGCGACGCGGCGAAGCCGCAGCACACGCGAGGGCATCACGCTGGGGCTGTGCGGGGAGCATGGCGGCGATCCCGGTTCGATCCGGTTCTGCAAGCTCGCGGGTTTCGACTATGTCTCCTGCTCGCCGTTCCGGGTGCCGATCGCGCGGCTCGCGGCGGCGCAGGCGTCGATCCTCGCCCGGCGGGGGCAGGCGGCGTGAAGCCCCTTCCCGAGACGCTCGACGCCCTCGGGGCGGGCGGGAAGGCGGCGCTTGCTCGCACCCTTACCGCGCTCGAGACCCGGGCCGACGATGCCGCTCTCGCCGCGCTCCTGGACGAGGCCTTCGAGGCGCGCCACGGCGCGGCGCTGGGCCTCACCGGGCCGCCGGGTGTCGGCAAATCCTCCCTCACGCAGGCCCTGATCGGCGCGTTCCGGGGGCAGGGGATGACGGTCGCGATCCTCGCCGTCGATCCGTCCTCCGCGCGGACGGGCGGGGCGATCCTGGGCGACCGCACCCGGATCGATACCGATCCCGACGACGGAGGCGTCTACATGCGCTCGATGGCGGCGCGCGGGGCGCTTGGCGGGCTGTCGGAGATCGCGTTTCCCGCCATCGTGCTGATGCGCGCGCTTTTCGATATCGTCATCGTGGAGACGGTCGGTGTCGGCCAGTCGGAGATCGAGGTGGCCGAGCGCACCGATGGCGTGGTCTTCTGCGCCCAGCCCGGATCGGGCGACGCGCTCCAGTTCATGAAGGCCGGGGTGATGGAGATCCCCGATATCGTGCTCGTGACGAAGGGCGATCTGGGCGCGCTCGCGACGCGGGCGGCGGCCGATCTGCGCGGCGCGCTCTCGCTCGATGCACGGGGCGAGAAGGTCTCCATCGCGGTCGTCTCCGCGGCGACCGGGGCGGGAATCGCCGAAGCGGTGGATCTGATCCGCTCCCGCATCGTGGAAAGGGCGTTCACACCGGAGGGCCTCGCGCGGCGCAAGCGGCAGGGGCGGGGGTGGTTGCGCGGTCAGATCGCGTCGTCGCACGGGCGCCGTGGTCTGGCCCTGATCGAAAGCCAACTTACTGAAGAAAAACCCTTTTCCGCGAAGGCGGATCGGATTCGGCTATTGGACGAAGCTCTCGCCGACGGCTGGAATGCCAGGCTCGCTCCGCCGGTCTGAACTGTTGCCCGTCTGCATCACCATCGCGTGAGCCATGCCCCGTGCGACACGAAGGAAGCGTGACAAGCCGCCTTGGGCTGTCTATCTGCCGCGCCATGCAATGGAAGACAGCGATATACGCCGCCGGTTTCGCCGCGGCGCTTTTTGTTTCTCTGCCCACCGCGCTTTCCGCCCAGGGGGACGGTTCGCCCGATGCGCAGGCGCTCCGCCAGATTAGTGCGATCATGGCGCAGGAGCAGGCGGTGTTGAATGCCCTCACGACAGATCGCCTGCGCGAGCTCGGCGGCGGCTCCGATGCCGTGCGCGTGTCCAACGCACGCGAGGCGCAGGTCCCGCAGGGCATCCGTTCGACTGCCAATGCCGGGATCGAGGCGATGGAGCAGGATGTCGTTACGACAGCCCAGGCCGGCGCGCTCGCCGCGCTCGCCGAAATCGACACCGCCGCGCCGGTGACCGAGGAGCTTCTCGCTGCAATGGGGCCCTCGACGGGCGGCCCACAGTGGGAATGCATGACCCAGGCGCTCTATTTCGAGGCGCGGGGCGAATCGCTGGCCGGACAGATCGCGGTGGCGGAAGTGATCCTCAACCGGGTGGACGACCGACGCTATCCGTCCTCGATCTGCGGCGTGATCCGCCAAGGCATGGAACGGCGCAATGCCTGCCAGTTCTCCTATCTCTGCGACGGGCTGCCGGAACATGTGGGCGAGCGGGATGCATGGGAGCGTGCGGGCAACATCGCCAGGTTGATGATGGACGGCCGCCCCCGCTACGTGACGGACGGCGCGACCCATTACCACGCCACGAGCGTCAATCCGGGCTGGGCGAGCCGCCTGATCCAGACGGTCTGGATCGGCGATCACAAGTTCTACCGCTACCCCGAGCAGCTCGTCCGCAACTGATCCCGCGTGGCGCGCGGCTCAGTCCCCGACGAAGCCGCCGACGATCGCGCGGTTCGGATCGGCTGCGCCATCGGGGTTCGAGATCCGGAACGTCCCTCCCACCTCCTCGGCGTTGGGGCCGTAGAACTCGATCCGGAGCGCGCCGTTCTGGCCCGCTTCGAGGGAGTGGTCGGCATCCTGAACCGCGCCGGTCTGGATACCGCCGCTGAAGATGTAGGGCCCCGTGCTCGTCGTAACGGCGTCGGCGATGCTCAGATCGTTGATCTGCGGCGTGCCGGCGACCTCGTCGAGCGTGATGCCGGTTATTCCCCCGGTGATCGCCGCCGGCGTGAAGCTGATCGAGACGGCGCCCGAGATCGTGCTTTCGATATCGTTGCCGCCGACATTGCCGATATAGAGACCGATCATGTCGCCGGAGTAGCTGGCCGTCGGTGCGGTGCCGAGGAAGGGAACGCCCGTCGCGAAACCGCCCATGATCTCGGGGTCGGTCGGTTCGGCGCGGTCGACGACGCGCCAGTATCCGCCCCTGGCATAGGTCAGGTCCGTGCCGACCTGATCGACGACGACGGTCACGCCGGTGGTGGTCGGGCCGAAGATGCTGCCCAGATCGGAGATATCGACCTGTCCGCCGCCATTGCGGAAATTCAGGGTGAAGCTCGATTCGCCGGTTCCCTCCCGCGTGATCGCCCGCGAAAGGCGGATATCGTCGGTATTGTTGGCGACACCCGTGATCGCTGTGCCGGTGTTGAAATAGAGGATCGAAGTGCCGTCCCCCAGCGTATCGAGCACCAGCCCGTCGACAAGGTCGTCGAGGGGGATCGGCGGGTCGATCACGCTG
>JBMYPI010000173.1:0-5202 GCA_049600155.1 Rubricella sp.
TCCGCCGGCGACATACCGCTGCCGCTGTCCCGCACCGCGCATTCGAGCACCGCATCCCGGCCGGCCTCGCCGCGCCAGGTGATCCCGAGGCTCACCTGCCCCGCATCCGTGAACTTGATCGCGTTGGACAGCAGGTTGTTGAGGCATTGGCGCACGCGCGAGCGGTCGAGAACGAGCGTTTCGGGCACGGCTTCATCCAGCTCTACGCGAAACGACAATCCCTTCTCCTCCGCGACCGGGCCCCAGAGATCGGCAACGCTGAACACGAGGCTTTCGATGTCGGTGACGACGGGATTGATGCGCATCTGGCCCGCTTCGATCCGGGCGGCATCCAGCACGTCGTCGAGCACGGCGAGAAGCGCACGGCCCGCGCCGCTGATCGTGTCGATCTTGCGCAGGTTGTCGTCTTCCAGCTCTTCGCGGGAGAGGATTTCGGAAAGGCCGATGATCGCGTTCAGCGGTGTGCGAACCTCGTGCGACAGGCTGGACAGGAACTCCGTCCGCGCGCGCGCGGTTTCGCTGGCCCGGTCCCGCGCGTCGCGAAGCCGGGCAACGAGCGTGGAGAAGATGTTGAGCGCGATCAGCGTGATGAGTGCGGCGAAGCCGATCGCGACGAGATTGCGGATCCCGAAGGTGAAGATCGGCGCCGGTTCGGAAAGGTCGAGGAGGATCGGCTGCTGTCGCAGATCCCACCAGAGGCTGAGAACCCCGATGGCAAGCGATGCCGCGGTGACGGCGATGATCCCCCGGCGATCGAGGATCATTCCGGAAATGGTGATCAGGATCGGCAGGAACAGGAGGTATCCGGACAGCGTCGCGCTCCGCTCGACGAAGGCGAACCCGGTTATCGTGGCGAGCGCGATTCCGAAGAACAGGATCTGACCGACCCTGAGCGGAAGCCCCATGCGCATCGCGACCGGAACGGAGAGGAAGGCGGCGATGGGCAGCAGGACGGGGGTGATCCAGACGGTCTCTGCCGCGTCGCCGACGATGAAGATCATGAAGAGCGCCGCGAGGCTGCCCGCCATGGCCAGCGTCAGCGAGGCGAATTCGAGGATCGTCCACGACAGACGCTCCCGCTCGACGGCGAGGTCCTGCGCGGTATCCGGCTCGACCTGGGGGCTCTCCACTTCTCTTTCACGCTTTCATCTGGGCACGGGCGGCCAGCATAGCCGCCGTGCCGTGCCATCAAAGGGGAAAGGCCACCCGGAGCTAGACGATTCCGCCCTCGATCAGTCGCCGTGCGAGATCGTGGAAGACACGGGCCTCCGCCGCGTCGGGATCCGCCGCGACGAGGGGCGCACCGCCGTCGCCACTCAGCCGGATGCCGATATCGAGCGGGATGGAGCCCAGAAACGGCACGCCCTTTTCCCGCGCCCAGGCCGCCGCGCCGCCATGGCCGAAGATGTGGCTTTCATGGCCGCAGTTGGGGCAGATATGGGTGCTCATGTTCTCCACGATGCCGAGGACGGGCGTCTTGAGCTTCTCGAACATGTCGAGCGCCTTGCGCGCATCGAGAAGGGCGACGTCCTGCGGGGTGGAAACGATGACCGCACCGGCGACCTGCGCCTTCTGACAGAGCGTGAGCTGGACGTCGCCCGTGCCGGGAGGCAGGTCCACGATCAGCGTATCGAGATCGCCCCAATCCACCTGCCCGAGCATCTGCTGGAGCGCGCCCATCAGCATCGGCCCGCGCCAGACCACGGCCTGGTCATCGTTGAGCATCAGCCCGATGGACATCATCGTGACCCCATGGGCGCGCAGAGGGATGATCTTCTGCCCGTCCGGTGAATGGGGCCGCTGGGAGACGCCCATCATGCGCGGTTGGGACGGGCCGTAGACATCGGCATCGAGAAGGCCCACCCGCTTGCCCGCCTGCGCCAGCGCGACCGCGAGGTTGGCCGAAACGGTGGACTTGCCGACGCCCCCCTTGCCGGACCCCACGGCGATGATGCGCCCCAGGTTCGGCGGGTTCATGGGGCCGGCCTGGGGCCTGGGGTGCCCGCCGATCTTGAGAGAGGGCGCCGGGCCACGCGGCGCTGGCGCGCCGCCGTCGGAATGGGCGGTGAGGAGCACGCTTGCCCCCTCGACCCCCGGCAGGGCGGCGGCGGCCTCCTCTGCGGCCTTGCGGACGGGTTCCATCCGGGGCGCGAGATCTGCCGGAACTTCGAGGATGAAGTGGACCTTGCCGCCCTCGATCGTTACCGCGCGCACATAGTCCGCATCGACGATCGTCTTGCCGCTGGCCGGATCGATGACCCGCGCGACAGCCTTCAGAACGTCCTCTCTGGTGACGGCCATGGTGCCTCTCCACATGCGTTTGGCGGCAACCTGTAGCCGCTTCCCCTCGTGTGCAAGGGGTCTCGGACCGTTTCAGAGCCTTTCGGCGAAGCGGCGTATCCGGGTGAGCGCGTCGGACAGGCTTTCGTCGCCGACGGTAAGCGCGATGCGGACATGACCGGCGGCGGAGGGGCCGAACCCTTCACACGGGGTGACGGCGATCCGTTCCTCATCGAGAAGCCGCTCGGCGAAATCCGTGCCCGAAAGCCCCGTTCCGCGCACGTCGAGCATCAGATACATCGCGCCCTGCGGGGGCGACACGCGCAGCCGGTTCGCGCCGGTCAGGATCCTCAGGCCGAGGTCGCGGCGATGGCGATAGGTCGCCGCCGTTTCCGCCTCGATCTCTTCACCATTGCGGATCGCGTGGAGGGCCATGTCCTGGATGAAGCCCGGCACGCCATAGCTCGTGGCGATCAGGAATTCGAGCATCGGGGTGACAAGCCGCTCGGGCGCACAGAGCCAGCCGATCCGGCTGCCCGTCATCACGTGGCTCTTGGAGAGGCTGGAGATCACGATGGTGCGGTCCGCCATGCCCGGCAGGGCGCGGATCGAACGGTGCTCCCCGTCCCAGACCTGGCCGGAATAGACCTCGTCGGAGAGGATCCACAGATCCTCGCGCCGGGCGATCTCCGCGATCGCGGCGAGCGTTTCGGAGGTGTAGACAGCGCCCGTGGGGTTGTTGGGTGTATTTATCAGGATCGCCCGCGCGCCCCGTGCGTTCCGGGCGAGCGCATCGAGATCGGGCTGGAAGCCCGCATCCGGCAGGCTCGGCGATACCACCGCCGTCGCGGAAGCCGCTTTCAGCGTCAGCGGATAGGTCGCGTAATAGGGATCGAGCATCACCAGCCGGTCGCCCGGATCGGTGACGGCGGTGATTGCGGCATAAAGCGCGAACTGGGCGCCGGGCGTGACCGCGATCTGTTCCGCGGTGACCGGGCTTGCCGTGTTGCGCGACATCCGCCCGGCGATGGCCTCGCGAAGCGCGGCGGTTCCCGTGATCGGGGCATAGCCCGTCTGCCCGCCGCGCGCGCTCTCCGCCATGGCGTCGAGGAGCGGTTCCGGCGTCACCCGGTCGTGATCGCCGATGCAGAGCATCGTCACGCTCTCGCCCGCCTCCTGCATGGCCCGCGCGCGGATGAAGACGGCCCATGCATCCCCGTCGGGATCGGGCAGGGATGTCAGCCGGTTCGAAAGTCTCATGGTCGCCCCCTTCGGCCCCGCGCTACCCGGGCGGGAAGGGGGCCGCAAGGGCTTTCGGGCTTGCGCCGCCGTCCGCGAGGGTGCATTGAGGCGTCATGCAAACCTGTTGTGCCATCGCCGCCATCTCGATTACCCGCTGACAACGCGTCCGCGGAGGGTTTGCCACGTTCCATCTCGACAGTGAGGCGCCTTCCGCAGCGCAACTCCGCCCGGAGAGGAACCATGACGATCCGCCTCTACAACTCGATGACCAAGGCGAAGGAAGAGCTTCGCCCGCTCGATCCCGGCAATGTGCGGATGTATGTCTGCGGGCCGACGGTCTATGACCGCGCCCATATCGGCAATGCACGGCCCGCGGTGGTGTTCGACGTGCTCTACCGGCTGTTGTGCCATGAATACGGGGCGGATCGCGTCACCTATGTCCGCAACTTCACGGATGTGGATGACAAGATCAACGCCCGCGCGGCCGAGACGGGGCGGCCCATACGCGACATCACCGACGAGACGATCCGCTGGTACCACGAGGACATGGACGCGCTCGGCATCCTCCGCCCGACCCATGAACCGCGCGCGACCGAATACATCCACCAGATGATCGAGATGATCGAGACGCTCGTCGCGAAGGGCCATGCATATGCCGCCGAGGGGCATGTTCTGTTCGACGTGAATTCCTATCCCGACTACGGCAAGCTCTCCCGCCGTTCGCTGGATGAGATGCAGGCGGGCGCGCGGGTCGAGGTCGCGCCCTACAAGCGCGATCCGATGGATTTCGTGCTCTGGAAACCGTCGAGCGGCGATCAGCCGGGCTGGGACAGCCCCTGGGGCCACGGCCGCCCCGGCTGGCATATCGAATGCTCCGCCATGGCGGCGGACCTGTTGGGCGAGGCGTTCGACATCCACGGCGGCGGGATCGATCTGCAATTCCCCCACCACGAGAACGAGATCGCCCAGAGCTGCTGCGCCCATCCCGGCGCGGGCTTCGCCTCGATCTGGATGCATAACGGCTTCCTGCAGGTCGAAGGGGAGAAGATGTCGAAATCCCTCGGCAACTTCTTCACCGTGCATGACCTGCTGGGGCAGGGCGTCCCGGGCGAGGTGATCCGCTTCGTGCTGTTGAGCACGCATTACCGCCAGCCGATCGACTGGACCGAGAAGAAGGTGGAGGAGGCGGAGATCCATCTAAAGAGATGGTACATTCTTGCTAGTGGGGATGTGGAAGAAGTTGATCCCCCAGATGAACTGGTTTCGGCACTTTCGAATGATCTAAATACCAAGGCTGCGCTTGATGTAATCCATAAAGCATCTTTGGAAGAGGATATGGCTTCGGTGAAATCGAGTATGAAAATCTTAGGATTTCTTGAACCTGGAATGGGCGACTGGACCAAACCGCGCGCGTCCGACGATCCGGTTCAGATCGAGATTGGTAGGGTTTTGGATAAGTGGTTGGGCTATCGGCGCGAGAAAGACTTCTTCAAAGCTGACGGAGTCAAGAGCGATGTACTAGAGATAGGCATCGAATTAGTGGTCAATCCTGACAAGACGGGGGGCGTTCGTTTCCACAGATCGGGGCTTTCAAACGATGAATATCTAACGCGCCTGAGAGAAATCGCTCAGAAGGACTACTGACCCATGCCTAGAAAGACAGAGGTTCGCGCCCGGCCC
>JBMYPI010000174.1:0-5171 GCA_049600155.1 Rubricella sp.
GTTCAGGGTGCTTGCCGTAGAGAAACCCGCTGCCCCGGACCTGATCCGGGGCCTCGACAGTCCGAGCGCGACGTGGGGAGGTTCCGGCCTTCGCCGGAACAGCGCTGGAGTGGTGGAGGGCGCTTGCCGTGGAGAAACCCGCTGCCCCGGACCTGATCCGGGGCCTCGACAGTCCGAGCGCGCGGAGGGAGGGCCCGGCCTTCGCCGGAACAGCGGCGGGCGGGTATCCTGCGGAGACGAACCTCCATCCGCCGGGTTTCCCCCACGATCCGCTTGCCAGGGGCTTGACCATCTGGTCAAAACCGCTGCGAATTGGAAACGGCCAATGTCGCGATCCCGACCGCTTCACCCCTTCACCGTGGTGGACTTGCGCAATAGGCTGGAATGAGCGCTGCAACCGGTAAGGGGCCCTGCATGACCGCACCCGCAATCGAACTGAAGGGTATCTCCAAGGCATTCGGGCCGGTTCAGGCCAACAAGGATATCGACCTCCTCGTCGAGAAGGGCACGATCCACGGCATCATCGGCGAGAACGGCGCGGGCAAGTCCACGCTGATGTCGATCCTCTACGGGTTCTACACCGCCGATCGCGGGACCATCGCCGTCGATGGCCGGGAGGTCGTGATCAAGAGTTCCGACCAGGCGATCGCGCTCGGGATCGGGATGGTGCACCAGCATTTCATGCTCGTCGAACCGTTCACGGTTCTGGAGAACATCATGCTCGGCGCCGAGGGCGGCTTCTTCCTCGGCAAGGGGCGCGCCGAGGCGCGGGCGGAGCTTGAACGGATCGAGCAGGAATTCGAGCTGCATGTCGATCTCGACGCGGTGGTGGACGACCTGCCCGTGGGTCTTCAGCAGCGGGTGGAGATCCTCAAGGCGCTCTACCGGGGGGCGGAGATCCTGATCCTCGATGAGCCAACGGGCGTCCTGACGCCCGACGAGGCCGATCACCTCTTCCGCATCCTCGCCCAGCTCAAGGAGCAGGGAAAGACCGTCATCATCATCACCCACAAGCTTCGGGAGATCATGGCGATCACCGACAATGTGAGCGTGATGCGGCGTGGCGAGATGGTCGCGAGCCGTCGGACGGCCGAAACCAGCGTCGAGGAACTGGCTGACCTCATGGTCGGCCGTCACGTCCTGTTGCGGGTGGAGAAGGGGCCTGCCCATCCCGGCGCGGTGAAGCTGGAGGTTCGGGATGTCTCCGTTCGGGACGAGCTGGGCGTGATGCGCGTGAAGAACGTGAGTTTCAGCGTCCGGGCAGGGGAGATCGTCGGGATCGCCGGTGTTTCCGGCAACGGGCAATCCGCGCTTCTGGAGGCGATTGCCGGGATCGGGCCGATCACGAGCGGGGAGATCGTCTGCCATACCGAAATGCCGCCCTCGAAATGGCGGCCGCGTGCCGGCGTAGGACATGTGCCGGAGGATCGCCACCGGATGGGCCTCGTCACCAAGTTCGAGGCGCGGGAGAACCTCATCCTGGGCTACCAGCGCGATCCGGAATACGGCGAAGGTGCGTTTCTCGATCGCGGGGCGATCCTTTCGGCGGCGGAGAAGGAGATGGAGCGCTACGATATCCGCCCGCCCAACCCCTTCCTGAAGGCCGCCAATTTCTCCGGTGGGAACCAGCAGAAGATCGTCATCGCGCGCGAGATCGAGCAGGACCCCGAGATCCTAATCGTCGGTCAGCCGACGCGCGGCGTGGATGTTGGCGCCATCGAGGCGATCCACAAGCGCCTGATCGAGATGCGGGACGCGGGCAAGGCGATCCTCCTGGTCAGCGTCGAGCTTGACGAGATCCGCTCGCTCTCGGATCGAATCCTGGTGATGTTCGCGGGCGAGATCATGGGCGAACTGCAACCGAGCGCCAGCGAGCGGGAAATAGGGCTCCTGATGTCGGGCGTGCGCGAGCAGGAGGCAGCGGAATGAACGCGAAACTTCCCCCCTGGGTCGATTTCGGCCTGTTGCCGCTTCTCAACCTGATGGCGGCGTTCCTCGTGGCCGGGCTTGTGGTGATCGCGATCGGAGAGAACCCGTTGGAGGCGGTGGGCCATATCCTCTATGGCTCTTTCGGCTACGGCAACGGGTTCGGCTACACGATCTTCTACACCACGAATTTCATCTTCACCGGGCTCGCCGTGGCGGTCGCGTTCCACGCAAGCCAGTTCAATATCGGCGGTGAGGGGCAGGCCTACCTGGGTGGGCTGGGCGTCGGCCTTGCGTGCCTCGCGCTCGATCACACCCTGCCGTGGTGGGCGATCCTGCCCTTCGCGATGCTGGGCGGCGCGCTTCTGGGTGGGATCTGGGCGGCAATCCCCGGCTGGCTCTATGCCGCGCGGGGGGCGCATGTCGTCATCACCACGATCATGTTCAACTTCATCAGCTACTCGCTGATGGTCTACCTGATCGTGAATTTCCTGCGGGTGCAGGGGAACGCGTCGGTGCAATCGCGCACGTTCGAGCCGCAGGCGCATCTGCCCCATCTCGACATGTTCGACTGGCTGTTTCCGGGCATCGGGACAAGCCCGGCCAATATCAGCTTCTTCATCGCGCTGATCGCGGCGGTGTTCGTCTACATCCTGATCTGGCGCACCAAGCTCGGCTACGAAATTCGCACCTTCGGGGCCAACCCGACGGCAGCACGCTACGCGGGCATCTCGACCATGCGGGTGGTGGTCATCACGATGGCGATCTCGGGGGCGTTGGCGGGGCTGATGGGCCTCAACCCCGTCATGGGGGACCAGAACCGCATCTTCCTCGATATTCCGCAGCAGGCCGGGTTCGTGGGTATCGCTGTGGCGCTGATGGGGCGGAGCCATCCGTTCTGGATCGTGATCGCGGCGTTTCTGTTCGGAATGCTCTACCAGGGCGGCGCCGAGCTTGCCTTCGAGATGCCCAATATCACCCGCGACATGGTCGTCGTGATCCAGGGCCTCGTGATCCTGTTCGCGGGCGCGATGGAGTTCATGTTCCGGCCCTTCATCGCCCCGTTCTTCGCCCAGAAGGAGGCCGCGTGATGGATATCTGGTTCTGGGTTTCCTTCGGGGAGAGCACGATCCGCTCCGCCACGCCGCTGCTCCTCGCCTGTCTGGCGGGCCTCTATTCGGAGCGGTCGGGCGTGTTCGATATCGGGCTGGAGGGCAAGATCCTCGCCGCCGCCTTCACCGGCGCGGCGGCGGGTGTGCTGATCGGCGATCCCTGGATGGCACTTGGGCTGGCGATCTTCGTCTCAACGCTGTTCGCGCTGATCCACGGGCTTGCCTGCATTACCTTCCGGGGCAACCAGATCGTGTCGGGCGTCGCGATCAACTTTCTTGCCGCCGGTCTGACGGCGGTCATCGGCAACGCGCTTTTCTCGATGGGTGGGCGGACGCCCGCGCTGACGGATGCGCGCTTCACCGAGGTGCCCGCCTATTTCCGGGATGTGCCTGTTCTGGGGCCGGTCTGGTCGTTGTTCTTCAGTCATTCGATCTTCGTCTTCCTCGCTTTCCTCGCGGTGCCGCTGACGTGGTTCATCCTCCAGCGCACGCGCTTCGGCTTGCGCCTGCGTGCGGTGGGCGAGAATCCGGCCGCTGTCGATACCGCCGGGATCAGCGTCACCTTCATGCGCTACAAGGCGGTGATCGCCTGCGGGATCCTGTGCGGGCTGTCCGGTGCCACGCTTTCGATGGCGCTCAACGCAGGCTTCGTGAACAACATGAGCGCCGGGCGCGGGTTCATCGCGCTTGCCGCGCTCATCTTCGCCAAGTGGCGGCCGGTGCAGGCGATGGGCGCGTGCCTGTTGTTCGGCTTCCTCGACGCGACCGAGGCGCGGCTGCAGGGCCGCGAACTGCCGGTGATCGGCGAAGTGCCGGTGCAGTTGATCCAGGCGCTGCCCTACGTCCTCGTCGTGATCCTGCTTGCAGGTTTCATCGGGCAGGCCCGCGCGCCCAAGGCCGGCGGTGTGCCTTATGTGAAGGAACGGTGATGGACGATCTGGAACAGGCCGCCCGTGCGGCCCAGGCGAATGCATACGCCATCTATTCGGATTTCCATGTCGGCGCCGCGCTGCGTACGCCGAGCGGGATCTATGCCGGCTGCAACGTGGAGAACGTTGCCTACCCGGAAGGCACCTGCGCCGAGGCGGGCGCGATCGCGGCGATGTGCGCCTCCGGTGAGCGCGAGGTGCAGGAGGTGCTCGTCATCGCCGCCTCGCCCAAACCCGTCACGCCCTGCGGCGGCTGCCGCCAGAAGCTCAGGGAATTCGCGGGCGGCGATGTGAAGGTCCACATGCTGGGGCGCGACGGGCAGCGGATGACGATGACCGTGGCGGAGCTTCTGCCCGGCGCCTTCGATCAGGAGCACATGGAATGAGCATCGTCGAGATCGTGCGCGATCGGGCGGGTGATGTGCCGATCGAGATGGGGATGATCCTCGGCTCCGGCCTTGGCGCGCTCGCCGACGAGATGGAGGAGGCCACCGCCATCCCCTTCGGCGAGTTGCCTGGAATGCCCCGATCGGGCGTGACGGGCCATGCGGGTGCGTTCGTCGTGGGCAGGCTCGAAGGGCGGCGCGTCGCGATCCTTTCGGGGCGGGTCCACTACTACGAACATGGCCAGCCCGCGATCATGCGCCCCGCGATCGAGGCGCTGGCGGAACTGGGGGCGGAAAGCCTTCTCCTCACGAACGCGGCGGGATCGACGCGGGCCGAGGTCGGCCCCGGATCGCTGATGCTGATCACCGATCACCTGAACTGGTCGGGCCTCAACCCCCTGATCGGGGAGGAGGGCGATGCCCGCTTCGTCCCGATGACGGATGCCTATGCGCCGGCCCTTCAGGAACGGATGCGCGCGGCGGCCAGGGTCGAGGGGATCGACCTCTCGGAAGGCGTCTATGCCTGGTTCAGCGGCCCTTCCTTCGAGACACCCGCCGAGATCCGCGCGATCCGGACGCTGGGTGCGGATGCGGTCGGCATGCCCGAAACCATCCTCGCGCGGCGCTTCGGTCTGCCCGTCGCCGCTGTCAGCGTCATCACCAATCTCGCCGCCGGGCTGCCCGGCGCGGAGATCGGACATGACGACACCAAGAAACAGGCCGCCCTTGCCCGCGAACGCTTCGCGCGGCTGGTGCGGGCCTATGTGAAAGGCTCATGATGACCGATGCCAGGGAACAGGCGGCGCTTGCGCTGTCCT
>JBMYPI010000175.1:0-5164 GCA_049600155.1 Rubricella sp.
CGGCCCGAGCTCCATCAGGGTGGTGGCACCGGGTCGCCCCTGGTCCATCCAGACCTGTCCGAGCCAGAGCGCGATCATCTCCCCGAACATCTGGCTGATCTCGGGGGCGGTGATGAAATCCCCCTCCGCGCCGAAGGGATCGCGAGTGGTGTAGTAGCCATGCTCGGGATGCTGGAGCGCCAGCGTCCAGAACCGCGAGACGGGCATCGGCCCGGCTTGCGCGATCTCCGCCGCGATCAGCCGCTCAAGCGGGGACATCGCGCCGCGACCGCGCATGAAGGATGAACCCGATCCCGATCAGGATCATCGGCAGGCTCAGAACCTGCCCCATGGTGAAGCCGAATGCATCCGCCGTGTCTCCGAAACGGATCACATGGCCGAACGGGTTGGTCGCGCTGACGAAGGCCGCGTCCCCCTGCCGGAAGAATTCCACGACACTCCGGCCAAGCCCGTAACCGGCGAAGAACACCCCGATCAGGAGGCCCGGGCGCTTCAACGCCCCGCGCCGTAGCGCGAGCCACCACATCACGAGCAGCAGAAGCAGACCCTCCAGCGCCGCCTCGTAGAGCTGCGATGGATGCCGGGCGCAGACCTCCGCCACCCAGCCCGGCGGGCAAATCCGCGCGGCTTCCGCGGGAAAGACGACACCCCAGGGCGCCTCGGTCGGTCGCCCCCAAAGCTCGCCGTTGATGAAATTCGCAAGCCGTCCGAAGAGAATCCCGAGCGGGGCGGCCAGCGCCACCGCATCGCCCACCTGCAGGACGGCCAACCCCTTGCGCCAGCACCACAGCGCGATGCCGACGATCACGCCCAGGAAGCCGCCGTGGAAGGACATTCCGCCCTGGTCGATGCGGATGATCTGGCCGGGATTGGCGAGGTAGAATTCCGGCGCGTAGAACAGAACGAACCCCAGCCGCCCCCCGATCACCACACCGAGGATCATCCAGGTCAGGAGGTCTTCCGCCGCGCCCGGCTCCATCGGCGCGCGGTTGCCGGGCCAGAGACCGTCGCGGCGCAGGAGCCAGACGACCATCCGCCAACCGATGAGGAGCCCGGCGATATAGGCCAGCGCATACCAGCGCAGCGCCAGCGTGAAGCCGAACAGCTCCACGGAAAAGATCACCGGGTCGATCTCTGGAAAGGGCATGTCACTCTCCGCGCGGGGTCGCCTCCGTGTTCCCGCGCGCGCGCCTCCGCGTCAACCCCGCGCTTGAGAACCGCCGCCCGGATGGCCATATCATCGGCCAGCCGCAACGAAAGGACCAGCCGATGCAGACCCGCAACAAGGTGCTCGACGATCTCAGCCAACTGATGACGAACGCGATGGGTGTCGCGCAAGGCGCCCGGGAAGAGGCCGAGACGGCCATGAAGTCGCTGATGGACCGCTGGCTGTCGGACCGCGATTTCGTCACGCGCGAGGAGTTCGACGCCGTGCGCGCCATGGCGCAGAAGGCGCGCGAGGAGAACGAGGCGCTCAGGGCCCGGATCGAGGCGCTGGAAGCGAAGCACGAGGGCTGATCCCCCCTCGCGTCTTTCCCAAATATCCCGGGGAGCCGGGCCACCGGCCCGGCGGGGCGGAGCCCCCGAAACGGCCATGCAGCACCGCCGTGGGGCGGCGTGTTCTTCTAGTCCAGATCGCCGGCGACCCGGGCGCGTCGGATGACATAAAGCGTCGTCGCGACCGAAAGCGCCGAGGCGATGGCCATCACGTAGAGCAGCGGCCATGGGCCGCTGTCCCCGCCGAGCATCGCGCCCGTGAAGGCCGCGAGCGCCGCCCCGCCCCCGATCATCAACGCCCCGCCGAGCCCCGAGGCGGATCCCGCCAGCCGCGGCCGGACGCTGACAATGCCGGCATTGGCCGAGGGCAGTGTCAGCCCGTTGCCGACGCCGACGAGCGCGATCGGCCCGAACAGGGATATCGGGTGCAGGATCCCCGCACCGAACATCGCCACCGCGAGGACCGCCCCGGCGACGGCGACCAGCCCGCCCGTCAGCATCATGCGGTTGAGCCCGAGCGCACCGGAGTAGCGTCCCGAGAGGAAGTTGCCGAGCATGTAGCCGATCGCTGGCGCGGAGAACCACGCACCCACTTCCGCCGAGGTCAGCCCCAGATACTCCGACGCGACCCAGGGCGCACCGCCGAGAAAGGCGAAATACGCGCCGCTCGCGAAGGCGGCGGTAAACGCATATCCCCAGAACCGCCGCGCGCGGATCAGCTCGGGATAGGCGCGGAACTGGTCCGCGAAACTCGCCGAGGGATCCGAATTGGTCTCGCCCAGATCGCGCCAGACCATCGCCGTGACGGCTAGCCCGAACAGCAGAAGCGCGATGAAACTCGCCTGCCAGCCGAATGCGGCGTCGAGCCAGCCGCCGATGATCGGCCCCACCATCGGCACCAGCGACATGCCCATCGTCACATAGCCGATCATGCTCGCCGCCTGGTCGGCGGGAACCATGTCGCGCACGATCGCCCGGCTGAGCACGATCCCCGCCGCCACCGCCGCCTGGAGCGCCCGGAAGAACAGAAGCACCCAGATATTCGGCGCAAGCAGCGCGCCGAGCGTCGCGAGGCAGAAGATGCCGAGCGCGCCCAGCAGGACCGGTCGCCGACCGTAGCGGTCCGAAAGCGGCCCGATGATCACCTGCAGGACTCCGATGATCGCGAGGTAACCGGAGATCGTGAGCGAGACGAGGCCGTATTCGGCCCCGAAGTGTTCCGCCATCGCGGGCAGCGAGGGCAGGAAGATGTTCATCGACAGCGCCCCGATCCCCGCGATCAGCACCAGCGTCACGATATGGGGCGGCGTTCGGGAATCGAGCGTATGGGCGGGGCGGGTCTGGGCCATCGGCTTTCCAAGGAACGAAGGTGCCTGATCTCTGCGCAGTCCTGCCCATAGTCAAGGCTGACGCGGGGCACGCCGCGCGCCGTCACGGATTATTCGCTTTACAGGACCCGATTTTGCCTCAACCATATCTTGTAGGGTCGGAGAGCGACAACAACGACCCCTGCACGCAACCACAAGCCCTCGCGGGCATGCCCTGCGTGGGCGCACCGGAAGGAGCGCAGGCCATGAGCACCCTCGAGCATTATCTTGGGCAGGACGACATCGACCCGATCGATATCGTCGAGACCCTCGCCCATCACAACGCTTGGGAATTCGATCGCGTCGCGGACAACCAGATCGCGATGACCATCGAGGGACAATGGCAGACCTACAACCTCTCGCTCGCATGGTCGGGCGCCGACGAGACCCTGCGCCTCGTCTGCACCTTCGATCTCGACCCCCCCGAGAACCGTCGCGCGGAGCTGCTCGCCACGATCGATGGCGCAAACGACCGGATCTGGTGCGGCAGCTTCACGACATGGTCGCCCCAGAAGATGATCGTGTTCCGCTACGGGCTGACGCTTGCGGGCGGTGCTGGCGCGACCGGATGGCAGATCGACGACATGATCGCCCGGGCCGTCGATGCCTGCGAGCGCTTCTACCCCGCGTTCCAGCTTGCCTGCCGCGGGGAGTCCTCGCCCGAAGAGGCATTGGATATCGCCCTCACGGAGGCGTATGGTCGGGCCTGATCGCCCCTGACGGGGCCAGCGGGGAGGACCGGACATGTCACTCGACGTGGTCAAGGATCGCGGCCTGGTGCTTCTGGGCTGCGGCAAGATGGGCAGCGCGATGCTGGAGGGCTGGCTCGCCCGTGGCGTGCCGGCAAGCGCGGTCACGGTGATCGACCCCTATCCCTCCGACAGGCTCCACGCTCTCGAATCCGACGGTCTGCGGCTGAACGCGGATCTGCCTCGAGACGCGGCGATCTGCGTCCTCGCCGTGAAGCCGCAGATGATGGCCTCGGCGCTGCCTCAGGTGGGCGACGTCGCCGGGCGCGGCGCGGTCTTCCTGTCCATCGCGGCGGGAACGCCGATCCAGTGGTTCGAGACGGCGCTCGGGCCCAGGACACCGATCATCCGGGCGATGCCGAACACCCCGGCCGCCATCGGGCGGGGGATCACCGCGATCATCGGCAACGCACAGGTGGAAGAAGAGCACCTTTCGCTCGCCGAGGCGCTTCTCTCGGCCGTCGGCTCCACCCTGCGCATCGAGGACGAGGCGCAGATGGATGCGGTCACGGCGGTCTCGGGCTCCGGTCCGGCCTATGTCTTCCACCTGATCGAGGCGATGGCGGCGGCGGGTGAGGCCGAGGGCCTGCCCGCCGATCTCGCCCTGCGGCTCGCGACGGAAACCGTGGCAGGCGCAGGCGCCCTCGCGATGGCATCGGAGGATGGGCCGGATCAGCTCAGGATCAATGTGACTTCGCCCCAAGGGACGACGGCCGCGGCGCTCGATGTGCTGATGGACCCAGGGAGCGGCCTGCCGCCGCTGATGGCGCGGGCGATCGCCGCAGCCGCAGCGCGCAGCCGGGAGCTTGGCAAATAGGCCTTCGCACGGCATATTGTGCACTGCAACACAAAACCCTTGAATCTCATGTTGCAGCGCACCATATGTCTGCGTGACGGCGACACATGCAACCAAGGAGCACCACGATGGCCGACCCGATGAAATTCCCCTTCGACGCCGAGGCAATGGCGGAGTTCTTCAAATCCAACGATTTCACCAAGGCGTTCGCAGACATGAAGATGCCGCAGGTGGACACCGAAGCGATGATGGCCGCGCAGAAGGCCAACATGGAAGCGCTGGTCGAGGCCAACAAGGCCGCCGCCGCAGGCTTCCAGGACATCTTCAGGAAGCAGATCGCGATCTTCGAGGAGACGATGTCCGAGGCGAAGAAGGCGATGGAGGGCTTCGATGCCAGCAAGATGACGCCCGAAGCCGCCCAGGCACAGGCGGAAGTCATGCAGAAAGCCTATGAAAAGGCGATCGCGCACATGACCGAGCTGACCGAAACCGCCCAGAAAGCCAACAAGGACGCCTACGAGATCGTGACGGCCCGGATGAAGGACTCCATGGCCGAGCTGAACGAGATTGCATCCAAGGCAGCCAAGACGGCGAAGAAGTAACCCATCCCGCCAGGGATCGGATGAGCGCCCGGATGCGGACCGCCGCATCGTCGAGCTGCTGGCCCTGACCGGCCAGCCGACGACCTCGGAGACGCTGGCCGCGCTCGTCGAGGTGCCCGCCGAGCGGGTGGCGGTGCTCGTGCACCGACTGGA
>JBMYPI010000176.1:0-5146 GCA_049600155.1 Rubricella sp.
GCCAGCGTGGAAATGGAGGCCCGCGGGGATTCCAGCGCGGTGATGATATAACCTTCGACCGAGCCGATGAGACCGGATGTGTCGATCCGGCTGGCGAGCAGACCGGCGCGCAGGCAGAGGTCGCGGACGAGGGCCGAGAGAGAACCGGCGCCGAGCCGCCCGGTCAGCCAGTGGCCGCGCGCCCAGTTCGGCCCATCGGCCCAGACATGGGTCAGTTCGGGGAAATGCGGATAGGGCCGTGCGTCCCAGGTCCAGGCGGCACACTCTCCGAGGTCGATCATCGGGGCGCCATAGACGGAGGAGACCGGGTTGTTCGATGCCCCACCCCAGTAAAGCAACGTGGCCTCGAAATACGCCCGCTGGATCGCATCGTCGCGCCAGCCCCGCGAGAAATACGGCACCGCGCTTTCCGACGACTTCGGATCGTAGAAGACATTGGGCTGATTGGTGCCGCGGTCGATGGCCGGGCAACCGAACTCGGTGAAGACGATGGGTTTGGACTGCGGGATCCACGGCGTGGGTGTACCGCTCTCGATCCCGCCAGGGCGGTCGTAGTGCTGGTTGCCCCACCAGGCGCGGAGGTCCTTGTAGCGGAAAACCCAGGGCTTGCCGTAGCCGTCCTCGATGGGCGAACGCGCCTGGTCCGTCCGATCCGTCTCGGACGCGTAGTACCAGTCGTAGCCTTCGCCGCCTTCGATATTGGCCTGCAGATAGGCGCGGTCATAGACCGAGGGCCAGCCATTCAGGGCATCGACATGATCCCGCCCGTCGCGCCAGTCCGAGAGCGGCATGTAATTGTCGATCCCTACGAAATCGATCTCCGGATCGGCCCAGAGCGGGTCGAGATGGTAGAAGACGCTGGTGACGGGTTCGGTCGTCGCGAGCGGCAGCTCCGGGCTGCTGTAGGTCACCACCTTGTCGTAAGCGCCGCTGAGATAGGGTTCTTCCAGCTGAACCACGATGCGCAGGGCGACAATGGCGGGATCGGTGCGGGTGTAGCTGATCGAGCGGGGATAGGATCCCGGCGCAGTGGCGGTCGTGTTGCGCGAAGCCAGGACGCTGGCGAAGCTCGCCATGCGCAGCCCGTCCGGCTGCACGCTGTCGATATCGCCCTGATCGAGCCCGTAGAGAAAGATGATGTCGTTGCAGATGCTGGACGACGTGCCCTGCTGGATCGTCATGATGTCTGAATAGGTGAGCGTGGTGCCGAGCGGCACGTTAGCGATCCAGATGTCGCGGATGGCGTAGTAGGTCGCCTTCGAGTCCGGTCCGGTCTGGGAGATGCTGGCCCCGAGCGAGACGTCTCCCAGATCAATAGTCGTACCGCTGGAATAGACATGCAGGCGCCAGTTCGCAAAATCCGGCGCGAGTTGACCCACGAAGACCTTGTAGTCGCCCGCGGTGATCGCGGCGCTCAACTCGATGTCGGAGAAATCCGCCGGGGCCGATCCCCCGGCCTCGGTGACATGGTAGCCGAAATACTCGGACCAGTCGGCGGCATAGCTGATGCGTATGCCGGGCCCGAGGATGCTGCGGACGTCCGCAGCCAGATCGCGCAAGGCCTGCACCGCCGGAAACGTGGATGCCCCGCTGCGGATCGTTGTCAGGCCGCGCTGTTCCGATCCGATCAGGAAGGCATCGACCCCACCAGCGGCCGCGCAGAGATGCGCGTAGTGCAGGATCATCCGGCGCAGACCCCAATCGGCACCGCCGGTCCAGCTGACCGCTTCACCAGAAACGCTGAAATCGGACGGCGCAGCCGAGCCGAAGAAGGCGGCGACCTGGCTCTCTGCAGCCGCAGTCTGATCGACCGTCCCGTCAAAGCCCGCCGCCGGCGAACAGGTGATCCGCCCGCGCCAAGGAAAGGCCGGCTGGCCAGTCTCCGTGGCGTTGTCGGAATATGGGTTCGGCAGGCTGTTGCCCGGGGGCACGTCCATCAGCAGGAAGGGATAGAAGGTGACGCGCCAGCCGCGGGCCTTGATCTCGCGGATCGCTTCCACGACCGAGAAATCCGCCGGCGTCCCGCCATAGACCGGACGACCGCTGCCATCGAGACTGACCGTCGGTGCACTCGCCCGGTCCAGCCCGTTCACGCGCCATGATTGCGGCGTGGTGCTCTTATCGCTGACCTCGACGCAGGGACGGATCTGGCAGTTCCCAGCGCGCAGGTCGTTGCCGAACCAGGAGACAACGAGGCTGACGCTTTCGAGGTTCGGCAGCGCGGCCTGCAGCTGGTCGAGCGCAACCGTGAGATCGGTGGCATCCGAGCGCGCATGGACATTCTCGGAGGTGGTCGAGCCCGACCCGCCCTTGCGGATGGGCGTGGTGGCATAGACGAACTCGCCGGCCGAGGGGATGAGGGTGACCGCGCGGATCAGGCTCTCGGCACCATCTTCGCCGCCGAGCGGGCGAAAGACCTCGAAGGAGAGCTGCGGCAGGCGGTTCCCGAAATTCCCCAGCGCCAGGTCCTCGAAAACGACATAGGCGGTGCCCCGATAGGCCGGCGTCTCGTCTGCACCCATGGTGGCTGCGATGAGCGGATCGGCGGACTGGATCTCGTCGCCCGGATACCAGCGCCAGGTGATGCCGGACGTGTCCAGCAGCTTGCCATCGGCCCAGATGCGCCCGATGCCGGTGATGGGGCCTTCACAGAGCGCGACGGCGAAGCTCGCATAGTAGAGATACTCGGTGGTCTTGACCTTCTGACCGCCGCCGCCCTTGCCACCGCCCTGCGTGGTGGTCTTCTTCCGCTCCCGGAAATCCGTGGCCCAGATGATGTTGCCGCCGATGCGCATGCGGCCATAGAGCCGCGAGATGACGGCTCCCTCGGTGGACGAGGTGATCCGCAGGCTTTCCAGCCGCGCGCCCTCGATCCGCTGCGCGGGCGTCAGCGAGGAGACGATCCAGCTGTCGACGACGGATCCGAGAGCCGAGCCGACGAAGCCACCGATGGTAGCGGCGCTGACACCGAGGATTGCACCACCGATGCTGCCGCCGATGGCGGTGCCGACGGCGCCAAGAACAAGCGTGGCCATGGATCAGGTCCGGTCGGGAAAGAGAAAAGCAAATGCGATGCGGCGGCGCCAGGATTGCGTGAGCGGTTCCTGGATCACGCCGAGCCGCTCATAGGCATGGACGAAGGTGTCGGGCGCGGTCAGGATGCCCACGTGTTTGGCGATGGCGCGGGGCATCATCCGGAAGAGCAGGAGTGCGCCTGGCGTAATCTCCGCCGGTGCCACCTCGATCATCATCGAGCGCGCGCCCTCGGCCAGAACTTCGCGCGGGGCGATCTCGCCCCAGTCCCTCGAATACGGAGGAATCGGATAGGGTTCAGGACCGACCACCTCGCGCCAGACTCCACGGGCGAGACCGAGGCAGTCGCAGCCGACGCCACGCAGGCTCGCCTGGTCATGGTATGGCGTACCAAGCCAGGACCGCGCGACCACGATGACGCTCTCGGGATCGGCGGGTTTCACAGCACGCCTCCTGTGTGCCCGCCATCCTTCGTCGCATAACGGATGACGGCGTCCTGGCCCGGTATGTGTGGAAACCCCCGGAAGTTCGCCACGTTGGCAAACTTGGCCCCGCAAGTCTCGATGCGCTTGTCGCAGCCGGCATGGATGGTGAAACCATCGCCCTCCGCCACGCCGCGCACCGGTGCTTCCATCAGGGCGATGGTGGCGGCGCCATCCGACAGATCGTGCCCGGCCACCTCGGCCACGCGTCCGGCATTTGCGCCGCTGGTCCAGGTCAGCGTGCCATGCATGAACCAGCCGGCCGAGAATCCGGCCAAGCCTGTCGCGCGGAAGGACCGGTCGCGCAGGACCGCCTCGACCGTGCCGGTGCCCGTGAACCCAGAAGCCTCGAGATTTACACCGCACCGGGCATCGCCAAGCGCGGCATCGCAGGTCGCCTGGAAGGTGCGCCCGACGGTCTGGCCCAGCACATGAGCCAGCGAGCGGACCTCGGCGATAAAGGAGAGCCGCCCGCGCCGGATCTGGCCGATGGCCCCGCGCCGCATCAACACGCGCTGGCTCGTCTCGGCCCAGTTCACCCGCCAGACCTCGACCTCGGCATTGTCCCAGCGGCCATCCAGGATATCGGTCTCGGTGATCCGGTCCGAGGTCAGCACGCCTTCGGCATCCTGCGCATCGACCGAGAGATCTGTGCCGGAGCGGATCTCCGAGGCCGTGAGCCCGCTTTCCGGCTCGAAATCCGTGCCGTCGAAGCTCAGCGTCCGATCATGGTCAGTGAAGCCGAAGGTGGTGCCGTCGGAGCGGGTGATCCGCCAGCACCAGGCGAGTGTCGTCGTGCCCTCGTCGAGATGGGTCTGCAGGTCGGACGAGAGGGCTTTCATCGGCCACCCGCCCGGAACCCGCGCTCGATCCGGTCCCGCAGCCCGATGAGGCCCAGCCCAAGCGAAATCAGCGTGGCGGGCGCCGCATCGGAGGTGCCTGCCAGCGCGGCAATCAGCTGGGCAATGCCCGAGAGCTGGTCGTGATCCGGCAGGCAGAGCGCGCCGCTACCGGTGGCAGTGGCCAGCACGCCGGCCCACCAGGTCAGGGAATTGGGGCGAATGTAGCGCATGGGTCAGGTCCTTCGGATCAGGGTTGTGAGGAATTGCGCCAGCCGGACGAACCAGCCGGATGCCGTGTTGGGTGTCGGTCTGGGACTGGCGGGCGACGCGCCCGGCTCCGGCCGTAGCAGGGCCAGTGCCTCGTCCGTGCTCAGCCGCCGGATCGGGCGCGAGAAATCCACCCGGCCGGCCTTGTCGACCGACCAGACCGGGATCGAACCGCCCGGATAGCGGCCATGGCGAAACAGGTCGCGCTCGGCTTCCCGGCGCGGAATGATCGCGGCGGGCTTGCGCCAGTTCAGGAACGCGTCGGCGGCTGCAATGCGATCGCCCGCATTGAGATGTCGGGTCAGCGCCGCCTTGGCGATGCCGCCGGTGTTGTAGTGGAAGCTGACCAGCGCATCGAACTCGTGCGGCGCCAGCGGCACCTTCACGGCACGCAGAACCGCGGCCTCGTAACGCGCGAGATCGGCGCGGAAGACGCGGATCGCCTCGCGGATCCCCGCATCGACATCGGATCTTGGAGCCGGCCACGAGGGACGCGACCTTCTGCTCCTCCTTGACCTTCCA
>JBMYPI010000177.1:0-5145 GCA_049600155.1 Rubricella sp.
AGGCCACGTCGGGTGACACCGCGCTGCTGATCGCCTTCGGCGCCGGTCTCGCCTACGCGGCCCAGGTCGTCACCCTGCCGCGCGCCCCGGCGGTCGATAACCTCGCCGTCGTCGTCGCCGATGACATCGCTTCGAACCGTCTCGTGCTGGTGGAGATGCTGCGCACGCTCGGCTACGAGCCGATAGAGGCGGAGAGCGGTGCGGAAGCGGTCGAGGCGCTGAAAAGCAGCGGTGCGCGGCTTGCCTTCCTCGATCGGCACATGCCCGGCACGGACGGTCTCTGGGCCCTCCGCCGGATCGCCGACGACCCGGGGCTCGGCGCCGTGCGGTCCATCGTGATTTCGGCGAGCGCGAACGCACGATCGGAAGAGAGACTCCGTGCCGCCAGGGCTCTCGCGGTTCTCGAGAAGCCCCTGACCTTGCGCATGGTCGGCGAAGCGGCGCGCGACGCGCTGGAAGACTGAGCCCGCTTGATCAGCCTCCTGCGCTTGGGTAAGGGAAGCCCACTCTCACGATCGTCGCAGGGGCAACCATGGCAAAGATCAACGGCAATGAAATCCGGCCCGGCAACGTGCTGGAACACGATGGCGGTCTCTGGGTCGCCGTGAAGGTCTCCCATGTGAAGCCCGGAAAGGGCGGCGCCTTCGCCCAGGTGGAGATGAAGAACCTCCGCAACGGCTCCAAGCTGAACGAGCGGTTCCGTTCCGCCGACAAGGTCGAACGCGTCCGGCTGGAGCAGAAGGACCAGCAGTTCCTCTACGAGAACGACGGCATGCTCGTGTTCATGGATTCCGAGACGTTCGAGCAGATCGAACTCCCATCGGACCTCCTCGGCGACCGCCGCCCCTTCCTGCAGGACGGCATGACGGTAACGGTCGAATACTACGAGACCGAGGCGCTCAACGTGTCGCTGCCGGAAAAGGTCGTCTGCACGATCGAGGAGACCGAGCCCGTGGTGAAGGGCCAGACGGCGGCGAACAGCTTCAAGCCCGCGCTTCTGGACAACGGCGTGCGGATCACGGTGCCTCCTTTCGTGGGAACCGGCGAGCAGGTCGTCGTCGCCACCGAAACCTTCGAGTATGTGGAACGCGCCTGATCCGCTTCATCGCAATCGGTGTGCGGTGCGCGCAGGAGGCTCCGCCGGAGGTATTTCGAGACCTGTGAGAGTCCGGGGGGCGGCCCCCGCTTTCGCGGTTCGAAAAAGACCTCCGGCAGGCCGCGGCAGCGGACGGGACAGAGCCCACTTTTCCAGACGCTTGCATTTGGCGTGACGCGCCTGTAGGTCGCGCGGGTTCCTCAGATAGCCATTCCAGACAAGCGAGAGACCCGATGGGTGCCAACACCGCCAATCTCAACGTGATGGTCAAGGCCGCGCGCCGTGCGGCGCGCGCGCTTGCCCGCGATTTCGGCGAGGTGGAGAACCTTCAGGTGTCCGCGAAGGCGGCGGGGGATTTCGTGTCCCGCGCGGATATCCGCGCCGAGGAGGTCGTGCGCGAGACGCTGATGGAAGCGCGCCCCAACTATGGCTGGCTCGGGGAGGAATCGGAGCCCGTGGAGGGGACCGATCCGACCCGGCGCTGGATCGTCGATCCCATCGACGGCACGACCAACTTCCTGCATGGACTGCCCCACTGGGCGATCTCCATCGCGCTCCAGCACCGCAAGGAGATCGTGGCGGCCGTGATCTACGATCCCGCCAAGGACGAGATGTTCACCGCCGAGAAGGGCGACGGCGCCTTCCTGAACGATCGCAGGATCCGAGTGAGCGCGCGGCGTGAGATGATCGAGTCGATCTTCGCGACCGGCCTGCCCTATGGCGGTCGCAGCGATCTGCCCGACACGCTCAAGGACCTCGCCCAGCTCCTGCCGCAGACAGCGGGTGTGCGGCGCTGGGGCGCGGCCTCGCTCGATCTGGCCTATGTCGCGGCGGGCCGCTATGACGGCTTCTGGGAACGGGAACTGAAGCCTTGGGACATCGCCGCAGGCCTCCTCCTCGTCAGGGAAGCGGGGGGTCTGACCGCACCGGTCGTCGAGGGTGCCGATATCCTGACCGGCAAGGGCCTGATCGCCGCGAACGATCAGCTTTTCGACCGGTTCGCAGCGATCATCCGCAATCAGGGCTGATCGGCGAGGCGGATCGTCGCCTCACCGGCCCGGAGCGGACCATCCGCCCTGTCGAAGCGGAGATAGGCGAGCCCGTCCTGCCCCGCGACGGAGCGGAGATCGCCCGCGACACGGCCGTCCTCGGCCAGGATCTCCGTGCCCGGCGCCGCCGCGCCTTCGATCCGCACCCGCACGAGGCCCTTTTTCAGTTCCGTCTTGTGCTTCATGCGCGCGGTGACTTCCTGCCCCACATAGCAGCCCTTGCGGAAATCGACGCCGTTGAGCCGCTCGAACCCCATCTCCAGTATGAAGCTGTCATTGGCTATGAGATCGCTGCCCGCCTGAGGCACGCCCAGCGCGACCCGCAGTGCGTGCCAGTCCTCCGCGGTCGCCTCCTCCGCATCCGCCGGTGCGGGGGCACCGTAGAGGCGTGTGCCAAGTGCGGGGTTTCGCGGATCGGGATGACCGGGCAGGTCCGCCCCGCCCCAGACGAGGGTCACGGAGCGATCGTCGGGCGCGATCGCCACATCCGCGCGCAGCTTGTAAAGCGTCAGGCGCTGCTGCAGGGAGGCCGCCTGATCGGCGGCGACATCGATCAAGACCCCGTCCCCATCCGGCACGAGGATGAAATCGGCAAGGTATTTGCCCTGGGGCGTCAGGATCGCGGCGTAGACCGGACCGTCATCGAGCCTGCGCACGTCGTTCGTGACCAGCCCTTGCAGGAAGTCACGCACATCCGTGCCTGTCAGGCGAAGGAGCGCGCGGTCGGAATCGGTCCAGGCTTTCATGCTCACCTCCTGAAATTCCCGGTTTTCATATAGGAATCGACGGCGGCGGTGACAGGCCCTACACAGGACGTGCGAGTAGCGGAGGGCCAATGGCCGCGCCTTTGAGTGTCATAATACCGGTCGGGGGTGAAGAGCATCGGCTCGGACCATGCCTCGGCGCGCTGTCGGACGGGCTGATGGACGGGCTCCTGAGGGAAGTGATCCTCGTGGATCATCCGGTATCGGATGCCCTGCGCGCGATCGCCGAGGAGACGGGCGCGCAGGTCGTCAGCGCACCGGCGGGCACGGGCCACGCGCTGCGCTCGGCCGGTCTCAGGGTCGCGCGTGGCGATTGGACGATGATCCTGCATCCGCTTGCCATTCTCCCCCCCGGCTGGCCCGCCGCGCTGCGGCTGCATTTCAAGCACACGCCCGCGAATGCCGCCGCATTCCGCCTGCCCGGTGTGAGGGCCTTCTCCGCCCATGCCGGTGCGCGCCTGCTGGGACGACCGGCCGCCGAGCAGCCGGTGGTTCTGCCGCGCGCGCTGCGCGAGGCGAAAAGCCTGCGCAAGCGGCTCGCGCTCCTGCCCGCCACGGTCGCGTTCAACTGAGCATCCACTCCACCCATGCGCCATGAAACTGGGAGCGGCCGATGAGTTCCGGCTTCCCCCCGGGCCAGGTCGTGAGCGTGATCGCCGCGCCGCCATAATCGCCGTCATACTCGACCGACAGGCGCGCGAGCGGGCGATCGGGCGTTGCTCGCGCACCGGCGGCGGCGAAGGCCGCTTCGCCCGCCGCTTTCTCCCGTTCGGGCATGTACTGCCACATCACGGTGTGCTGCACGACGCGCAGCGTTCCGGCTTCCTGCGGCTCGTTCAGGACCGTCTCCAGCCACGCCGCCGCGCTGCCCTGTTCGATTGCGATACCAGAAGCCGCCACCTGTTCGAGCGCCGCCTCGGCGCGGGCGAGGCGCTCCTCCTGATCGGCCCAGACATAAGCGAGCATCCGCGCCCGGACGGCGGGATCGCCGGCATCGATCGGCGCGAGATCCGAGCCGCGCCGCGAGATGACGCGCGGAATGCGCGCGAGATCGGGACGGGAGCCGCGCCAATCCGAACGGATCCGGACCGTGGCTCCCTCGGCCGCCCATGTTCGGTCGTTTCCCAGGTCATAGGCATTCCGGTCGGGAAACAGGTTAACACCGGCGCTCGCGCCGATCTCCAGGAGCGTGATCGGCAGCGCGAAACGGCGATCGAGTTCGAGGAGGCCGCCCAGCAGCATCGCCGAGCGTCCGACCTCGTTCGTCTGGGGTGCGCTCGCAAGCCATGCGGGCAGGAAATCCGGCCGCCAGCGCTGGGTGTCACGAATCGCGGCGGCGATCTCGGCGTCGGTGGCCTCTTCCGGCGGTTGCACCGCCGCCATCGGGCCGCCAAGCGCCGCTGAGGACTTCAGCCCGCCACAGATCCGCAACGCGAGCGCATCGGTCTTCGCGATCCCGGGCCAGGCCGCCACGCGGGTCCGCATCTCGCCGGTCAGCGCGTCCGGCAGCAGTCGGCAGAGCCGCGCGGTATAGGGTGATCCCATCGCATCGCAATGGGTGGCCTGCTCGGCGAAATGGTCCGCGATCTGTTCGGGGTAGGTCATGGTTCTCCTTTCGGCGCTGTCGGGCGCCGGGTAGTCTGCGCGCGAAACGGTAGCAGGAGGTTGGAATGAAGGCGATGCAGGTTCGCGCACCGGGCGAGGCTCTCGCCCTGGCGGAGGTCGACCGGCCCGAGCCGGGCAAGGACGAGGTGCTCCTGAAGGTCAATGCCTGCGGGGTCAACTTCGCCGATACGCTGATGGTGAAGGGCACCTATCAGGAAACGCCGGAATTCCCCTTCGCGCCGGGCATGGAGGTCTGCGGAACGGTTGTCGCGGGCGATGGCTTCCCCGCTGGCACCCGGGTCGCCGCGATGGTCGGATCGGGCGGGTTCGCCGAATACGTGACCGCGCCCGCGATGGCCTGCGTTCCGGTTCCCGATGCGATGAGCGATGCCGATGCCGCCGCCTTCCTGATCGCCTACGGCACCGCGCATCTGGGCCTTGCGGACCGGGCGGGCCTGCAGCCTGGCGAATCGCTGCTCGTCCTCGGCGCGGCCGGGGGAGTTGGCCTGACGGCGATCGAGGTCGGCAAGCTTCTCGGGGCGCGGGTGATCGCCTGCGCGCGAGGCGCGGCCAAGCTTGAGGTGGCCCGGCAGGCCGGGGCCGATCACCTGATCGACAGCGCGGCGGATGA
>JBMYPI010000178.1:0-5111 GCA_049600155.1 Rubricella sp.
TTTCGACACAGGCGGTCACCTGTTGCTCGCCCGGCACCAAGACGTTCGCGAGCTCGTTCAGGACGCCTTGAGCGCTTTGGAAGAGCCCGCCCCGACAGCACAATAACCGCCCTGACCGCTTGGCGCACGCCGCTCGTTGGCGTAAACCTCGCCGCTCGCGGCAGGCCGGTTTAGCTCAGCTGGTAGAGCAGCGGTTTTGTAAACCGAAGGTCGGGGGTTCGAGCCCCTCAACCGGCACCACCCGCACCCCGGGGCTTCAGGCCCGGTTCAGCGCTGACGCCGCCTTCGCCTGCGCGGGGCATGTTCGACCGTCCAGGCCGCGATCTGCTCGGGGGTGAGCGTCTCGTCGCGGCGCTGTGCGAACCAGTCCACGCAGTGGCGATGAAGACGATCCGTTTCCGGATCGGACCGGAGCCGTGCCAGTTCCGCCTCGACCGCGGCCCAGAACCGCAGGATCGAGCGGTCCTCCATCGTGTTCCAGTTGTGGCTGCGATGGAAGCGGGAGTTGACCGTGTATTTGGCGGACTGATCGACAAGGCCACGGCCCCGGCGGTTCTTCATCAGCATGACATCGCGGCTCTTCACCGCGTAGTGCCTGATGCGCGCGTTATCCCATGTCAGCAGGTCGGCCCCGACGTTGAACCTGTTGCGTTCCCAGGTGAAAAGCGCGCCGGGCGAGACCGGTTCGTTCGCCGTGGTCCGCACGATGACCTCTTCGCTGACGGGATCCTTCGGCATGTGATCGCGCAAGCGCCTGAACCGCCCGGGCCGGAAAAGCGACTTGTGGAAGCTGATCCGGGGCACCGGGTGTGGTTGGCCGCGTGTGAAGGCCTGCAGCACGCTCCCGCCGTGCCAGGTCGTCAATCCGTTGTCGCCCATCATCTGCCAATGGATCGCGATCACATCGCACGGATCGACGGCGGCGACGAGATCCCCGACCCGGCCCTCACCGCAGGTCACTTCCAGGAACTCGTCGGCATCGATATGCAGCACCCAGTCGAACGGGGCGAGCAGACCCCGTTCGCAGATCTTGCGCAGGCCTTCGACCTGGGGCGGCAGGCCGGGTTTGACGCTGTGATCGAGATGCGTGATCTCTCCGCGTTCGGCGAGCCGGGCCAGAAGCGCATCCGAGCCATCGGTGCAGTCGTTCGTCGCGATGACGATACCGTCGAAACCGATCACCTTGTGGTAGGCGATCCATTCAAGAACGAACTGGCCTTCGTCCTTCATGCAGGAAACGACGCCGTATGTCTCACCCGAAGCCGACATGCCCGTTCCTTCCCCGTCCAGGGACCGCCCCGGCGCGGCTAGTCGCGCGTCCAGCGCGAAACGCAGGGGATCTTGGAAAGGTCGCACCGATCGCGGTAGCGCTCCGCGATCTCCCTGACTTCCTCGAGAAGACCCTCGCTCAGCGTCGTCGGCTCGAGGCCCATCGCAAGGAACTGGTCGTTCGAAACCGACAGATCGTTCTCCGCGGCTTCCTTGCGCGGATTGTCGACATGGTCGATCGAGGCGCCCGTGAGACGCGAGACCAGTTGCGCCAGGTCGCGGACCCGATGCGTCTCGGTGACCTGGTTCAGGACGCGAACGCGCTCACCATGCGCCGGCGGGTGCGCGATGGCCAGTTCGACGCAGCGGACCGTATCCTGGATGTGGATGAACGCCCGGGTCTGTCCGCCCGTCCCGTGAACGGTCAGCGGATAGCCGATCGCCGCCTGCATCACGAACCTGTTGAGGACGGTGCCGTAATCGCCGTCATAGTCGAAACGGTTGATCAACCGGTCGTCGCGCTTCGTCTCGCTGGTCTGGGTTCCCCAGACGATTCCCTGGTGGAGATCGGTGATGCGCAGTTCGTCGTTCTTGTTGTAGAAGGCGAACATGATCTGATCGAGCGACTTCGTCATGTGGTAGATGCTGCCGGGGTTCGTGGGATAGAGGATCTCCTGGTCCACGAGGCCCCGTTCGGGCAGGTCCAGCTTCACCGGCAGATAGCCCTCCGGAATCTTCATCCCGATCGAGCTGTATCCATAGACGCCCATCGTGCCGAGATGGACCAGATGGATATCGAGCCCGCTTTCCACGATCGCGGCGAGGACGTTGTTCGTCGCGCCGATATTGTTGTCGACCGTGTAGCGCTTGTGGCGCGCCGATTTCATCGAGTAGGGCGCGGCCCGCTGTTCGGCGAAATGCACGATCGCATCGGGCGCGGTCGTGCGCAGGAGCTCCGCGAACTCGGTGTAGTCTTTCGCGAGGTCGAGGCGATGAAAGCCGATCTCGCGGCCGCCTGCCTCGCGCCACCCCGTGAGGCGTTCCGAGATGGAATGGATCGGGGTCAGCGAGGAGATCGACAGTTCGTTGTCGATGTTCCGCCGTGAAAGGTTATCGACGATCGTCACGTCATGGCCGGCGGCCGAGAGATGAAGCGAGGTCGGCCAGCCGCAGAAACCGTCTCCGCCCAATACCATGATCTTCATGTGCGCGATCCCCCGATGGCCGTCGCGCTGGTATAGCCCCCGATCGCGAACAGCGACAACCGCTCACCGTCGCGATCGCGTGCGTTTCTCCGCCCCGGGGGTCGGCTGCTGCGCCTGCCGCGCACGGGGCCTGTCGCTTCATTCGAAATCGACGAGGGTGATTTCGCGTGCCTTGGCGAGGCGCTGGATCGCGGCGATGATCTCCTGCTGGGCCTTCTCGCCGTCGCGCTGCTTGACATCCTGCATGGTGTCGAGTTCCCCGCGGTAGCGATCGGCGAGCCTTCGGGTGATGTTGCCGAGGATGAAGTCCGCCGTCGGCAGCTTTCGGGTTTCGGCATGTTTGAGCGCGGTAAGGAGAACGTCCTCCTCCACTGCGCGCAGCACGACGCCGACATCGCGCCCCTCCACCCGCGCGGGAATGTCGGCGAAGGTGAACATCGTCCGCACGACGTCCTGAGCCAGTTGCGGCTTGCGCTCCTCGAGGTGCTTGAGAAGCCGTTCGCGGGCATCGCTGGAGATGTTGTTCATCACCCCGCCGATCACCTCGGCTGGTTTGCGCGTCGCCATTTCCTGCTGAAGGGCGGAGAGGAAATCCCGCACGATCACGTCCTCGATGAGCGCGATCACCTCGTCCTCCAGGCGCGGCACCCGGGAAAGGCGCAGGACGATGGACTGGGCCAGATCCTCGTCGAGCCGTTCCAGCACCGCCGCGGCCTTGTTCGGCGAAAGCTCCGCGAGGACGACCGTCGCCGTCTGGGGATGCTCGGCGGCGAGGAACCGGGCGATGGCGCTGTCGGCACAGGCGCCGAGCTGTTCCCATATCGACCGGCGCATGTGCCCGTCGACATCCGACATGATACGCGCGACGGTGTTGGTATCCACCACGTTGGAGAGGATGCGGCGCGCCTCCTCCATCCCGCCCGCGACGCCCGGATCGGTGTCGAGATCGGCGAGAAACTCCTCCACGACCGCCTCCAGCCGCGAAACCGGCACCCGGTGCAGCTTCGAGATCGCGTGGGCGCAGCGGCGCAGGGAGGCTTCATCCAGCCCGCCGAGCACCGCCGGCGCGAAATCGGGGCCGAGTGCCGTCAGCAGGATCGCGATCCGTTCCATCCCGTCGGTCGCCGGAGCGGCGGGCGGCGGCGGTTCCGGCCGCAGGGTGGGAAGCGTTTCGCCGGTCATCCGGCGTAACTCCGCACCAGCGCCCCGGCCAGAAGCGCCCAACCGTCCGCGAGAACGAAGAACGCGAGCTTGAAGGGCAGCGCGACGATGGCGGGCGGCACCATCATCATCCCCATCGACATCAGGATCGCCGCGATCACGAGGTCGATCACGAGGAAGGGCAGGAAGATCAGGAAGCCGATCTCGAAACCGCGCTGGATCTCCGTCAGCAGGAAGGAGGGAACCAGAAGGGACAGCGGCGGCTCGTCGCCCTCGGGCGTGCGCGGGATCGCATCGGCGAGGATGGCGAGGATCTCGGGATCGGTGCGGGCGCGCATGAAGACCTCGAAAGGCGCGATGGTGCGTGCGAAGGCCTCCTCCGGGCCCAGTGCGCCGCGGGTGAAGGGCTCGATACCGCTGCGCCATGCCTCGGTGAAGACGGGCTCCATCACGAACCAGGTCAGGAACAGCGCCAGGCTGACGATCAGCATGTTGGGGGGCGCCTGCTGCACGCCGATCGCCTGGCGCAGGATCGACAGCACCGTCACCATGAAAGGAAAGCATGTCACCATGATCGCGAGCCCCGGCGCGAGGCTGAGGAGCGTGATCAGCACGAAGAGTTGCACCGCCCGCAGCGTCAGCGAACCTTCGTCGAGCGCGATGGTGACCTCCTGCGCCACGGCCGGCGTGGCCACCAGCACAAGCGCGCAGAAGATGACGCCGGCCCGCAGCATCGCGTCAGACCCCTTCGGAGAGATCGGCGACCTCCGTCAGCCGCACGCCGAGCTGCCCGGTGGCCTCGTCCATCTCCTGCAACTCGCCGCGCGCGATGAGCCTGTCGCCGACATAAAGCTCGACGGGGTCGTCCACATGGCTGTCGAGGGGAAGCACGGAGTCGCGTCGCAACAGAACCAGCTCCGAAAGCAGCGGCCGCGCGCGCCCGACCGAGACGCGCAGCTCGATCGGCACGCCCATGAACGCGCGGGATTTCGCCGCCTTCGGCGGCGGCGGGGCTGTCTGTTCCGCCGGTTGCTCTTCATCCTGTCTCATGGGTTACACCTTCACGGTTCGGGGGCGCGTCGGGGGGCGTGAGGAAGAAGGCTTCCGTGGCGTCCACGATCGCGCCGAGGGCGCGGTTGATGTCGATGGCCGTGAAGCCCGCCCCGGCGCCCCGGAGCCGGGCCGAACCGGGCGCGAGGTCCTCGGCCGCGACGAGGCGCATCCCGTCCATGTCGGCGAGCGTGGAGGCGATCGCGGCCCGTTCGGCCGGAGCGACTTCGACGGTCAGCGGGTCTTCGCGGCCCGAGAGGGCGGCAGCGACCCGCTCGGCCAGAAGCGCCGGAAAGCCGTCCCGCGCCGCGGCGGGCAGGACCTCCCGCGTGAATGCCGCAAACAGCGTGTCGAACGAGGCGATCACCTCCGCCCTGGCGGATGCGCGGGTGATCCGCGCGTCGGCGATGGTTTCGGCGAGCATGT
>JBMYPI010000179.1:0-5094 GCA_049600155.1 Rubricella sp.
GAACGGTCACCCTCTCCTCGTTGATAAGGATGACGTCCTCGCCCGATCGGGTACAGACGATCAGGTCGCAATGGCCGCGGGCATGATCGAGTGCGGCGTCGAGGTCTTCGGTTTCGTAGAGGGCCTGCCACTCGTGCTCGTTACCGATTGCGAAATCCAGCTCGTCATGGACGAGGCGCTGGAAGTCGGCCCGATGACGATCCACGCAGAACGGATCGGACAGGGTGATGCCCGCACGGCCACCAGCATTACGCGCGGCGCGCGCGGCCTTTTCGAAGGCTTCCTTCCCGTGGTCCTTGTCGTAGAGATAGCCTTCGAGGAACAGGACATCCGAGTCGGCGATAACGGCGTCGTCCACATCATCGGGCCCGACTTCCGACGAGATCCCGAGATAGGTGTTCATCGACCGCTCGCCGTCGGGCGTCACGAAGATCATCGAGCGCGATGTCGGCAAATCCGCGGCAACGGGCGGGTTCACGAAATCCGCGCCCATCTCGGCGGCATAGAACCGCCCCAGCGTGTCGTCCCGCACCTTGCCGATGAAGCCGCACGGCAGGCCGAGATGTCCGAGCCCCGCGAGCGTGTTCGCGACCGATCCTCCCGCAGCCTGTTCCCGCTCCTTCATGGCGGCGTAGAGCGTCTCGGCCCGCTCCTTCCCGATGAGCTGCATGATGCCCTTCTCGATGCCCATGTGATCGAGAAAGGAGTCGTCCGTCCGGCTCAGCACATCCACCACGGCATTGCCGATGCCAATCACCTTGTAACGCTTGCTCATGCGGTCTTGTCCTCGAATTCACACAGATCGCGGATCAGGCAATCCGCACAACGGGGTTTCCGGGCGAGGCAGATGTAGCGCCCGTGCAGGATCATCCAGTGGTGGGCATGCTGCTGGAACTCGGCGGGCACATGATCCTCTATCGCGCGCTCCACGGCCAAGACATCCTTGCCCACCGCCACGCCGGAGCGGTTTCCGAAACGGAAGATATGCGTGTCCACCGCCTGGGCGGGGAAGTCGAACCACATGTTGAGGACGACATTCGCGGTCTTGCGGCCCACACCGGGAAGGCTGGCGAGCGCCGCGCGGGAAGAAGGCACCTCGCCCCCGTACTCATCCACGAGGATGCGCGCCATCTTGATGACGTTCTTCGCCTTGTTGCGGTAAAGACCGATCGTCTTGATGTGCTCGATCAGGCCGTCTTCACCCAGGGCGAGCATCTTTTCGGGGGTGTCCGCGATCCTGAAGAGTTCACGCGTGGCCCGGTTCACACCCTTGTCCGTCGCCTGCGCGGAAAGCGCGACCGCGACAAGGAGGGTGTAGGCATTCACATGCTCCAGTTCCCCTTTCGGCTCGGGCTCGGCGGCGCGGAACCGGGAGAAGACCTCGTGGATCGTGTGGTAGGGCAGTTGCTTGGGCATCGCCGCCCCCCATGCCATGGGGGGCGGGATCGGGCAAGCGATCAGATGCAGACGTAGTCGAGCGGCGGGAAGCCGTTGAAGCCGACCGACGAATAGCTCGTCGTGTATGCGCCGCAGGTGAGGATGCGAACGCGGTCTCCCGCACGCAGATCGAGCGGAAGCTGCACCGGGCGTTTCTCATAGAGCACATCGGCGCTGTCGCAGCTCGGCCCGGCAAGGACGCAGGGGCCCATCTCGCCGCCATCGGCGGTCGTCTCGAACTGGTAGCGGATCGCTTCTTCCATCGTCTCGGCGAGGCCGGAGAACTTGCCGATGTCGAGATAGACCCAGCGGGCGATATCCGTTGGACGCTTCCTGGAGACGAGAAGAACCTCGCAGGAGATCACACCGGCTTCGGCGACCATGCCGCGGCCGGGCTCCGCCATCAGATAGACGACGTCGCCGAAATGGCGCTGGATCCGGGCACGCAGGCTCTCGGCATAGGCGCGGGGCGCCTGCACGGGATCGCCGTAGAACGCCGGGAAACCGCCGCCGATGTTGAGGACGGTCATCTCGTGCCCGGCATCACGGGCCGCGTGCCAGATGGCGGAAACGCGGGCGAGGGTGCCGTCCCACATCGCGGCTTCGCGGGTCTGACTGCCGACATGGAAGGACAGGCCGACGGGGCGCAGGCCCAGAGCAACGGCACGCTCCATCAGCAGCAGAACGCCATCCTCGGCGATGCCGAACTTGCGGCTGAGCGGCCAGTCGGCCTCGGAATCCTCGACGAGGAACCGAACGAAGACGCGTGCGCCCGGGGCGTTGAGCGCGATCTTCTCCAGCTCTTCCTCGGCATCGACGGCGAAAAGGTCGATCCCCGCCTGGAAGGCGAACGCGATATCGGAGGGCCGCTTGACGGTGTTGCCGAAGCTGATGTGCTCGGGCCGTGCGCCCTGGGAAAGGCAAAGCTCGATCTCACCGCGCGAAGCGGCATCGAACCGTGATCCGAGCGCGACAAGCCGAGAGATCACCTCCGGCGCCGGGTTCGCCTTGACGGCGTAGTGGATATGCGCGGGCGCAAGGCCCGAGGACAGCGCGCGATACCGATCCTCGACGATGTCGAGATCCATCACGAGCGTCGGCCGGTCATAATGGTGCGTGTCGAGATGTGCGGCGAGCTTCGCCCCAAGGCGCGTTGCGGAAAAATCGGAACGAAGACGGCGGGCGGGAACGCTCAGCGCGTCCCCCACGGGCGATGCAAACATCGGCTTCCCCTCAGTGATCCCGGATTTCGAGGCCCGGACGGATGACTACGAGGACGTTCGACGTCGCTACATAAACACGAGGTTTGGAGGACTCGGCCAGAGGCGCGTGCGTTTTGGCGTCTGAGCGCGCATATGCGACCAAAAAGCGAATCGCGCAAGAGGTGTTTTCACAAACATTCGTGCGCAGGATTCGGGTGGTTCGTCCGTTGCATGGGGGCCACATTGGACCGTGTGAGAACGTGAGGGCGGTGGCCATGAAATCGGAAAGAGACGCGTTCAATTACCAGGTGATGGCCGACGCCCTGTCCTGGCTCGAACGGGAGGCGCATCGCCAACCCTCGCTGGAGGAAATGGCCGAGGCGATCGGGTTCAGCCCGTCGCACTTCCAGCGTATGTTCAGCGCGTGGGTGGGGGTTAGCCCCAAGCGCTACCTGCAATACCTGACGCTCGATCATGCGCGGCGCCTGCTGGCGGAGAACCATACCGTTCTGGATGCGGCCCATGGCTCAGGCCTGTCGGGCCCCGGGCGCCTTCACGATCTCTTCGTGCGGTGGGAAGCGATGACCCCCGGCGAGTATGGGAGCAGGGGCGCCGGTCTGACGATCCGCTGGGGTGTTTTCGAGACACCTTTCGGCGAGGCGATCGCGATGGGAACGGACCGTGGCCTTTGCGGACTCGCCTTCACGGCGGAAACCGGGCGGGAGGCGGCGTTCGACGATCTGAAGGCACGCTGGCCGGAGGCGCACTTCGTCGACGGCGCGGCGGCGCTCGAACACTGGATCGCGGCCGCGCTCGGCGGGCGGGAAACGCCCGTCGTGATGCTGGGGGCACCGTTCCAGATCAAGGTCTGGGAAGCCCTGCTGCGTATCCCCTCGGGGCATGTGACGACCTATGGCGACATCGCCACCGCCATAGGCGCGCCGAAGGCCGTCCGGGCGGTGGGCACGGCAGTCGGCCGCAATCCGGTGAGTTGGCTTATCCCCTGCCACCGGGCGATCCGGAAGAGCGGTGGCCTTGGCGGGTATCACTGGGGTCTCCCGGTCAAGCGCGCGATGCTCGCCTGGGAAGCGGCGCGCCGGGACGCTTCCGCCTGATTGCGCGCCCCTGCGGCCCTGCTCTAGTGTGCGCGGCATGGCGATCCTGCGTACCCTTGTCCTACTCCTTCTGCTCGGAACAGGCGCCCGGGCGGAGGAGATCCGCGTCTTCGCGGCGGCGAGCATGACGGATGTCATCTCGGCGATCGCCGGGGATTTCGAGGCGGAAACGGGCCGTCGGGTCATCGTATCCTTCGCGGGAAGCGCGACCCTCGCCCGCCAGATCGTGCAGGGTGCTCCGGCAGACGTGTTCATTTCGGCCAACGAAAACTGGATGAACCATCTCGTGGAAGCCGATCTCGTCGCACCGGAGGACCGCTCGATCATCGCCACGAACACGCTTGTCCTTGCGGCCCGGGCGGGCGCTGCGCCGGTCTTGCTGCAGGAGTTGCGATCGCGAAACGGCCGCATCGCGATCGGCGATCCCGCCGCGGTTCCCGCAGGCCGTTACGCGGTGGACGGTCTCGAGACCCTCGGTCTTCGCGATGTGCTGGAGCCAAGGCTCGTCCCGACGGCGGACGTGCGGGCCGCGGCGCGCCTTCTGGAGATCGGCGCGGTCGAGTTCGCCATTCTCTACGCAACCGATGCGCTGGCCTTCGATGGCCTGGCGGCGATGGACAGCTTTCCACCCGAAAGCCATCCCCCGATCCGTTATCCCGCCGCGATCATCGCGCGGCGTGAAGCGGGGCGGGATTTCGTGGCCTATCTCCATGGCGACGACGCGCGCAGGCGGTTCTCCGACGCGGGGTTCGGCGCACCATGAACGGTTGGATCCCCGGTAGCGAGGAATGGGGCGTGATCGGCCTTTCCTTGCGCGTCGCGTTCTGGGCGACCGCTCTCTCGCTCCCCCTGGGGATCTGGATCGCCCACGTCCTCGCACGGCGCGATTTCGCCGGAAAGTGGCTGCTCGATGGTATCGTCCACCTGCCGCTCGTGCTCCCGCCCGTCGTAACGGGCTACGCTCTCTTGCTGCTTTTCGGGCCGCAAGGGCCTGTGGGGACGGTTCTGAACAGCATCGGCATGAGACTCGCCTTTGCGTGGGAAGGGGCCGTTTTGGCTGCGGCCGTCATGGCTTTCCCACTCATGGTGCGTGCGATCCGGATCTCGATCGAGGCCGTGGATCGCGGGCTGGAGGATGCGGCTGCGACCCTCGGTGCATCGCCCTTCACCGTCTTTCGGCGGGTCACGCTCCCCCTTGCCCTGCCGGGCGTGCTCGCGGGCGCGGTCCTGGCCTTCGCCAAGGCGCTTGGCGAGTTCGGCGCGACCATCACCTTCGTCGGCAACATTCCCGGAGAGACCCAGGTGATCGCCATCGCCCTGTTTGAACACGTCGAGGCTCT